>JAYGDB010000161.1:0-29496 GCA_046583095.1 Myxococcota bacterium | reverse complement strand
CAGGCGAGCATCGCCACCACGGCCTCGGGCACCATCGGCATGTAGAGCAGCACCCGGTCGCCCCGCCCGACCCCCAGGCTCGCGAGAACCCCTGCAAAGCGCGCCACTTCGTCCCGAAGCTCGCCGAACGTGAAGCGCCGGACGCTGCCCAGCATCGCGCTGTCGTGAACGAGTGCGATGCGATCACCGTGTCCGGCCTCGACGTGGCGGTCGACCGCGTTGTGGCAGGTATTGAGGAGAGCACCCGTGAACCAGCGCCCAGAGGGGAACTCAGAGGTCTCCAGCACCCGATCCCATTCGCGTTCCCACTCGACACCACTTGCCGCGTCGGCCCAGAACGCTTCGGGGTCGCCGGCCGCCCTCGCATAGGTGGTCGCGTAGGCGTTACGGGTGGCGTCTTCGGTCACGCGGAGGACTGCTCGCGGCTCCCCACCAACTCGTCGCCTTCCTCGTCCTCGGGATCCAGAAATACTTCGAGGATCAGGACGCACACCCCTACGACGATACAGGAGTCGGCCACGTTGAACGTTGGCCAGGAGTAGGAGCCGATATAGAAGTCGAGCCAGTCGATCACTTCGCCGTAGACAATCCGGTCGGTGAGGTTCCCGAGCGCGCCGCCCAGGATGCCGCCGAGAGCGGCCGCCGAGACCCAGGCGTTGGCGGGCAGCCTCCGGTAGAAGACGAGCAGCAGCGCAACCGCGATTGCGCCCGCGGCCAGGAAGAAGGCCAGCCGGTATTCCGGGTCGCCGCCGGTGAACATGCTGAAGGCGCCGCCGGGGTTCCGGACGTGGGTGAGGTCGAAGAAGCCCGAGATGACGGTCAGGGTCTCGCCGTAGTAGAAGTCGTCGACGATCCAGAGCTTGGTGGCCTGGTCGAGCGGGTAGGCGACTGCGAAGAACGCGAGAAACCACTTTCGCTTCGGCTGCATCGGGCGCTCAACTTATCACGAGTCCGACACGTGAGCGGCGCCCCAATAGAGGTTTCATTACATATTATTGCTATTATTAACATTTTATGTAATATTTCCGCCGTGAAACCCTCGCCCAAGAGCCTGATCACCGATCTGCTCTCCACCCTGCCCCGTTCTCGCCGCGGCTCGATGCCCGTGCGTGCATTGGTGGCCGCTGGGCGCAGCTTCGGGATCGCAGAAAACAGTATCCGGGTCGCCCTCACCCGCCTTCACGCCGCGGAAACCGTCGAACGCGATGAGCGTGGGCGTTATCGGCTCGGCGCGCGCGCCGAGGCGATACGACGCGAGGTCGCGGCCTGGAAGACCCGTCACGAAGACGTGCGGAACTGGAACGATCGCGGCTGGATCGGACTGATCGAAAGCGGGAGCAAGCGCCTGAGCCGGCGGCTGGCCTCGCGCCGCGAGCGCGCGCTCAACCTGCTCGGCTTCCGAACGCTCGAGCCGCACCTCCGGGTGCGTCCCGACAACCTGGCAGGCGGCGTCGAACGGGCACGGGACCGACTCCACGCGCTCGATCCGAGTCTGCAAGAGGGCGGGCTGGTGGTGGGGCTCACTCGGCTCGACGCGCAGACGGAGCAACGCGCAATCGACCTCTGGGACTCTGCCGAAGCCGTCGGCGCCTACGGTCGCTCGCGCCGCCAACTCGCCGAGAGCCAGGCGAACCTGTCCGCCCTGTCGCCGGAAGAGGCGATGGTCGAGACCTTCCTCATCGGCGGCCAGGTGCTGCGACAAGTCGCGCTCGATCCGCTGCTCCCCGAAGAGATCGTCCCCGCTGGTGAGCGCGAGGCACTGGTCGAGGCCATGCGTGTCTACGACGAGGTGGGCCGACGTTGCTGGGCGGACTTCCTGGCGCGCTTTGACGTGCCGCACATGCGAACCCCGACCGACCTGCGCGTCGCCGACGCAGCGCTTCTGCGGTCGAGTCCGGAGAGCCTGCATGCGTGAGACGGTCACAGAGTCCGAGCGCCCGCCTTCCTGGCGCAAGGTGCTCTCGCGCGAGGAACTCGATTCCCTGTTGGAGATCCAGAACTGGCGCGGCTGGTTCAGCCTCGGCCTCAACTGGGCAATCGTCTTCGCCTCGTTCTCTCTCGTCGCTTGGGCCCCGAACCCCGCAACGATCTTCGCTGCGCTGCTCCTGATCGGAGGGCGGCAGCTCGGCATGGCCGTCATCATGCACGAGGCCGCCCACCACACGATGTTCACGAACCGGAAGCTGAACGATCTCGCCTGCAACTGGCTGGCCGCGTACCCGGTGTGGGCCGAGGTCGCGCCGTACCGCAGCTATCACCTGCTCCACCACGGCAACACAGGCACCGACAAGGATCCGGATCTCGGTCTCGTCACGCCCTTCCCGATCACGCGCGCGAGCTTCCGCCGGAAGATCTGGCGCGATCTGTCCGGCCAGACTGGATGGAAGCAGTTCCTCGCGGTTCTAAGCCGAGATCTCGGCACGGCCAGCAAGAACAACATGCGGAACATGGGAATGTCCGCAGGCCAGCGCCCGGATGTCGGCTGGCACAAGTTGGCGCCGGTGATCGTCTCGAACGCAGCTCTCTTCGGAGTCCTCGCTGGCTTCGGTCACCCGGAGCTCTATCTCCTGTGGGCGGTAGCCTGGTTCACCAGCTACAGGCTCGTCACTCGGCTGCGCTCGATTGCCGAGCACGCACTCGCGACCGCCCAGGACGACCCACTGGGCAACACCCGAACGACCCTTGCCGGCTGGTGGGAACGACTGCTCCTGGCACCGAACCGGGTCAACTACCACCTCGAGCACCACCTGCTGATGACCGTCCCCCACTACAACCTGCCGCGCATGCACCGGCTCCTGAAGGAGCGCGGAGCCCTCGACGGGGCACTGATTGCTCGCGGCTACTACGACGTGTTCGTCCAGGCCTCGTCGAAGGCCGCCTGACGCCGCCAGCGAGCCTCCCTGCGCTATGTTCGAAACCCGCTCGCCTTCCAGGCGCGGAGCCTTGCACACCGAGGAGCCAGCATGTCCGCCGCCCAGATCTCTGAGGGTCAAATCCTCGACGCCCTGCGTCCGATCGTCGATCCCGACTTCAACAAGAGCATCGTCGAACTCGGGTTCGTGAAGAACATCGAGATCGACGGCGGCAAGGTGGCCTTCGACATCGAGCTTACGACCCCGGCGTGTCCCGTGAAGGCCGAGTTCGAACGCTCGGCGCGCGAGCGCGTCGAGTCTCTCGAGGGCGTGGCTGCCGTGGACGTCAACATGACCTCGCAGACCCGGACGAGCGTCCCCACCACCAACACCGAGGTACTGCCGGGCGTCCGCAACACCATCGCGGTCGCGTCCGGCAAGGGCGGCGTGGGCAAGAGCACGACGGCCATCAACCTCGCCCTGTGCCTGCGCGCCAGCGGTGCCGAGGTGGGCGTACTCGACGCCGATGTCTATGGCCCCTCGCTCCCGCTGCTCACGGGTGTGAGCGAGCGGCCCACTGCCGAGAACAAGCGCATCTACCCCATAGAGGCCTACGGGCTGCGGCTGATGTCGATGGGTTTCTTCCTCACCGAGGAGTCCCCGGTGATCTGGCGGGGTCCGATGGTGCATGGGCTCATCAAGCAGTTTCTCACCGATGTCGAGTGGGGAGAACTCGACTACCTGGTGCTCGATCTGCCGCCCGGCACCGGCGACGCGGCCCTCACCCTCACCCAGATGGCGCCCATCTCGGGTGCGGTGATCGTGACGACATCGAACGACCTGTCGCTCGTGGACGCCCGGAAGGGGCTCCGCATGTTCGAGAAAGTGGAGGTCCCGGTCCTCGGCGTGATCGAGAACATGTCCTATTTCACGCCACCCGAGCTTCCCGACAAGAAGTACTACATCTTTGGCGAAGGCGGTGGGAAGCGGATCTCTGACGAACTGGGGGTCGACTTCCTGGGCGAGGTGCCGATCGACCCGCGCATCGTCGAAGGCGGTGACCAAGGACGGCCGATCGTCGTGCACTCGCCGGACTCGCAGGCAGCCGCGGCCTTCCAGAGGCTCGCCGATACCGTCGTCCGGAAGCTGGCGGTGCTCGCCGCGCGCAACTCGATGGCAGCGGATGCGAACATCACCTGGGTCCAGAGCTGAGCGACACGACTCCCGACGCCGCTCGGAGTACTAGCCCTCGCCGTGGAGCAGATGCCGGTACAGAACCGGCGCCGGGCCGACCGGCGCCCTCCGACTCTGCTTGCGGTACTCCTCGTAGCTGAACCGCTCCATCTTCACACGCGGGTTGGGGGCGAAGAACGAGTCGGCCAGCATCGGATTGTGCAGCCAGTTCACGTAGTCGACCTTGCCCGTCGTGGCAGTCTCCCGATCGTAGGTCTGGACCGATAACGGGACGGGCGGCTTCGTGGTGGAGACCCAGATGGTCCGGCGGCCTCGGGAGTCGGTGAGGCGATAGACGTCGACGGGTTGGCCCCTGGCCTGTTCGCTGCCAATCAACTCGCCCCCGTTCCGGAGCAATTGTTCGAGCTCGTTCCCAAACGGCCTCTGGCTCCGGACGTCAAGGGCGCGCGCCGCTTCGGACCGTTCGATCGCGATCCCCTGCCCCGAGGCCTCGTCGATAACGTGGTAGGTGGTGCGGTCAACGATCGTCACGATCTTGCGTCCCGCCAGCACCGCCTCGGATCGGAAGAGCGAACCCTTCGACCAGAAGTGCACCATCAAGAACCCGCCCTTCTCGTCCTCGACGAGAGTGGCCGCGTACCAGGCCGTGGGCAACGCAGTGGGCGCAGACTGTGCAAGGGCTGCGTCCGCGAGGCAGACGACGAAGACGGAAAGCAGGATCGTACGCAATGCGTTCACCTCCCCGACAGTGCGAGTATCGGCCGGCCTTCCATCCAATCCGGAACGGCGACGCCGAGCAGACGCAGCACCGTGGGTGCCACATCGACGTTACGAATCTCGGGGAGTCTCGTTCCCGGCGCAACTCCCCTTCCCACCGCCACCAAGATCGCGGCCATCTCCGGGACGTCCGGCGCGTGACCGTGGAAGCCGGTCAGAACCAGCCCGGTATGAACGATCGCGGTCCCGCGCGGAGCCGTGGCGACGACGGGACCGAAGCGGGGATTCGCGACCCTCAGCTCAGCCGGCGCCTCTGCTCGCTTCCAGGCGGCAAGGCCGAGCGCCCGCGCGATCCTCACGGCCTCCCCGGCGTCCTCGGCGCCGACCCGCACGCTCGCAAAACCACCGATTCCGATCACCCGCGCCTCGATCCCCGCAGCCTCGAGTCTCGCAGCGAGATCCACCCGCCGCTCGGGGAGCATCATGCCGTGATCGGACATCACGAGCAGGGTCATCGACTCCCATAGGCGGCGCTCGGTGATCCCGTCGAGGAGGACCTGAAGAGCCCGGTCCTGGACCTTCAGCGAGCGCACCACCTCGTCGGAGTCGGGGCCGTGGTCGTGACTTTCGTGATCGGCGCCGTGGAACCAGCTGGTGATCAAGCGGGGCCTCTCGGGCTCGGGAAGATCCAGCCACGCGAGGATCTGCTCGACCTTCTTCGTCTCGCTCGTTCGGCTCGAGAAGGGCTTCCAATAGCGAGGCCCCTCGCCACCCGGCCAGTCGCCTTCCGAGCCCACCCAGTAGAAGGACGCCGAGAGAATCCCCGCCCGCGAAAGGATGGACCAGATCGGCTCGACGTCGATCCAGTTGGGGATGTCCTGCTTCTGGAAGAGCCCGCGCTCGGGATCGACGAAGGTGTTATCCACGATCCCGTGCCGCTCCGGCGCGACACCGGTCACGAGGGTCACGTGATTTGGAAAGGTGTTGCTCGGGAACGAGGGAAGGAGCCTCTCCGCGATCGCGCCCCGCTCCGCCATGCCAGTCAGGCTGGGCAGCCTTCCCGCCGCGAGGTCGGCGGGCCGCGTTCCGTCCATCGAGATCATCACGACGCTGGGATACGATTCCGACCCGGCCCATGCGTTCGCAGGCAGGCACAGGACGAGCGCAACCAGGAACCCGAGCGGGATGCGCCTCATGGGGGTGGATCTTACCATCCAGTACGATGCGCATCGCGCTCAGTATCGCGGCCTCGGATCCCACCGGTGGCGCTGGCTTGCAGGCTGACCTCCAGGTCTTCCGCAAGCTCGGTGTTCACGGCGCCGGGGTCGTGTCAGCCCTCACCATTCAGGACAGCAAGAAGGTGCACAGCATCCTGCCGGTGTTTCCCTCGGTGGTACTCGAGCAACTGCGCACGCTGCTGTCGGACATCCGACCCCAGGCGATCAAGATCGGGGCCCTGGGCTCGGACGACGTCGTGCGGAACGTGACCCTCGGCCTCGGGGATCTCGCGCGGGAAGTTCCGGTCGTGCTCGATCCCATCCTCTTCTCGAGCAGCGGCGCCCCGCTTCTCGAGCGGCGCGCCTGGGCTGCCCTCCAGGCCTTGTGCGGGACCTGTGAACTCGTGACTCCGAACCTGCCGGAAGCCGAAGCCCTCAGTGGACGCGACGTGTCCCGACGTGCGGGCGTGGAAGATGCCGCACGCTTCTTCGTCGAAGATCTCGGCGCCGGAGCCGTGCTCGTGAAGGGCGGGCACCAGAGCGAGGCCGGGGTCGCCGATCTCCTGGCCGTGCCGGATGCGCAAGGCGCACTCGATTTCCACTGGCTGGAGTCGGAGCGGATCGAAATCGAGTCCGTCCACGGCACCGGCTGTGCGCTGTCATCCGCGATCACCGCGCATCTCGCCATGGGCGCTTCGCTCCCCGAAGCTGTCGCGAGCGCCCGCGCGTTCGTCGCTGCAGCGATCGAAGCGGCGAGACGCCCCGGAGACGGAGCGCACTTCCTGGTGTACTCGTGAACGAGGCGCGCGAGGCCGCTTCGCCCGCCGCAGAGGAGTACGGACGGCGCCTGAAGACCCGCAGCCAGGCGGCAGGGCGCTGGCGGACCCTGGATGCGCGCCTGTCGAATGTCCGGCTTGCCGTGTTCGTGCTCGGTGTCGTGGAATCGATCCTGACCTTCGGCACGCGAGATCTCTCCGGGATCTGGCTCGCCCTGACGATCGTGATCTTCGTCGCGTTGCTGATCGTTCATGACCGCGTGATCCGGATCCGCCTACGCTCCGAGCGATCCGTTGCATTCTACGAGCGCGGCCTTGCACGACTCGAGGATCGCTGGGCGGGAACCGGCAACCAGCGTCGACGGGACGACACCGTCGCACACCCGTTTGCCGAAGACCTGGATCTCTTCGGAGAGGGCTCGCTCTTCGAACTTCTCTGCACCGCCCGGACGCCTGCGGGCGAAGAGAAGCTCGCTTCCTGGCTCCTCGAGCCGGCTCGTGACCTGTCGGCAGCCGCTGCCGAGGTCCGGGCCCGGCAAGTCGCGGTCAGCCACCTTCGAGAGCGTCTCGACCTGCGCGAAGACATCTGCCTGCTCGGCGACGATTTGCGCTCGCTACTCGATCCGGCGGCACTGGTCCGTTGGGGCGCGACGGCGGGCCCTCCGATCTCGACGCTGCCGCGCGCGGCGGCACTCGGAGCGACAGCGCTGTCCGTCACGGCCGCCCTGGCGGCCATCTTCACCGAGGCCGGCCTGATCCCCCTGCTCTTCACCCTCTCGCTTCAAACCGGGATCGGGTTTTCGCTGCGGCGCCGGGCTCGGCACGGCATCCAGTCCGCCTCCGGTGCGACGCGGGACCTCGCTCTCCTGTCGGGGCTGTTCGCACGCCTGGAACTCGAGCCAGCGGATTCGCCACGGCTCCTCCACCTGCAAGGGGCCCTACAGAGCGAGGGTCTGCCACCTTCCCGGCGCATCGCCCAACTACAGCGCCTGGTCGACCAACTCGAGGCCCGGCGCAACCAGTTCTTCGCTCCCATCGGCGGCCTCCTGCTGTGGGGCACGCACTTCGGTCTCGCCGTCGAGAACTGGCGCGCCCATCACGGCCCGGCTCTCGAGCGTTGGGTCGATGCGGCAGCCGAATACGAAGCGCTCTGCGCTCTCGCGTCCTACGCGTACGAGCACCCCGAAGACCCGTTCCCCGAGATCGTCGAGACAGAGACCGTCTTCGAGGGAGAGGATCTCGGGCATCCGCTGCTACCGGCGGCCCGCTGCGTCCGGAATTCAGTGCATCTCTCGGGAGAGCGCCAGGCCTACATGGTGAGCGGCTCCAACATGTCGGGGAAAAGCACCTTGCTGCGCACCGTCGGTGTCGCCGCGGTGATGGCGTTCGCAGGTGCGCCGGTCCGAGCGCGCTCGCTTCGGATCTCGCCGCTCGCGATCGGTGCCTCGATGCACGTGATCGATTCGCTCCAGCAAGGCACGTCCCACTTCTACGCGGAGATCAAGCGCATCCGACAGGTGATGGGCCTGGCCGAGGGCGGGAAGGCCGTGCTCTTCCTGCTCGACGAGGTGCTGCACGGAACGAACTCACACGACCGTCGCATCGGCGCCGAAGCGGTGCTGCGCAGCCTGCTCGGGTTCGGCGCCGTCGGACTGGTTACCACCCACGACCTCGCGCTGGCGCAGGTCGCCGACGAACTCGCGCCGACGATCGAGAACGTCCACTTCCAGGATCAACTCGACGACGGCCAGATGCGATTCGACTACCACCTGTGGCCCGGGGTGGTCACGCGTTCGAACGCGCTCGAACTCATGCGCGCTGTCGGGCTCGAAGTCTGAGCTTTTCGGCATTCTGCCGGGGAATGCCCTCCGGATCGGGATGCGCCTGGATGGCCGCTGTGACGCTCTCCTCGCGCAGCAGGTGCAGCATCGGATGGGGCGAGCGGTTGGTCGCATTCGCCGGATCATCGGCCGCCGCACCGGCGAAGCGGTAGTTCGGGTGAAAACCCACGATCTGAATTTTCCCATCCAGTGCGAGATCTTCGAGGAGGGCGTCTCCTACATCGAGAAACTGGTTGAAGACCTCGAAGTCGAGCAGGGCCTGCGGATGGATCAGCAGCGTCGTCTCGATCGCCGATCGAGGCTCCCGATCGAGTCGGGCTAGCTCTTCCGCGAGATCGGAGGCGAGCCGTTCCGGCGTGCTCGCGTCACTCATCCGGAAGCGGACGCGCTCCTCTCCCAGGGGCTCGGCAGCAAAGGGGCAGAGGTCGAGCCCGACCACGACCCGCTCGATCCACTCGCGGGTCTCGGCGAGAGCGACCTCAGGCGATGCTCTTTCCGCCATCCACATCCAGGCAGACGCCCGTCAAGAAGGACGCGTCGTCCGACGCGAGGAAGAGGACTGCGCCCGCGACATCTTCGGGCTGAGTGAGCCGTCCGAGGGGCACCTCCTTCTCCATCGTCTCCCGAAGCTTCGGCGGCAGCTTCTCGACCCCGAGCGCCGACCTCATGAAGTTCGTGTCCGAGGCCAGCGGACAAACCGCGTTGACCCGGATGCCGTCTCGTCCGAGTTCGGTCGCAAGACCACGCGTCAACGTAATGACCGCGGCCTTGGTGGCGTTGTAGGCGGTGAGATTCGGACGCGGCCGCACGGCACCGATCGAGGCCGTGTTCACGATGGAACCGCCGCCCCGTGCGCGCAGATGCGGCACGCCGTGCACCGCACCGAGATAGACCCCCTTCGTATTCGTGTCGAAAACCCGGTCGTACTCCTCCTCCGGAAGCTCAGCGAGAGGAGTCGAGCGGTGAGAGAAACCAGCATTGTTCACGATCACGTCCACACCCCCGAAGGACGCCGTGGCGGTATCGAACATCCGAGCCACCTGTGCCGATACCGAGACATCCACCTCGCTCAAGACTGCACGGCCCCCGGCCGCCGCGATGGACTCGACGACACGGCGGGCGCCATCGGCATCGCGGTCCGCAACGACGACACTCGCTCCCTCAGCGGCAAAACGCCGCGAGATGGCCTCTCCGAACCCCGAAGCGCCTCCGGTAACGACCGCGACGCGATCCTGAAATCGCATGGAGTGCCTCCTGGCTCCCAATCACCGGAAGCCTATCCCAGAAGTGGGCTGGGACCGGGCTGAGCGAGGGCGCGACGCCTAAGCTGAGCTGTGGTATCTCCGGAGACATGCCTGCCTATTTCATCGCTCAGTACGTCGTCAATGACTCGGACCTCTACCAGGAATACGCGCAGGGCGCCGGCCCCACCATCGCCAAGTTCGGTGGTGAAATGGTGTCCTTCGACATCGCGGCGGAGACGATCGAAGGCGAGCCCCCGGGCCCGCAGACGGTCGTCTTGAAGTTCGAGTCCGTCGAGAAAGCCCGGGAGTGGTACGACTCGCCTGACTACCAGGCCGTCGTCGGAAAGCGCCTGACCGCCACGACCGGCTTCGCGATCATCTCGAAGGACATGAACTTCGGCTGAGTCGCCAGACGGGGCGCTCCCTGAGGATCGAGACACGGGCCTGGGCGGCTTGGCGTACACGCCAGCTGTCACCTCGGGCCCATTGGGCGACGCCCGAGTCTCGAGCCCGAGGCAAAGAAACGGGCCGTCGACGACTGCCGACGGCCCGTGTAGGAGGCAGGGCCCCGCAGCCCGTACCTCCACCTCTGCAACCTTCCACTCAGCTTCAGCTTGTGTCGCTTCTGCTCAGCTCCCGCAAGAATCCAAGTTCCCAGCGTGCCCATGCCGGACACTCGCTACGGAGTCACGCGGTAACCCCAACAATGGAAACTCCCGCGCTTAATTCAGAGTGAACGCAAGTTTCGGGCCAACCGCCTCATAACACCCAAAGCCGAGAGGAGACACACTCTTACCGCTCCGCGCCCAGATTGGGAGCAACCCAAACATTTCCCATGAACCGAAAAGCTTTCATCGATTCATGAAAAAAGTTTCCGCCGAGGGAATTTCCCTTCATCAGGAGAAAGAAATGTCCTCTCCGTAGGGGACGAGACCCAGCTTCCTCGCTACCGCAACCGACGCCTTGTTGTCCCAACTCGTCGAGTACAGCGGCTCGCCCCCCTGCTCCCGCAGCGCGCGGCCCCAAGCCGCTGCGACCCGCGGCGCGAGCCCGCGCCCCCGATAAACGGACAGCGTCTCGATGCCCGCCTCCGAGGCGCCGCAGGAGTCGCACCCCTTCACCTCCAGGGGACGCGCGGGGTAGCAGAAGCTGACGGCCCGCTCGCCGTCGACCGCAGCAAGGAAGGGCTGGCGTACCGCGAGTTCGGCGATCTCGTCCGGAAACGACCCCTCGAGCAGAGACTGGTTCTCGGCCGTGACTGCCACCACCGGGAGGATGTCGGGCTCGAATCGCCGAATCTCCTCGGGAAACCGGAATACCGGCCCACGGAACTCGACGACGATCTCGACTGCCGAGCGGAGGACGGAGCGAATCGCTTCGATTCTCTCGGGCGGTAGATGCCCCTCCTGGAGCGGCGCTTCCATTCCAGCCAGACGGGAGAGTTCGCGAACCACCGCGGGCTCGAGATCGTCTCGGAATCGCCACAGGTTCCCGAGCGGCGTCCTTCCGAGGATGAAGAGCGGACTCGGCCATCCGTTCGGCTGTCGCGTCCGCACAATCCGGCCGTTCCCGTCATGCTGGAACAGGCACCGAAGGTGCAGTTCCATCCACTCGAGGTCGTTCACGCAGGATCGCCCATCTGTCCGAGAAGCATGATAACCGGACTCGGGTGGGACTCCCCGTCGATCATCGCCCGGCGGAGCCAGGAGACACTCACGGTCAGGCCGTCCGCGAAGCGCGCAGCCCCGCCAGCAACTTCTCCCAGATCCCTTCGAAGCCGCCATTGCTCATGACGAGCACCACGTCCCCCTCCTGCGCTTCGCGCACCACGCACTCGACGATCGCGTCGACCTCGTCAAGGGCGTCGGCGGCGAGTCCACGGCGGGTGAGGGCCCTGCACAGCTCCGCGGAGGAAAAGCGCTCGCTGACCTCCCCGGTGGCGCTGTAGATCGGCTCGTCCGGCACCTCGTATACGAGGGCGCGGTCGGCTTCGTCGAAGGCGCGCGCGTAATCATCCTGAAAGATTGCACGCCGGCTCGTATTGGTTCGCGGCTCGAAGATTGCGACGAGACGCCGGCCCGGGAAGCGGGCGCGCAACGCCCCGATACTCCCTTTCACGGCCGTCGGGTGATGGGCGAAATCGTCGATGACGACCACGCCGGCTTCCTCGCCTCGAATTTCCTGCCGCCGCTTGACACCCCGCGCCTCACTCAGCGTCCCGAGCGAGCGCGGCAAGGGCACGCCCAGCACCGTCGCCGCGGCGAGAGCTGCGACGGCGTTCTCGACATTGAAGCCACCGTAGAACGGCACCTGGACCATCCCCAGCAGCTCACCCTCGACGATCAACTCGAAGCCAGTTCCCCGCTCACTGGATTCGAGGCCTTGCGCCCGCCAGGACACGTCGGCGGAGAGTCCGTAGGAGATCACCCGACAGGGCGCCGCCCGCACGACATCCTGCACGTTCGCGTGATCGCACGCCGCAACGATGGTCCCGTTCTCGGGCATCGACGTGACGAGCTGGCGAAACGCCGATTTCACGTGGTCGAGATCGCGGTAGATGTCGGCGTGGTCGAACTCGACGGATGTGAGGATCAAGGTCCGCGGGTGGTAGTGGAGGAACTTGGGGGTCTTGTCGAAGAATGCGGTGTCATACTCATCGCCCTCGACGACAAAGTGGGCGCCCTCGCCCTCCCGGAAGGAGCCGTCGAAGTCGAGGCTGATGCCGCCGACGAGAAGGGAGGGGTCGCGGTCGGCCCGGGCCAACAGGAACGCCGTCAGGTTCGTCGTAGTCGTCTTGCCGTGGGTCCCCGCAACGACCACCGAGTGCTTATCGACCATCGCGAGTTCGTACAGTGCGTCCGAGAACGAGCGATAGGGAATACCACTCTCGATCGCGGCCGCCGCTTCCGAGTTGTCGGGACGCACCGCGTTGCCGATCACGAAGAGGTCGACATCATCGCCCACGTTCTCCGGAGAAAATCCCTCGGCCACGGGGATCTGCCAGCGCTCGAGGGCGGTGCTCATCGGTGGATACAGGCCAGTGTCCGAGCCGGTCACCGTGAGGCCCCGGGCCTTCAGCAAGCCCGCCAGAGATCCCATCCCGGTGCCGCCGATCGCGATGAAGTGGACGTGCTGGGGCGTCGCGTTCATCCGGCCGCGAATGCGTCCATCACGAAGTCGTGCACGATCGGGCGCAGCTCGAAGCGACTCTTCTTCGCGATCAGATGCACCCGATTCGTGAGCATCACGACAATCGCCTCCTTCTCGAGGTCGATCCACACGGAGGTACCCGTGAAGCCGAGATGTCCGATCGAGGTCTCGGAGAACTGAGTGCCCGAGGACGACTGTCCCGGCGTAGGCGTGTCCCAGCCGAGGGCCCAGTCGGAGCCCTCCGGTCCGTCCTGCCGTCGCGAGAATTCGCGGACGGCCGCCTGGGGAAGCAAGTCGCTGCGTCCGTGCCAGACGTCGAGCCAGACCTTCGCGAACTTCATCACGTCGTCCGCGCTGGAGAAGAGTCCGGCATGCCCGGCAACGCCGCCCATCGCCGATGCATTCGGATCGTGGACCTCGCCCCACAGGATCCGATCTCGCCACGCGCAGCTTTCGGTCGCCGCGATCTGCCGCAACCGATCGTGGGGAATCGCAGCGGGGGCATCGCCACCCTCCACGCGAAGCTGCGGATGGAAGCGCGTATCGTGCAGACCCAGCGGATCGACGATCCGCTCCTGGCAGAACACGTCGAGGCTCTGTCCGCTGACGGCCTCGACGACCGCACCCAGAACGATGAAGTCGAGATCGCCATAGACCGCGGCGGCACCCGGCTCGTGAACGAGGGCCGAGCGAATCACCCGATCGAGAATCCAATCACGGCCCTCGACAGTGCCGATGAGCCGCTCGCCGGTCTTGCGCTCCTTCTTGAGCAGGGTCTCGTGGAAACCGCGCCAGGGTCGCAGCCCCGACGAGTGGCTGAGCAGTTGTCGGAGGGTTACCTCCTCCTTGTCGCGCTCGGCGAAGGCGGGCAGCACCTTCGCAACGGGCGCGTCGAGTTCGAGCTTGCCCTCGGCGACCAGCAGCAGGACCGAAGTCATCGTCACAATCGGCTTGGTCAGAGAGGCGAGATCGAAGATCGTCTCTCGAGCCATCGGGATTCGTTCGGGCTGGACGACCGCCATGCCGCGAACCGTCTGGAACTCCATCAGCTCGCCGGCCTTCGGCATCTGCGCGAGGATCACCGCGCCCGGGATCTGCGCTCCCTCGATGGCCTTGTCGAGCGCACGGTCGACCCGCGCGAGCTTCCGGCGGACCACGGCCCACTTCATGCTGCCGTCTCTCTCTCGTTCTGCAAACGCTTGCCCTGCAGGGACAGGTAACGGGGGGGCGAGCCGAGTCTAACCTGCACGATGCGTTACCGCCTCGTTACCGGGAAATCGAGCAACTCGAGCTCACCGCGCTCCGCGTCGATGGTTGCCCGACCACCGTGGGGCCACGGCCGGTTGGACTCACCGTGGCCGAACGGCAATCCCACCAGCGTCGGGATGCCGAGGGGGGTGAGAATTTCACGCAGGACTTCGCGCGCAGACGGCCCCTCGCTGCCAGACTCACAGTCCTTCATCTCGCCGATCCCGATGCCCGCAAGTGCATCGAGCTTCCCGGCCGCGAGCAATTGCTGCAGCGCGCGGTCGATCCGGTACGGCGCCTCGTTGACTTCTTCGAGCAGTAGAATGCCGTCGCGAGTGTCGATCTCCCACGGCGTTCCGAGACTCGCGACGACGAGGCTCAGCGAGCCTCCGGTCAAGCGCCCCTCTCGCGATCCGCCCACCCAGGTCTCTCCGCTCCATCGCGGCGGCTTGCCCTCCCCCATCAGCATGCGGGCGAGTTCTCGATGCGCTTCCGCCGGGGTCGACTCGCCCCTCTCGAGCATGGGACCGTGCACGCCAATCAGCCCCGCCCTTTGCCGTTGCCACAACAGCAGAGTGGTGATGTCGCTGTAGCCCACGAGGGGCTTGGCGGCCTTGCGGATGACACGGTCGTCGAGCTTGGAAACCATGCGGTGACAGCCGTAGCCGCCCCGGGCGCAAAGGATGCCGTGGATGTCAGGATCGGTGGCCAGAGCCATCAGCTCGGCGGCCCGGCGCGCGTCATCGCCGGCCAGGTATCCGTACGTCGCAGTCACGCCTTCGCCACGCGCGGGTTCGAAGCCCAACGCGCGGATCAGCTGCTCGCCGGCCTCGAGGACATCCTCCTCGATCGGGCTCGCGGGTGCCGCGATGCCGATCGTATCGCCGGGCCGAAGCGCGCGCGCCTTGCGAAGCGTGGCCAGGGAACGCCCGCTAGAAGGGCTCGTCCGAACCCGCAGGCGGCGGGACGAAGCCGCCCGCGGCCGACGCTCCATCGTAGGGATCGTCGCTCAGGGGCCATTCGGAGAAGCGCGCGTACCGTCCCTCGAACTTGAGCTTCACCGTACCCGTGGGTCCATTTCGCTGCTTTGCAATGATCAGCTCGGCGAGATCTTCGTACTCGGTCTCGCGGTTGTAGACGACATCCCGGTAGATGAAGCCGATCACGTCCGCATCCTGCTCGATCGCGCCCGACTCGCGCAGGTCGGAGAGCATCGGGCGCTTGTCCTCCTTCCGGGTCTCCGGCCCACGATTGAGCTGCGATACGGCAATGACCGGGATATCGAGTTCCTTTGCAAGGCCCTTCAGGCCCCGGCTGATCTCGGAGATCTCCTGCTCACGGCTCTGGGTGTTCCTGTCGCCATGGGCCAGCTGCAGGTAGTCGACGATCACCATGTCGAGACCGCCCTCCCGGGCGTGCAGCCGCCGGCTCTTTGCGCGTATCTCGAGCACGCTCGGCGCTCCGGAATCGTCGATGAAAATCTTCGCGTCCGAGATGCTGCCCGCAGCTGACATCAGCCGGGCATGGGCCTCAACGGCAATCAGGCCCGAGCGGAACGCCGCGAAGTCTACCTCCGCCTCGGCCGAGAGAAGGCGCAGGACCAGCGAGCGGGTCGTCATCTCGAGAGAGAAAATCGCGATCTTCTTGTCGTAGTCGATGGCGGCGTTGCGGGCGATGTTCAGGGCCAGGGCGGTCTTTCCCATTGCCGGCCGGGCCGCGAGGACGAACAGATCTCCGGCTTGGAGACCGCCCGTCTCCTTGTCGAACGCGGCGAACCCCGTCGGCACACCGGTCAATTCGCCACTGCGGCTCATCAACACATCGATGTGATCGGCGGCCTCGAGCACAGCTTCGCTGAGGGGACTCAAGCTCGTCGCCGCCTGGCTCTGGCCCACCGCAAAGATCTTTGACTCGGCCTCGTCGAGGAGTTGCTCCGAAGGCTCCGCCGGGTCGAAGCCCAGGTTGACGATCTCGGTCGCCGTTTCGATGACTCTCCGCTTGATCGACTTGTCGCGAACGATGTCCTTGTAGTAGACAACGTTCGCGGCCGTGGCCTCGTAGTCGGCGATCTCGGCAAGCACCATCGGCCCGCCGATCGAGTCGAGCAGGTCGCGTGACTTGAGATAATCGGACAGCGTCGTCAGATCGACGGGCTGATTCGCATCATTGAGTTCTTCCATCGCACCGAACAAGCGGCGATGGGCGGGAACGTAAAAGTCGTCGGCGGTAATCTGGCCCGCGATCTCGCGGATCGCGGCGTTGTCGAGCAGGATGGCAGACAGAACCGCCTTCTCGGCCGAACTGTCGTGGGGCGGAACGCGGTCTCGACCGCGATCGACTCCCTCCATTCCACTCACCCCCATCCCGACGAAACGTGCGACAGCCGAGTATACCAACCGTCGCCGTTCGCCCAATGATGGAAGTGGGAACAAAACGACGTCGCAGGTTCACCACTCGCGGCGCGACGAGAAGATCAGCTCTCCTCGTCTTCGTCCGACTCCTGGGACGGCGCCTCGGGCTCGTCCGACTCCTCGGGCTCTTCCGACTCGTCAATCGGTGCCTCAGGCTCTTCCTCGGGCGGCGGGGCAACGACATCGCCGCCCGTGACGACGACTTTCACCTTCGCGATGAGTTCGCGATGGAGACGCAGCGAAATCTCGTGCTCGCCGAGGCTCTTGATCGCCCCGTCAGACTGCAACTTGCGGCGGTCGATCACCACACCCTTTTCGGCGAGCAAGTCGGCAACATTCTGCATCGTGACGGAGCCGAAGAGCCTCCCGCCGTCTCCTGCCTGCACCTCGACCTCGAGCGTGAGCGACTCGACCTTCTGCTTGAAGCCCTCGAGATCCTTGAGGGCCTTGGCCTGCTGCTCGCCGATGACGCGGGTGTGGTGCTCCACCTCCTTCAGGCGTGCCGCGGTGGCGAAGCTCGCCTTTCCCGTCGGGAGCAGGTAGTTGCGAGCGTATCCGGGCTTCACGGCGACGACATCGCCCGCGTAGCCGAGCTTCGGGACGTCCTCGCGGAGGATGAGCCTGATCTGGGCCATGGAAGGGTTCCCTTTCGTCGTCCGGGGGCCGTCGGCGCGCTAGACGTGCTTTGCCGCGTACGGGAGCAGCGCAATCTGCCGCGCTCGCTTGATCTCCACGGCGAGTTTCCGCTGGTGCTTCGCGCAGGTGCCTGAAATTCGCCGCGGCGTCACCTTGCCGGTCTCGGAGATGAATAGCCGCAGCGTCTTGGACTCCTTGTAGTCGAGCGCGAGTTTCTTGTCGGCACAGAAACGGCACACCTTCCGCCGCTGGAACATCCGCTTCTTGCCCTTGCGGGCCTTCTTGCGGGCACGAGCACGTAGGCGCGCCCTGACGCTCCAGTTGCCGCGGCCTTCTTCACGTCCCCGGCTGGGTCGACGATCGCCGCCCGGGCCTGCCGGTGCGGGACGGTCTGTGCTCTCGGGTCGGGGCGGTCGGTCGGACTCGCTCATGACTTCTCCTCCTCGTCATCATCGTCCGACTCGTCCGAGCCCTCGTCTTCTTCAGCAGCACTAGCGGCTTCCGCCTCTTTCTCAGCCGGAGCTGCAGCCGCTTCCTCAGCCGGAGCTGCAGCCGCTTCTTCAGCCGGAGCTGCAGCCGCTGCCTCAGCCGGAGCTTCTACCTTTTCCGCGGCCGCAGCTTCCGCCTCCTCCGAGACCTTCGCCCGCGCCTCCTCGGCAGCCTGAGCCTCGACCTGCGCGCGCGCCTCGGCCTCCTCGGCCTCGCGGGCAACCTTCTCGGCGGCACGCTTCTCCTGCTCGGCCTCTGCGATGCGCGCCTGTTCCTTGCGCGCCTCGATATCGGCCACCTCGTCCTCGACCTTCACGGTCATGAAGCGAAGCACCGACTCCTCGATCCGCAGGCTCCGCTCGAGCTCGCTCACCACCTTGCCCTCGTCCAGGAACGACAGCACGTAGTAGTGACCCTTCTGGAACTTGCGAACCTCATAGGCGAGCTTGCGCTTGCCGAGGTCGCTGCACATCAGACGCGTCGATCCCTGGTCCGCGAGCACTGCGTCCAGCTTGGTCATGATGGCTTCGGTGCCCTCGTCCGAGATTTCGGGCTGGACGATGACGGTCGTTTCGTATTCCCGCACAGACTCTCCTCGTGGACGGACACCCGAAGTGTCCGAGCCCAGGATGGCTTCCGATCCGGCGGGTACCGGAGAGGATGGCCTGGACTGAGGGATGGGAGACCTCTCGATCCGAAGGGCCTACCCGAAGGGAGCTATGGGTAGCATGACCCGTGGGCTCAGAGCAACAGCTCGTGAACCCGGCCATCGAGGGTCAGCTCGGGGTGGAACGTGCAGGCGAGGCAATTTCCCTGGCGCAGCAGCACGGGCTCCCCGTCCACCCGGACCAACACCTCGACGTCGGGCCCGGGCTCCACCAATCGGGGGGCCCGGATGAACACGCAGCGCAGGTCGCCGAGTTGCGAGTCCGCATCGGAGGGGGCCGCGAAGCTGTCCACCTGGGTGCCGTAGTCGTTTCGCAGCGCCGTCACGTCCATCAGGTCGAGCGTCGGAACGGGATGCTGGCGCGACTCCCGAGAGAGCAGGATGGCTCCTGCACAGGTCCCCAGGAGCATCCGCCCGGACTCGGCAAATCCCCGAAGTGGCTCCCGCAGGCCGAGCCGGTCGATCCCCTTCGCGATCGTCGTGCTCTCACCGCCGGGCAGGATGAGGGCGTCCAGATCGGCGAGGTGCTTCTCCCGGAGCACCGGCACGGCCGTAGCGCCGATCCGGGCGAGCGCAGAGGTGTGAGCCTCGACGTCGCCCTGGATGGCAAGTATTCCGACACGGCGGGACACCCTGATCCTCTACCAGCCCCGATTCGCGAGCCGTTCGCTCTCGTCGAGGGTCTCCATCTCGATCCCCTCCATCGCCTCGCCGAGCCCACGGCAGGCTGCGGCGACCTCTTCGGCGTCCTCCCAGTGGGTGTTCGCCCGCACGATGGCCCTCGCACGAACGTCGGGATCGGCGCTCTTGAAGATCCCCGACCCCACGAAGACGGCCTCGGCACCGAGCATGCGACACAGCACGGCGTCCGGAGGAGTCGCGATCCCACCCGCCGCGAAGTTGGGAACCGGCAGACGCCCGTGCTCGTGCACGTAGCAAACCAGCGCGTAGGGGGCGCCCATCTCCTTCGCGGTCGCCATCAACTCCTCGGGCTGCTTCGCTTGCAAGGCGCGGAGTTGGCCGTTCACCGAGCGCAGGTGCCGCACGGCTTCGACGATGTTCCCGCTGCCCGCCTCGCCCTTGGT
Organism: Myxococcota bacterium; assembly: GCA_046583095.1. Taxonomy (GTDB): domain Bacteria; phylum Myxococcota_A; class UBA9160; order UBA9160; family UBA4427; genus JAJDAN01. The sequence continues at coordinate 9,969 of JAYGDB010000161.1, read as the reverse complement.
ACGGATCATTGCCGCGCCCTCGCCGATTCGGCGCAGGGCTTCTCCGAGATTCCGGGCGCCGCAGACAAAGGGCGAGCGAAAGGCGTCTTTCGCGATGTGATGCTCATCGTCGGCGGGCGTCAGGACCTCGCTCTCGTCGATGAAGTCCACTCCCAGTGCCTCGAGGACCCGCGCCTCGGCGACGTGACCGATGCGCACCTTCGCCATCACGGGGATCGAGACCGATCGCTGGATCTGCTCGATCATCTCGACCGCGCTCATACGCGCCACGCCACCGTCCCGGCGGATATCCGCGGGAACGCGCTCGAGAGCCATCACCGCACAGGCCCCGGCCTCTTCGGCGATCTTCGCCTGCGCGGCGTCGGTGACGTCCATGATGACACCGCCCTTCAGCATCTCGGCCAACCCGACCTTCAGCTCGAAATTTTCGGCGGTGGCGCGTGCGCCGCCCCCGTTGCTTCCGTTCCCCTGCTCGCTTGCCATCGTTCTTCTCCCTTCGGGACCCCTATCCGTCCCAGCTGTTCGGTCCTACATGTTCACCGCGGAGGCGCCGAGCCCGCTGGGGGCCTCCTCCTGACGCCTCCGGACCACCTCGCCGAGAATTGCAACACCCCGCCGGATCTCGTCTTCGTTCGCCTGGGCCAGCGTCAGCCGCAAGCCCCGGGACGGGCCCCGATCCGCGAAGAACTGGGACCCCGGAGCGAACAGAACACCCTCGCGGGCGGCGTCTGCCAGCAGGTCCCGTGTGTCGACGTCGAAGCCCAGCTCGAGCCACACCTGGTAGCCGCCCTCGGGCTCGGTCCAGGTGGTGCCATCGGGCATCTCCTGCTCGAGGGCAGCGAGAATGGCCTTCGTACGCGAGCGCAACATCCTGCGCATGCGCCCCAGGTGACGGTCGTACTCCCCCGAGCGAACGAACTCCTCGAGGGCTGCCTGCAAGGGCATCGCGTCTGAGAGGTCGGTGCTGTGCTTCAGTGCCAGCAAGCCCTCGAGCGCCCGGCCCTGGGCCGTGATCGACCCCACCCGCACGCCCGGGAAGAGCGACTTCGAGAACGAAGACAGGTGCACGACCAACCCATACGGGTCGAGAGCCGCCAGCGGCGGGACTTCGCGGCCCACACAGCGGAGATCCATCTCGAAGCCGTCTTCGATGACGGGGACGCCGCAGCGGTTAGCCACGTCGAGGAGCTGACGCCGGGCCGAGGTGCTCGTCGTGATACCCATCGGGTTGTGAAAGGTCGGGATCGTGTAGAAGGCCTTGACGTCCTGCCGCGATAGGCTGCGCTCGAGCTGCTCGAGATCCGGGCCGTCCGGGCCCAGCTGCACGGGAGTTGCCCGCAGCCCGAGGGCCACCAGGGTCGAGAGCAGGTTGTGGTAGGTCGGCATCTCGACGGCCACCGAGTCACCCGGTTGGGCGAAAAGGCGCAGGGCCAGAGAGATTCCCTGGCTGGCACCGTGGCAGAGCACGATCTCGTCCGCCCCCAGGCGACAGCCAATCGCCTCGAAGCGCTCAGCGATCACTTCCCTCAGACCCGCATGGCCCTGCGGCGCACCGTATTGAAGCAGCTCCGCGCCATCCCGTAAGAGCACCCGGTTCAGGCAGCGGCGGAAGGCATCGACTGGATAGAAGGCCGGGTCGGGGATCAGGGAGTGGAGCGGAACGACATCGGTGCCTTCCCCAAACCGGGGTCGGGCGTTCTCGATGGCGAGCAGGTTCTCGACGTTACGGGCAAGCGATAGCTCGACAGGCGCAACAGCCGCGCCAACCCCCGAGCCCCGGACGAACGTCCCGCGTCCTACCACCGACTCGAGCAGACCCGCCGAGGCCAGCTCCTCGTAGGCCAGCCCCACGGTGTCGCGATTGACACCAAGATCGCTGGCAAGAGTCCGGATCGGGGGCAATCGGCTGCCCGGCGGCAGCTCCCCCGACTCGATCTCGGATCGGATGTGGCCGGCAATCTGCCGGTAGACCGGTAGCCGTCCAGGTCCGGTGGATTCGAGGTTCGGTAGGCGCATGCCTGCAAACTACAGCCGGGTCAATACCCAGTCAATCTGAAAACTATCGGAAATTATCGAAACTTTTCTCTGATATATCCCGAATATATCCAGACAATATTGAAGATCGACCCAGATAATTTAGTCAATCGCGCGACGTTTCGAGGTCTGAGTCGCTCCCGCTCTCCTCCTGCCCGCCCCGGCGAATCCCGAGCAACCGTGCGAGCGGGACCGCCACCAAACCCACAGCACCGGAGAGGAGAGCGCCCATCTTCGCCTGGCCCTGGAGCCCGGGCTCAACGTATGCGGCAGTGGCGACGAAGAGCGCCACGGTAAGGCCCAGCGCTGCGATGAAGCCGGCCATGCAGAGATCGACTCGGGTCATCCCCCCCGGCAGCGCGAAGCCCATGAGCGAGGCGAGCCAGCCGAAGAACGTGACCCCGATGGTCTTGCCCACGACCAAGGAGCCGAGAACGATCCACGTCATCGCTCCGACATTGGCGAACTCGACGCCGGCGTTCGCGAAGGCGAAGAAGAACAGCCCGAAGTCCACGAAGGCCTTCATCTGATGCTCGAAGAGATGCAGGGGTGAGTGCTCCAGGTGGAGCCGCTCGGCGCGTTCCTCGCCTACTTCGTCCACCTCGTCCCCACTCGCGAAGAAGCCGACGTCGCGAGCCGGACCGGGGATGAACGGCACGATGACCGCCAGCGCGAGGGCCGGGTGCAAATGCGCGAGTACCAGGCCGCTCCAAGCCAGCGGACCACCCAGGGCCACGTAGGCTTGCCAGTGAGTCACGCCCGCCCGCCGGAGCACGAACGCCACTGCCATCCCGGAAAGCGAGAGAAGCAGCCACACGGGCTCTGCAGGCTGCATCGGGTCTCCGTAGTAGGCAGCGATGATTACCAGGCCGATCGCGTCGTCCACCACGGCCAACAGCAGCAGGAACAGGACCGCCGGGTGGCCCTTCCCGAAGACCGCCCGGGCGACGAGCCACGCCAGCGCGATGTCCGTCGCCGTTGGGATCCCCCATCCGCGGGAGAGTTGTCCTCGGTCGTCGAATTCGGCCGAGTAGATCCCGTTCTCGAAGCTGAACGCGATGCACAGGAAGAAGATCGCAACCGGGCCCAGGACGCCGCCCAGAGTCGCGATCAGCGGGCTGACCGCCTTGGAGATGGGATTCAGCAGCCCGCCGGGAAGGGCCGCCTCGGTGATCTCCTTCGCGGCAATCGCAAAGAAGAACACCATGAAGATATCGTCGACGAGGAAGTGGAAGGTGACCGGATAACCGAACACCTGGAAGCCACGAATCGGCTCCCACTCGAGGATCTCGTGATAGAGGTGGGGATACGTATTCGCGACGAGGAGGGCAACCGCGACCCCTGCGAGCAACGGGACCGAGAACTCCTGGAGGAGACTTGCGTAATGTCCCCGGGGTCGGGCCAACGTAAACCTCTTCAACCCAACGACGGGTAACCCAGCCTCGGGCGGACGTCCACGTCTGCCTTCGCAGCCTCAGTCGCCATCTGGCTCGGCAATCCCGTCAGGATCCGCGTTGAATCGGTCCATCGCAACGGACGGCCCGTCCCGCAAACAGGTGAGAGCGGCGTCGGCCGCCGTGGAGATGCGCTCCGACAGGAGGCTCTGCTCGTCGGGGCCGAAGCCGTCGAGCACGAAGTCGATCACGTTCTGCTGCTTGTCCCCGACCTCAGGTCCCTCCGGGCGGCCGATCCCGAAGCGCAGGCGGGCGAACTCCTGACTCTCGAGGCACGCAATCACATCGGCGAGGCCGTTGTGCCCGCCCGCGCCCCCGCGAGGCCGAACCCGGATCCGGCCCAGGGGCAGGTCGAGGTCGTCATACACGACGAGCAGGTCCCGGCTGGCTTCGACTTCCGGCAGCCCCGCGAGCGCTGCGGCAACCGCTGCCCCGGACCGATTCATGAAGGTCGTGGGCACTAGAAACGCGACTGACTCGGGATGCCCCGAGACTGGCGCGCCCGGAGCGAGGGGAACGAACCCCGTACCGTAGCGGCCGCTGAAGCGCTCCTGGTCGAGCGCTACGTCCTGGGCAGTCGCCAGCTGATTGAGGATCCGGGAGCCGACGTTGTGGCGGGAGTCGGCGTAGCGGGACCCGGGATTGCCGAGCCCCACCACCAGTTTCACGACTTCTTCTTTCCCTCATCGGCATCGCCGTCGGACGCGGCGGCCGCATCGCCCGCCTTGGCTTCCCCGCCCTTGCCGTCACCTTCGCCCTCGCCCTCTTCGCCTTCCTCGCCCTCGAGACCTTCGGCGAGTTCCTCATCGACGACCGGCTCTTCCTCGACCCGCGGCGCCACCACCGACACGACCGAGAGATCTCCCTGTGTCACGAGTTCGACTCCCTCGGGCAGAGCCAGGTTGGATACGTGCACCGAGTCGCCGACGTCGAGAGCGCTGACGTCCACGAGAATCTCGTCCGGAATCGCCTGCGGCATACAGTCGAGTTCAACGACGCGCAACGAGTGATCAATCAGACCGCCCATCGTCACACCGAAAGCCGTGCCCTCCAGATGGATCGGGACGGAAACGCGGATGTGCGCGTTCGGGTCGAGCTCGTAGAGGTCGGCATGCATCAAGATGCCGCGGACGGGACTGCGTTGGAGTTCCTTCACGAGCACCGTCTTGCCCGAAACCTCGCTGGTGCCGGTGAGATCGATGAGCGTGTTGATGCCCGCATGGCTCGTGCGGATGAGCGTCTCGAGCTCGACCCCATCGAGCGAGATCGAGGTGCTGGCCGTCTGACTCCCGTACAGGACGCCCGGGATTCGCCCGTCGCGCCGGAGCCTCCGGGACGCTCCCTTGCCGCCCTCGGTTCGAATCTCGACTGCCAGTGATGCATCACCCATGAATCGCTCCTACGGAGGTGTCGAAGAAGATCCTCTCCGGGGCCAGCACTTCGGCGATCTGCCTCTGCACCCGGCCGGAGGGTACCGGATGCATGGCGGCTGCGTGCACACCGCGCGGCTGGCGATCGACACGTCGGTGGGTGGCTCTCGAATCTGCTGAAAACAACTTCATGCCCTTCTTGGGACCCAGATGAATGGTTGGGGCGGCAGGACTCGAACCTGCAATAGGCGGCTTCAAAGGCCGCTGCCTTACCATTTGGCTACGCCCCAGGACCCCGCTCATTGGTTTCGTCATCTGCACTCGCTGTCTGCGGCTCGATCAGGACTCGTGTCACCCGCGACCAGGTGGGCGCTTCGAATCCGGCTTTCTCGAACGCTTCCTCGGCATCGGATTGGCTCCCGAAGAGGCCGTAAATCGTGGCTCCGCTGCCCGACATCCCCGCAACAACGGCTCCCAGTTCGCGCATGCGATCCCGCAGCCGGGCGACGGGGGGACAGAGGCGAACAGCTGCTGCCTCCAGATCGTTGGTGGGGCCGGGGAGTCGAGCCAGCACGTCCACATCGCCGCCCAAGCCGGAAAGCGGTCGCATCGTAGAGCCTGGGTCTGGTGGCGTCAAACCTGCGGGGAGGGCGCCCGGGACCTGCCCGACGTCCGCGACCTGCTGAGAGCCGAGAGAATCGTACAGGCGGAAGACCTCTTTCGTGGAGACGGCGATACGCGGGTTCGCGAGGAGCGCCCAGAGGGGCGGCAACCCGGCCACGGGCTCAATGACATCGCCGACGCCGCGGACGAGAGCAGGTCGGGGGTCGAGAAAAAAGGGAACGTCGGCGCCGAGCCCGCGCGCGAGACTCACGAGGTCCTCGACGGAGGGTGCCTGCGGAGCCAGCCGGGCGAGCCCGCGCAGGACGGCGCCCGCGTCGCTCGAGCCGCCACCGAGGCCGGCCGCCGAGGGGATCCGCTTGTCGAGACCGATCCGCAGCGCGCCTCCCGGCCAGGCCTCGAAGAACGCGTGCGCCGCAGCCACGGCGAGGTTGCTGCCCTCGGTCGGGACGTCCGGGCTGGCGCCCTCGAGTGCGAGTTGGACGCCAGGCGCGCCGCCGGGGTCGAAGTCGAGAGTGACGACGTCCGACAGCGCCACCGGTACGAAGAGACTCTCGAGCAAGTGGTAGCCATCGTCCCGGAGTCCCACGATGCGAAGACCCAGATTGAGCTTGGCGGGTGCCTCGAGGCTGAGCGATCTCACTCGCTCAGATTGACGAAGTTCATCTGCAACTCGTAGAGGAGGCTGTTCACGAGCTTCGCCTCTTCATCGTCGAGGTTGCCAAGGGTCTTGTCGCGCAGCATCTCGAGGCTGTCGATCGTCTGCTGCGCGAGTCCTTTGTTGGGTTCGCCGAGCTTCTCGCCGTCCGGACCCTCGACCAGGCCCATCTGGTAGAGCGCTGACGTCGATAGCGACAGAACGAAGGTCGAGAAGTCGATCTTCAGGAGATTGGAATTGTCGGACATCAGCTCTGCTCCCCGGCGGTACGCGCGGCCGTGTCCATTCCTTCGAGTTCGCGATACGCGGAGAGGATCCGCTGGACAGCCGTCCACGTGGTGCCGATCGCGAGCACCCAGAGTGCGGGCACCATCACGCCGAGGAGACCTCCGGCAGCCAGGATACCCACCCGCTCGCCTCGCTCGAGCATGCCACCCGGCAGGTGCGGGATCATCAGCTCGGCACGAGCCTTTGCGTAGGACGTTACGATGCTGCTGACGAGAATCACGCTCGCGAGCAGCTGCGGAACCCAGTCTGCCTGGGCGCCGTAGTAGATCACCAGGCCGAGCATGACAGCCATGTCGACGAGCCGGTCGAGAGTCGAGTCGAGGAACGCACCGAAGCTCGTCGCCGTGCCGAAGTGCCGTGCCACGACACCATCGACCAAGTCGAAGAAGCCTCCGGCGAGCATCAGGAGCGCGCCGGCGCGCAAGTGCCCCTGGGCGAAAGTCCCCGCCGCACCGATGGAGACCACCGTCCCGACCAGTGTCAGGAGGTTCGGGTTCACGGGCCGCTTGAAGAGGAACGGGAAGGCCGCGTGGACCCAGCGGTCGAGATGCTTGCCGAGCTTCTCCTTGATCACGGGGGGCCTCTTCCTGCTGGCCGCAGACGCTCTACGACGCCGGCTCAGGCTCGTTGCCGGGCTCCTCGACCGGCTCGATCTTCGAGGACGCGTCGGGGAGCGCTTCCAACTCGCGGTCGAGGTCTTCGGGAGAGATCCAGCCTCGGCGGCTTGCTAGACGCTTGTCGAGGCGGAGCTTGCTGATGGTTTCACGATCCATTCGAACTTTCTCCGGATGCGAGAGGTTGGCGGGGCGCCGACCTTAGCAAATTGACACGTCCCGGCGGGGAAAGTAGCGTCCGCGCAGCGATGGGGGCTCTCTGCCCGGAATGAAGAGATCTGCCACCTTTCTGGCCGTTTCGGCGTTGCTCCTGATCTCCTGCACGAGCGACGTGCCCAGCTTCGAGGACGTCGCCCCGGCGGACGAGCTGTATGCCGAGGGCCTGGAGATCCTCGAGGGCACCAACATCCTGTGGCTCTATCGCTTCGTCAACTACACGAGTGCGATCGAGACCTTCCAGGCGATCATCGACAACTACCCCTACAGCGAAGACGCCGTCAAGGCCGAGCTCCAGATCGCCGACGCCTACTTCGCCGACGAGCGCTGGGACGAGGCGCTCTCCTACTACCGCGATTTCGGCGACCTTCATCCCCAGCACGAGAAAGTGCCGTATACGATCCTCCGCTCTGCCCAGTGCCACTACGAGCAGATCGGCGCGGTCAATCGCGATCAGACATCGGCCCGCGAAGCGGTCCACTTCCTCGAGATCCTGCTGCGCCGCTACCCCTACGCACTCGAAACCGCCGAAGGCGAGCGGATGATGCACGAGTTGCGCACGAAGATCGCTGAGAACATGATCCTCACCGGCGACTTCTATCTCGACCGCGGCGAGTTCCAGGCCGCCGCCGCGCGCTTCCGAAACGTTCTGAACGTACATCCGGGGCTGGGGCTCGACGCCGAGGCGCTCTTCAAGCTCGGCGTCTGCTACGAGAACCTGAAGCGGGAGGACGAGGCCCTGCGACTCTTCCACGTGCTGATCGAGAACTTCCGAGAGACCCGTTACGCCCAGGCGGCCCGCGCACACGTCGCCGCCTCGAACTGACCTTCACCGCCTCCGCTGGAGACGGCATGGTGCAGGGCACCGAGACGAAGAAGCAACCGACCCGCAAGCAACGCACAGAGAGAACCTGATGGAAGACTTCTGGACCCTCGACAACGTCGTACTCGCGGTCCTCGGTGTCGCGATTCTCCGAGGGTTCTGGATCGGCCTGATTCGAGAAGGCTTCTCGATCGCCGCCCTGGGCGGCGGATTGCTGGCGGTGCGCTACGGCACCCCGCCCGCGGCGGACTTTCTCGAGAACGTCTCGCGCGGCAGCCTGGGCCCGACCGCATCGATCTGGATCGCGGGCGCGGCGATCGGCATCGGCGCGATCGTCGTAATCGGAACCATCGGAAAGGTGCTGCGGAGAGGCGCGCACTCGATTGGCCTCGGCTGGGCGGACCGCCTGGCGGGCGGCGTCGTCGGCGCCGCCGAGGGAGCCCTCGTAGCCGGCGTGATCCTGGTCGCCACCACCTGGGCGCTGGGAGCCGACAGCCCGCTCATCGAAGAATCCAAGAGCATCGAGGTGCTCGAAGACCTGCGCGAGTACGTTCTGGAGCACTCGGACGATCTCCCGGCAGTCGCCGCGGCCCGGAAGTGGCTACCGAGCCGGAAGTAGGTTCGTCGCCACTCGAGGCGAGTCGCGGAGACGCAGCTCCACGACCTTAGATGCGCCTCTGCAGCATCCATGTGCTCGTCCGCAGCTTCTCGGCAACGGGCCCGGGGCGTCCGACTCGGCAGGGCGAAAGCGATGCCCAGATCGGCGGTCGAACGACGAACCTCGGGCTCGACTAAGGATGTCCGCTTTCGTCCGTTCTTGACCGCTTCGAAACGAAGTCGGCCCATCGTGGTCCGGTCGTGCAATCTGGGCAGTCGCCCGCTTCCGCGTCGTGTTACGCCTCGATCATTCGATCACGGGGGCACGCGCCGAATGGACAACACAAGATTCTCAGTCGAGCGAGACGTAACTCACACGAGGCCGATTCGCGCTCGTGCTTCTCTACATCACAGTTCGATTCCGACGAAGTTCGTATCGCTGTTGCTCGTCGCGTTGATGGCGACTCTCGGCTGTCCGGTGGCACCCGATGGCAAGCCGACGGCTGGCAGCCGCGATCACCAACGCCCGGCAGACGTCGCCTTCCGATACGGCAGCATCAACGCCATGGGGGGGGACCTGCGGGTTCCGCGTGTCGACCTGTCGATCGACACCCTGATCGGCACGCTCGAGGTTGGGGCCGTCTTCAACTCGGCAACCAAGGCATGGACCTGGTCGTTCGACGAAACCTACAAGAACGGCACCTTCACCGATGCAACCGGCGCGGCACACACTGACCTCGACGACCTTGCCGAGGGCGCAGCAATCGCGGGAACGACATGGGTGAAGGGCGCGAAGCTCCGCATCAAGAACAAGGCCGGCCTGACCCGCCACTTCCAGGGTGGATCGGGACGGCTGCGATGGATGTACTGGGGTGAAACTGGCGAAACCTTCTACCCGCGCCTGAACTTTTCCGAGCAGGGGATCGCTGGGCAGAAGCGAATCGTCGAGGTAATCCAGTGCAAGGCCGCCTGGTTCTGCCAAGACGTGATCTCGATCTCGTACAACGCAGCAGGGCAGGTCGTTGCGATCGACGATGTCGCGGGCCGTAGGGCCGAGTTCGAGTGGAATGGCAGCGAGCTCGTCAACGCCAAGAACAGTCTGGATGTAGAGGAGGGCCGCGCGGGCTTCAGCTACGAGTACGACTTCTCGGGACTACTGACAGCCATCACGAACGGCGAAGGCGAGAGGACCGAGATCGACTACAGCTCCGACCAGGTAGTCGAAGTCAAGAACATCGGAGAGGGAGATCCAACTCACAGCTTCTTCTACGAAGACAAGATCGACGGCTTCTAC
>JAYGDB010000031.1:0-15779 GCA_046583095.1 Myxococcota bacterium | reverse complement strand
CTCTTCGATCGGCATCTGGAAGAGACCCGCCCAGCCATACAGGGCATCGAAAATGAAACCGGCGTGCAGGTTGATGCGAACCGTGATCGGCTGGGGGACGGTGAGGGCCAGCACCTCGGCGCCGCGTTCTCGCGCGTAGTTTGTCGCGGAGAGCTGCTCCTCGATGAGCTCGGGGTTTGCCGAGGTGGGCGCCAGGACGTTCCAGTTCACCGGGCGGTTTGCCGCCAGCGAGACGTCCGTCATCAGCTGCATCTTCTCTTCGTCGAAAGCGCCGACACCGGGCAGGAACTCGACGGTGGTCCCAGGATGCTCGCGCACGGCCGCGGCCAGGGCGATCAGCTCTTCGCGGCTGGCATGGCGCGATGGCACCGGCTCTCCGTCGCCATCGTTGTGGGTGGGCGAGATCGTGGTCGAGAACCCCATGCCGCCCTGCTCGAGCGATTCGTGCAGCAGGTTCACCATCTGCTCGAGCTCTGCGTCATTGGCCTCGCTCCCGACGGCCCGTCCGCCCATCACCACGCGGCGAAGCGCGCAGTGGCCGACCATGAACCCTGCGTTCACCGACAGCGTTCCCTCGATCAGGCTCAGGTAGTCGTCGAACGACTTCCAGTTCCACGGCACGCCCGCCTCGAGGGTCTCGAGCGGCATTCCTTCGACCCGGGCGAGCATGCGCATCAGGTAGTCGCCGGCGCCCGTCGAGAGCGGTGCGATGCTGAAGCCGCAGTTTCCGCCGATGATGCTCGTGACCCCGTGAAACGGGGACGGGCTCAGCGTCCCGTCCCAGAACACCTGGGCGTCGTAGTGGGTGTGGATGTCGACGAAGCCCGGCGCGACCACCTTGCCCCGCGCGTCGATCGTCTCGCGGGCTTCCTCGTCGACCTCGCCGATGGTCGCAATGCGACCGTCGCGAATACCGATGTCGCCCTGCCGGGCGGGTTCGCCCGTGCCGTCGACGATCTTTCCGCCTCGAATGATGACGTCGAGCATGCGCCTCCCCTCAGCGAATCTTGGCGATCACGTTGTCCGCGTACGCGCGTAGGCTGCCGACCTTGTCGTCGAAGCTCTGGCTGTCCGCGTCGTTCGCGTAACTGTTTCGGAAGCCGACGATCACGTCGGTGACCCCGATGTCCTCGAGCCGCTTCACCCCGTCGGGTGTGAAGGCGTCCATCGAGATGATGTGGATCTCGAACGGATCGTTCTGCTTCCCGTGCTCCACACGCAGCTCCTGGATCTGCGCGAGCATCTTCGACAGCTCCGCCGGATCGCCCCCGGCGTGCATCCAGCCGTCACCCTTGGTTACGGCTCGTCGCAGCGCGGGTCTGGAGTGCTCGCCCACGAGGATCGGAATGGGTTGGCTGGGCACCGGGCTGATCTTGACCGGTTCGAGTTGGTGGATCTCGCCGTCGTAGCCGAAGAACTCTCCCGTTGTCAGGCCGCGCACGATGTCGATCATCTCGTCCATGCGTTTGCCGCGCTTCTCCCACGGTACGCCGAGAATGCGGAAGTCGTCGGGCCAGGGGCTCACGCCTACGCCGAAGGAGAAGCGGTTCTGGCAGAGGACTGCAACCGATGCTGCCTGCTTCGCGACGAGCACGCATCCGCGAACCGGCAGCTTCACGACGAAGGTCGAGAAGTGGAGCCTCGTCGTCACTGCGGCCATCGCCGGGATTAGCGTGAACGGATCCAGGATCGGCTTGCCGTCCAGAAACTCGCGGCTGCCATCGGCGTTGTAGGGGTACTTGGAGTCGGACTCCTGGGGGTAACAGATGCTGTCGGGTACCGCGAAGCTGTCGAAGCCCGCGGCTTCGGCTTCCTGGGCGAGGGGCACCAGGAAACTCGGGTCGCACATCGTCTCGGTGTATGTGAAGCGCAAGGGGTCCTCTCTGGCCGCTACTGCGGTTGGCGGATCTCGGTCTCGTCGAATGCCCAGTAACCGCGCAGGTTCGTGAGCTTGCCGGCCTCGTCGATCCGGTAGGTGAAGATGCCGTTGACCACCATGCCACCGCCGTTCTCGAAGGTCGTCGTCAACGTCATGCGATGAGCCGACTCGTTGGCGCTGGCGAACGACTCGTGGGTCTCGATGTGGATGTCGACCTTCGACATGGTGTTGTCCCAGAACTCCGAGACGGCCTGCTTGCCCTGGATCCCCTTGCCGTCGGGGTTCGTGGGAGCGATCCCGATCGGGTCCTCCATCACCATCGAGTCGGCCATCAGGTCGAGCCAGCCTTGCTTGTCCTTGGCCTGCACACAGCGCCAGGAGTTGCGCGCTGCGACCATTGCGGGGTTCGAGTCCTTCGCGGGAGCGGTCATGGGGGATCCTCGGGGTGGGGTGCGAGCGTAGCGCCGCCGGAACGACACTAGAATTAGTATTCATAGATTGCAATCAAGATTTCATTCCGGCATGATCGCCGGATGGCCGAATCCGCTCGCGAGGCCGCCCGGGCCGCGAGAAATGCGCTCCACCGTCAACTCGTCTTCGAGGGCGCGGAGCGGGCGTTTGCCGAGAAGGGCGTCGAAGACACCAAGATGGAAGAGATTGCCGCTGAGGCGGGAGTCGCGCTCGGGACGCTCTACAACGTCTTTGCGGGCAAGGCGCAACTCGTGGCCGCGATCCACGAGACCCGCCTGAGCGAGGCCATGAATCGGGCCGACGAACTGGCTCGCTCCACCAGCGATCCCGTCGAGACGCTCCTGATGGGCGTCCGCGGCTACGTAGAGTTCTTCGCCGGCCACCCGGACTACCTGCGCATGCATCTGCGCGACGGGTATGCGTGGGGGCTCGGCGGTCGGGCTCACACGGCGACGATGCACGAACGAGCCAGGCGCGATGGCCACGCCGCGCAGGCGGCGGTCTTCGAACGAGGGATCGCGCAGGGCGTCTTCTACGAGGGCGATCCCAAGCTCATGGCCCGTACGCTCGTCGCCATCCAGCAGGTGATGCTCGCCGAATGGGTCGAGAGGGACATGCGGGACGACCCCGAAGCGCTGATCGACGCCATGCAGACGCAGGCTCGCCGCGCCTTCTGCCCCCCGGAGCGCTGACCGTGGTCGTGTACGACCCCTACGATTGGAAGATCCACGAAGACCCGTACCCGGTTTACCGGGCCCTTCGCGACGAGGCGCCTGCCTACTTCAACCAGGAGCGCAACTTCTGGGCGCTCTCGCGATACCAGGATGTGCTCGAAGCCTTCCGCGATCCGGTCACCTACTCGAACAAGCACGGCGTGTCGATCGACGAGGTGGGCGATGCGTCCCAGGTGATGTCTTTCCTGGGCATGGATCCACCGGAGCACGGCCGCATTCGAACCCTCGTCTCGCGAGGCTTCACGCCGAGGCGCGTCGCCGAGCTCGAATCGGGCATCCGCGACCTCGCCACCTATTACATCGACACCTTCATCGAGGCGGGGGGCTGCGACTTCATCGACGACTTCGCGGGCAAGCTCCCGATGGACGTAATCAGTCAGATGCTGGGCGTGCCGGCCGAGGATCGCGACTGCCTGCGGACCTGGGCCGATCTCGTGCTTCACCGCGAAGAAGGCAGCCAGGAGGTTCCACCCCAAGGCAGAGCCGCCGCCGCCCAGTTGATCGGCTATTTCGCGAAGCACCTGGACGAACGCCGCAGGCGTCCCGGCGATGACAATCTTACGGATGCGTTGATTCTCGCCGAGGTGGAGGGCGACCGTCTCGCGGATCGCGACATCATTGCATTTCTCTTCTTGATGGTGGTCGCCGGCAACGAGACCACCACCAAGTTGCTCGGGAACGCCCTCTACTGGATCGAGCGCAACCCGGAGGAGCGCGCTCTGCTCGACGCGAATCCCCCGCTGGTGGCCGGCTGGGCCGAGGAGACGCTGCGCTACGACCCGTCTTCCCAGTTGATCGCGCGCACGACCACCTGCGACGTCGAGATCCACGACTGCAAGATTCCGGAAGGCTCGCGGGTGGCTCTGCTGATCGGCGCGGCGAATCGAGACGAGCGTGTCTTCGGCGAGCCCGACACCTTCGCGATCGAGCGCAGCACCAGCCAGTCGCTGGCTTTCGGACAGGGAACCCACTTCTGCCTCGGAGCTTCACTGGCGCGCCTGGAGGCGCTCGTCTCGCTCGAAGAGATCCACCGCCGGATCGGAAATTTCGAGATCCAGGCAGACGGCCTCGTGCGCGTGCACTCGAGCAACGTACGCGGCTTCGCGAAGATGCCAATCGCGTTCCCGACCGGGGCGCGAGAAGGAGACAGCAGGTGACCATCGAGTACGACCCCTATTCCTACGAAATCGATGCGGACCCGTATCCCACCTATCGCCATTTGATGGAGGAGGAGCCGATCTATTACAACGAACGGCTCGATTTCTACGCGCTGACCCGTTTCGATCACTGCCTCGAGGCCTTCATCGACTGGGAGACTTACAGCTCCGCGCGGACCACCGTTCTCGAGATGATGGACGAGCCCGCGGGTTCGAGCCCTCTGATGATCTTCATGGATGCGCCCCGGCAGACCCGGCTCCGTAATCTCGTCAACAACGCATTCACGCTGCGACAGATCGGCGCTCTCGAGCCGGCGATCCGGAAGATCGCGGCGGATTATCTCGACCCCATCTTCGAACGCGATGATGGCCGTTGCGACATCGTGAAGGAGTTCACCGCGAAGCTGCCGATGGACGTGATCAGCACCTTGCTGGGCATTCCCGCGCCCGACCGGGACAGGGTGCGGGGTTGGTCGAACGACGTTCTTCACAGAGACCCGGGAAACCCGATGCCCAACGCGCAGGGCCTGCGCTCGATGGCCGAACTCGCCGATTACTTCCGGGCATCCATCGCAGAGCGTCGGCGCAACCCCCAAGACGACATCATGACCCTTCTCTGCCAGGTCGAGATCGACGACGGGGACGGACGCCACCGCCTCGAGGACTCCGAGATCCTCGCGTTCTTCAGCCTGCTGGCAACGGCCGGCAACGAGACGGTTACGAAGCTTCTCGGCACTGCCTACTACTGGCTCGGGAAGTACCCGGATCAGCGCAAGCTGCTGGTCGAAACTCCCGCCCTCTGCAAGAACGCCGTCGAGGAGATCCTGCGCTTCGACCCGCCCTCCCAGTATCAGGGAAGAACGCTCACCCGCGACGCGGAGATCGACGGCAGCAAAATTCCGAAGGACGCGAAGCTGCTCATCATCAACGGTGCCTCCGGGCGTGATCCCCGCAAGTTCGCAGAACCGGATCGCTTCGACGTTCAACGCGAGATTGACGTGCACCTCGGACTCGGGCACGGCCGCCACTTCTGCCTGGGAGCCAGCCTGGCCCGTCTCGAGTCGCGGATCGCGTTGCAGGAGGTCCTCGCCCGGATCCCCGAGTACGCGGTCGACGAGGCTGGGATCGAGCGGATGCACTCGGGCAACGTGCGGGGCTTCGCCGGCCTGCCACTCGAATACTAGAGTGCGCAGATCCGGCTTGCCGAGACGAACGCGCGTGAGCATCAACGATCTCGCGGACGACCAGCGGATGGAGCTGGTTGCCCGCAATGCGATTCTCAACGGCGTGCCTGTCGAAGTGGACGCGGCCGGAGCCTGAACCTCTTGTCTTCCCTGTTCGCGAACGCAAAGCGCCGCAAGATCGCGCTGCCGGGGCGCGAGATGGAGATCGCCCTGATCGATTGGGGCGGCGACGGTCCGCTCGCGCTCCTCCATCACGCGAACGGTTTCTGTGCGGGGATGTGGGCGCTGCTCGCCGAGCGGCTGCGTCCGCACTATCGCGTGGTGGCTCTGGATGCGCGGGGTCACGGCGACTCGACGGCGCCGTCGCCTGGACCCGCGTACGACTGGATGAACTTCGTCGAAGATCTGATTCCGCTGGCCGAGCAGTTGGCCGACGAGCAGGGGGCGCCGATCGCCTACGGGATCGGCAACTCCTTCGGGGGCCTCGTCACCGCCTACGCGGCGGGCCTGCGTCCGGGGCTCTTCGAGAGGGTCGCCATGCTCGATCCGGTGGTCCGGCCGGGTGAGGCACAGATCGAGGAGATGCGCGAGAAGATGTCCTTGCAGGTTCCGCGTGAGGACTTCGACTCGCGAGGCAATCCGATGGCCCAGGCCGCCCGCAGCCGGCAGCCCGTGTGGCCGAGTCGCGACCTCGCCGTCGAGAAGTGGGGTGGCAAGGAGATGTTCGAGAGCTGGGATCCGCGCGCCCTGCGCCTCTACGTCGACGAGGGGATGCGCGATCGCGAGGACGGGCAGGTCGAGCTGAAGTGCGACCCGCAGATCGAAGCGTGCATCTTCGACGCCTCCGGCATCCTCGACATCTTCGAGGTGACCGAGCAGATCGAGGCCCCCACGCTCCTGTTGCGCGCCGGTCGGGGTCACTTCCCGATGGTGGTCTATCAAGAAGTGGTCGAGCGCATCCCGAACGCGAAGCTCCTCGAACTCGACATCGATCACCTGATGCCGATGCACAACCCTCCGGAGCTCGCAGAGGTTCTCCTCGAGTTCGGCGGCGTTGCGTGAGGCTTCTACTCCTCGACCGTGACGGCGTCATCAACGAGGACTCGGACGAGTACGTGAAGTCGGTTGCGGAGTGGCGGCCGATTCCCGGCAGCCTCGAGGCCATCGCGCGGCTGCATGCCGCAAGCTTCACGATGGTGGTCGTCTCGAACCAGTCCGGTCTCGGCCTCGGGCTGTTCGACCGGGCCGCGCTCGACGCGATTCACGCCGAGATGAATCGCCGGATCGAAGCTGCGGGAGGACGCCTCGCCGGCATCTTCTTCTGCCCGCACGCAGCTGCCGAAGGTTGTGATTGCCGCAAGCCGCAACTGGGTTTGCTGCGCCAGGTCGAGGCGGAGCTGGGTGTTGCGGTCGAAGGGCGCCCTCTCGTGGGGGACAAGGCTTCGGATCTGCAACTGGCACGGCTGGCCGGCTGCGAGCCGATCCTCGTCCGGACAGGTTACGGCCGCGCAACCGAGCGGCAGGCCGATCTTGCAGATGTGCGCGTCTTCGACGATCTGGCGGCGGTGGCCGAAGCGCTGATCGGCTAGGAGCCGGCCTTGCGAACCGTCATGCCCAGCCCGGTGTTGCCGTGATCGACGCCGGTGACTCCGGCGAGCGGTGAGGCAGCGGCTTCCTCGGGGTTGATGCTGCGGCGGATGTTCACACCGAGGCCCGTGAGGCCGCCGTCGACGGGTAGCGAGACGCCCGTTACGAAGCGTGCGTCCTCGCTCGCGAGAAAGAGAGCCGCGCCGGCGATGTGCTCGCCGAGGCCCGTCTCGGGCCACGGTTGCGCCTTGCTGAGCCGGTCAGCCATCAGATCGGGGTGGCCACGGTGGAGCAGCGGCGTGAGGATGGCTCCCGGGCAGATGCAGTTGACCCGAATGTGGTGCTCGGCGAGTTCCGCCGAGGTCGTGCGCGTGAGGTTCATGACGGCGGCCTTCGAAGCCGAGTAGGCGACGGGGCCGCAGCCGCCCGTCATGCCCGCTACCGAAGCCGTGTTGATGATCGAGCCGCCTTCACCCTGGGCCTGCATGACGCGTGCGGCGTGTTTGATGCCGAGGAAGACCCCGCGCACCAGCACGCCGAAGGTGAAGTCCCAGTCGTCGACCTCGATCTCGGTGGCCTTTCCCATCGCGCCGCCGAGGCCGGCGTTGTTGAAGATGCAGTCCAGGCGTCCGAACTCGTCGGTGGCGTGGCGCACCATCGCCTCGATGTCCGATTCCTGGGAGACATCGGTGCGGATGAAGCGGATGTCCTGATCGAAGCCCTCTGCGGCCGCCAACTCGAGCGTGTCCTTGCCGGTTCCCTCGTTCATGTCGGCGATGACCACCTGTGCGCCTTCGCGCAGGAAGCGCAGCGCGGTATCGCGGCCCATGCCGCTCGCGCCACCCGTGATGATCGCCACCTTGCCTTCGATGCGTCCGGCCATGTCGAGCCTCCTGTTCCAGGGGCGCAAGCGTAGCGCTCCGGGGCGGCGTAATAGCGGGCGATCTCGCGCGCGCTCGAGAGTTGGCTATCTCCCCGGCAGTTCGAGCTTCTCTTCGGTCGTCGGGTAGCCGGCGTCGCTGGGGATCACGAGTTTCCTTGCGTCTCCGTCGCCGGCCACAGTGGGGAGGACCGGAACCACCTTTCGCCTGCGGGAGCTCGTGATCGCGTCCTCGACTCGATCGAAGCCCGAAATCGTCTGCAGGTTGGCAAGCGTCGGGAAGATCATTTGCTTCTGCTTTTGCTTTGCCTGGGCGATCGCCTCGGCGGGCCGGATCCACACGTGGTTGCTCGACTCGATCCCGTCGTGGGCCGCCTGGTGGTCGGCCGGCGCGGCCGCCGTGAAGAACAGCGTGTCGAAGCGCTTGGGGACGATCTCGGGGGTGATCCAGTGGCCGTGGACGCTCAGGCAGCCCGCTGCCAGCTCGAGATCGTACTCCTCGACGATCTGTCGTAGCGATCGCTTGCCCGCCTGCATCTCGAGCCGATGGCTGCTCAGCTCGGCCGCGAGCGCACCGCTCACGAGCGGGCTCTCGCCCCGTTGGCGCGCCAGCAACACGCCCGCCTCCTCGAAGGTCTCGCGAATGGCGGCGACGAAGAACGACAGCGCCGCCTCCGGGTCGACGCTCGGCGCGCGCTCGACGGCCTGCGTGGCAGTCAGCCCCTCTACACGGTCGGCCATCTCGTGGTCGCCGGGATCGACCCGGCCGCCGGGGAAGACGTAGAGATCCGGCAGGAAATCACTGCTTGCGTGTCGCTCGAGCATCAGGACCTCGGGCGAGTCCGGCGCGTCGCGCAGCAGCATGATGGTTGCGGCGGGAACGGGTTCGGCGGGCATCAGCAGGCTCCCCCGCTCACCGGCGGCAGGAAGTGGATCTCGCTGTCGGGCCCGATGGGCTCGAGCAGAGGATCCTGGACGATGTCTCCGTCGATCGCGATCGAGAGGCCGTCCTCGACCTGCTTGCCGATGCCGGGCAACCGCGGCTCGAGGGCGCGCAGCAGTTCGCGCACGTTCGCGGCGTCGATCTCGATCTCGCTCTCGTCGCCGGCGAGAGATCGCAGGCTGCCGGTGAGGATCACCCTCGCCACGCGCCGGCTCAGTTCTTCTTCGATTGGAGTGCAGCCAGCATGCGGGGCGGCGACATCGGCAGTTCGGTCATCCGCAGCCCCGTTGCGTCGTGGATCGCGTTGGCGACCGCGGCGAGCGGCGGCACGATCGGCACCTCGCCCACGCCCCGCACCCCGTACGGGTGGTTCGGGTTGGGAACTTCCACGATCACCGTATCGATCATGGGCAGGTCCGAGGCCACCGGCACGCGATAGTCGAGAAAGCCCGCGTTCTCCATCTTGCCGTCGCTGTCGTAGATGTACTCCTCGTTGAGCGCCCAGCCGATGCCCTGCGCGGCGCCTCCCTGCATCTGCCCCTCGACGTAGCTCGGGTGAATGGCCCGGCCGGCGTCCTGCACCGTGGTGTAACGGATCACGTCCACCTTGCCGGTTTCCTCGTCCACCTCGACGTCGCAGATGTGCACCGCGAACGCCATGCCGACGCCGCGGGCAGTCAGTGAAGCCTGGCCCGTGATGGGCCCGCCCGTGCGCCCCGCCTTGCGGGCGATGTCGCGGAGGCTGAGCGGCTCGAGATCGCTCTGGCCGTTGGTGGCGCGCGCCTGGCCGTCCACCCACTCGACGTCGTTCACCTCGATGCCCCAGATCTTCGCGGCGCGCTCCCGCAGTTGCTGGATGGCCTGGCGCGACGCCTCGACCACCGCCATGCCCGTCGCGAACGTCACGCGGCTACCCCCGGTGAGATCGCTGTAGCCGATACTGTTGGTGTCGGCGATCTGCGGATCGATCAGCTCGATGTCGATGCCGAACTCCTCGGCGGCCATGATGGCCAGCGACGCGCGAGAGCCGCCGATGTCGGGATTGCCCGAGACGACGCCCACGCTGCCGTCGTCGGCGATGTTCACGGTGGCAGTCGACTGCATGCCGCCGTTGAACCAGAAACCGCTCGCCACGCCGCGTCCCTGGTTCTTGCCGAGCGGAGCCTTGTAGTGGGGGTGGGCCCGGGCGGCCTCGAGAGTCTCGATGTTGCCGATGCGCTTGAACTTGGGACCGAACGCCGACTGGGTGCCTTCCGCCGAGGCGTTCTGGAGCCGGAATTCCAGCGGGTCCATGCCCACCTTGGCGGCGAGTTCGTCGATCACCGTTTCGACCGCGTAGGCGGCCATCGGCGCGCCGGGCGCGCGGTAGGCCGCCACTTTGCACTTGTTGACGACGATGTCGTAGCCCTCGACCTGGACGCCCTCGATCTCGTAGGGCGCGAAGAGCGTCATCGATCCAGCGCCGACCGGCGAGCCCGGGAAGGCGCCCGCCTCGTACTCGAGGCGCGCGCGGGCGCCGGTGAGCTTGCCGTCCTTCGTGCAGCCGATGCGGATGAACATGCGTGTTGCGGACGCCGGTCCCGTCGCGCGGAAGACTTCCTCGCGGCTCATCACCATCTTGACGGGCCGGCCCGACTGCTTCGACAGGGTAATCGCGAGGGGCTCGAGGTAGACGGTGGTCTTGCCCCCGAAGCCGCCGCCGATCTCGGCCGGGATGACGCGGATGTGGGAGGCGTCCATGCCCAGCAGCTTCGCGCAGTAGGCGCGGATCATGAAGTGACCCTGGGAACTGCACCAGACGGTCGCCTTGCCGTCGCTTCCGATGCTGGCGAGGACGGCGTGCGGCTCGATGTAACCCTGGTGGACTGCGGCGGTCTTGAACTCTCGCTCGATCACGGTATCGGCCTTGGCGAGGCCCTTCTCGGCGTCGCCGGTGCCCATCTCGATCTTCGACGCGATGTTCGAGGGCTTCTCGGGCTGTGGCTTCACGCCTCGGGTGAAGAGGTCGTCGTGCAGGATCGGAGCATCCGGAGACTGGGCGAAGTCGCCGTCGAGTACCGGCTGGAGCACCTCGTACTCGACCTCGATCAGGTCCAGGGCCTGCTGGGCGATGGCAGTCGTCGTCGCGGCCACGGCTGCGACGGCGTGCTCGTGGTAGAGCACCTTGCCTCGGGCCAGCACGTTGCGCGAGAGGTCGCGGAAATTCGTCGGGCCCTCGCCGGATTTTGCTTCCTCGGGGGTGATCTCGGGCAGGTCGTCCGCGGTGATCACCGCGTGCACACCGACGAGATCGCGCGCCTTGCTCGTGTCGATGCCGACGATGCGCGCGTGGGCGTGCGGGCTGCGGAGGACCTTGCCCCAGAGCATTCCCGGCAGGGTGAAATCCGCGCCGTAGTTGGCGCGCCCGGTCACCTTGTCGACTCCATCGGGCCGGACCGGCCGTGTCCCGATCCACTTGAACTTCTTCTGGCCCTCGCCTCGCGATTCGGCGGTACTCATTGCCTGTCTCCCTCGCCCGAGGCGCTCGCCCTCAGCTCCGCGGCGCTCTCGAGCACCGAGCGGATGATCTTGTCGTAGCCCGTGCAGCGGCACAGGTTGCCGGCGAGGGCGAAACGCACCTCGGTCTCGCTGGGCTCCGGATTCTTGTCGAGCAGCGCCTTGGCGGCGACCAGGAAGCCGGGTGTGCAGACACCGCACTGGAGCGCAGCGTCCTCGAGAAAGCGGCGCTGCAGTGGGTGCAGGGTGCCGCGCTCGGCGATGCCCTCGATGGTCTCGACCGTCGCACCCTCGGCCTCGATGGCGAGACACAGGCACGAGCAGATGAGCCGACCGTCGAAGATGACGCTGCAGGCGCCGCAGTCACCCGTGCCGCAGCCCTCCTTCGTGCCGGTCAGGTGAAGCTCGTCGCGGAGCACGTCGAGCAGGGTCTGTTGCGGCTCGCACAGGAAGTCGACGGCTTCGCGGTTGATCGTGGTGGAGACATGGCGGCGCGCCATCACGCGTTCCCCTTTGCGCGCTCGAGCGCGATCTTTGCGGCACGGCGCGTGATCACACCGGCCACCTGCTTGCGGTACTCGATCGTGCCACGCTTGTCGTCGATGGGGTTCGCGGCAGCGGTGGCGGCTGCGGCGACCGCCTCGAGCGCCGCGTCGTCCACCGAGGTTCCGATCAGGGCTTCCGCGGCTTCCCCGACGAGCAGCGGCGTGGGTGCAACGGCAGCCAGGCTGACTCGTGCCGCGGTGCACGTTCCGCTCTCGTCGAGTGTGAGACTGACGCCCGCCCCCACGATCGCGATGTCCATCTCGCTGCGTGGGATCATCCGCAGGTACGCGCTGCCCGACCGCGGTGCCGGGGCTGGCAGGATGAAGTCGACCACGAATTCGCCCGTGGCGAGGCTCGTCTGGCCCGGGCTCGTCACGATCGACTCGACGGCCTCTTCGCGCGTGCCGGACGGGCCGACGATCGTGCACCTCGCGCCCGCCGAGATCAGCGCGGGAACACTGTCCGCGGCCGGCGATGCGTTGCAGAGGTTACCGCCGAGGGAAGCGCGTCCCTGGATCTGCGCCGAGCCGATCAGCTCCGCGGCCTCGACCACCCCCGGCCAGGCGCTCTTCAGTGCCTCGTGCTCGCCGAGAGCCGCGCCGCAGACCGCGGCGCCCACTCGGAAGCTGCCGTCGGCTGCGATCTCGATGGACATGACCTCGGGGATCTTCTTGACGTCGACGAGCAACTCGGTCGAGACCACGCCGGTGCGCATCTGGGCGAGCAGGTCGGTGCCGCCGGCCAGGATACGGGCGTTGCCGTTCGCCCCTTGTAGCAGCGCGACCGTGTCCTCGATCGATCGCGGTGCTTCGTAGCCGGATGCCTGCAAGTCGCTCTCCGTTTCGATCGCTGGCCCCAGAGGGCGAGTACCTTCCTATTCTATCCAAGAATTCTGTTCGGGGAGGCGGGATGGAGGCGCTGCGGGAAGAGCTGACGGATCTGCTGGGCGACCGCGCGGAGGCGATTCTGCCGCTCGCCGGGGGTGACATCGGCCAGAGCTGGCGCGTCCAGGCCGGGGACCGGGACCTGTTCGTGAAGACCTATGCGGGCAGTGAAGAGCCGGCGACCGCGGCGAGCATGCTGGAGGCCGAGGCCCGGGGACTGGCCTGGCTCGCACAGCCCGGTGCGATTCGGGTGCCCGAGGTGAGGGAGGTGTCCGAGAGGCTGCTCGTGCTCGAGTGGATCGAGCCGGGCCCGCCGTCCCGGGCGACCGACGAGGCGCTGGGCCGGGGGCTCGCCGCGCTGCACCGGGCCGGCCCGTCGCGCTTCGGCCTGGAGAACGAGAACTTCATCGGCAGGCTCCCGCAGGCGAACACCGCCAGTGAATCCTGGGCCGACTTCTACGCGAGCCGTCGCCTCGAGCCCCTGCTCGCGCGGGCCCGGCAGCACGGGTTGCTCTCGAGCGAGATGGAGCGGCTGGCGTCGCAGCTGCTCGGGCAACTGCCGCAGATCGTCGGCCCGGACGAACCGCCGGCCCGGCTCCACGGCGACCTGTGGGGTGGAAACTGGATCTGCGCGGAGAACGGCGACCCCGTGTTGATCGATCCGGCCGTCTACGGCGGTCACCGCGAGATCGATCTCGCGATGATGCGTCTCTTCGGTGGCTTCGGGGATCGCGTCTTCGCGGCCTATCGCGAGTCGTACCCGCTGGCGGAAGGCTCCGAGGAGCGCGTCCCCCTCTACCAGTTGTATCCGCTGCTCGTGCACCTGAACCTCTTCGGCGCCGGCTACGCGGGGCAGGTCGAGCGCGCGATGAGGGTCTACGCGTAGAGGTTGTCGCTCGCGGGCCGGGGCCGCGTCGAGGCTCCGCGCATCGCGAGCCCGACCAGCGCGAGGAGCCCCACGAGCGCAGCGGCGAAGCCCGCGGACAACCACCACGGCCGGTAGGAGAAGACGATTCGATGCGCGCCGGCCGGCACCGCGACGCCTCGGAAGAGGTGGTTGGTGGCGAGGATCTCGCGTGGCTCGCCGTCGACGGTCACCTGCCATCCGGGGTAGTAGGAGTCGGAGAGCACGACCAGCCCCTCGGTCGCCAGCTTCGCGGCGATCTCGATGTGCGTCGGGTCGTCGCGCTCGATCGTTGCGGGATGACCGTGGGGCGGGTGGGCTGCGCTCGCACCCACCGGAGAGCCTTCGACGTAGCTCGAGCGCAGCGGGTCGAACGTCGGCGCCGCGAGCAGGGGCAGCAGTGTCTCGGCGGGCGGCGCAGTCTCGGCGCGGTAGGTCACATAGCTGCGAGGAAACGCCCTCTCGTTTCGGTAGACGATCGGGCTCGTCTCCCACGCCTTCCGGCTCTTGGGTTGTCTGACGAAGCCGGCCGCGAGCGCGAAGGTGTGAAGCACCTGGTTTCTTCGCTGGCTGTTCGCCCCGATCAGGTAACGGACGGACGCGAGATCGAGCAGGCCTCGCCGCTCGGCCATCGCGCGTGCGGCAGCCAGTGACTTGGGGAAGTAGAGACGGCCGAAGAAGGGCGCTCGCTCGCGCGTCTCGATCCTGCCGTGGGCGAGGTAGCTGAAGTAGGCGTCCTGCCGACGCAGGGCCATCGGCTCGTAATCGTCGAAGGCCCGAACGCCGAAGATCCCCGCCAGCTTCGGGGGCAGCGGCGGCCGGACGCCCGGGCTCCAGAAGAGCACCCGGTCTTCGCCGGCGATTCGCTCCAGCAGCTCTCGCTCTTGCGGGAACGCATCCGCGTATGCGGGTGCCGAGTAGTTCAGGTCGCCGCGCGGCGCGTCGTCGAGCAGAGGCTCGGCGACGACAACCGCGAGCACCGCGGCGCCGAGGGCGTGGGCTGCGCGTACGCCAACGCGCTCGCGTGCCATCCGCAGCAGCTGGTCGACCCCGAACCCCGCGAGAAGCGCCAGCAGAAAGCCGATCACGAAGAGCAGCCGTCGCGGTGGAATACGAAAAGAGTCGACCCCGGGGAGCAGCAGGTAAAGGTCGAAGAGCGGAGACGCGGGTCCGACCGCGATGCCGAAGACGACGAGAAGCAGGGCCAGCAGCCCGAGCACCAGGCGTCGGTGGGGGTGGAAGAGCGCGATCAGGGCCAGCAGCGGCGCGGCGAGTCCAAACGGCGGAAAGTTCCGATTGCTCGCCGTCGCGATCAGCCAGCCGATCGAGCTATAGATCGAGTGCTGCGGCCAGCCCCCGGGAAACATGGCCTTGAAGCTCTGGCGGCCCAGGCTGCGGCTCGACTCGCCGGTGAGTTCGAACGAGGCGAGCAGCTGTGGGCTCGCCAGCAGCGTGCCGCACCCGATCGCGACGGCAAACCACGCGAACGGCGCCAGCCACTCGCGAGGCGAGAGCCGCTCGTCGAAGAGCAGCACGACGAACAGCGCACCCCACGTGTAACACGCGTAGACGCTGTACTGCGGATATCCCGCCAGCAGGCTCAGTGCCAGGCTGAGCCCGAGTAACGCAGCCCAGCCGGGATTTCGCGAGCGAACGATCCCGGTGACCGCGATGGCGCCGGGGGTGAGCCAGGCTGCGGCCTCGACCATGTTCGGTGCGCCGAATTGCAGGGGCAGCGGCCCGTTCATGCTGTAGAGGCAGCCCGCCACCAATGCGGCCCATCCGCAGACGGGCAGCCGTCGCGCCAGCACGGCAATGCCCGCGCCCACGATCATCAGGTGAAAGAGGCTCGAGACTGCCATGCCCAGGTGGGTGGGCAGCACGGCGTAGACGAGGTGGCCCGGATACAGGATCCCGCCCTGTAGCGTGGCGAGCCACGGATGGCCGCAGAGCTGGTAGGCGTTCCACAGCGGCAGGGCGCCTTGTCGCCACGCGGCGCCGACGGCCGCGTACTGCGGGGCGTAGTAGAGGGCGGTGTCCCCCGCGGCAGACAGCTGCGTGCCGCCGGTTGCCACCCGGAAGAACCAGAAGCCCGCGATCAGCGCGAGCAGGCC
>JAYGDB010000095.1:0-23791 GCA_046583095.1 Myxococcota bacterium | reverse complement strand
GCGCGCGAGACGGCCGAACTCGCCGAGACCGCCCGGGCCGGCAAGCTCGGCATCGAGCAGATGCAGGGAGCCTGCTTCACGATCTCGAGCCTCGGTGGCATCGGCGGGACGGCATTCACGCCGATCGTCAACGCGCCGGAGGTGGCACTGCTCGGCGTCTCTCGGACGGTCGTGAAGCCGGTGTGGTCCAAGGGGCTGGACCTCTCCGCAGAGGACGGAGGAGGCTTCGAGCCGCGACTCATGTTGCCGCTCTCCCTCTCCTACGATCATCGCGTGATCGACGGCGCGACAGCGGTCCGCTTCACGACCTTCCTGTGCAAGAGCCTCGCCGACCCCGCGAACCTGCTGCTGTAGGAGCCCGCGTGAGCGATTCGATTCCTGCCTGGGGCCTTGACTGCGAGTTGGACGAGGAGATCGTCGGTGCGGTGCTGCGGGATCAGTTCCGCGAGCTGGCGCCCTGGAAGGTTCGCTTCCTGCAGGAGGGCTGGGACAGTCGGGCCTACGTGGTCAACGACGAGTGGATCTTCCGGATGCCCAAGCGCGCGAACGTGGTGCCCAGCCTGATGGTCGAGCGCCGCCTGCTGCCTCTGCTCGAGGAGGCCCTTCCGGTGGATGTGCCGCGTTTCGAGTGGCACGGCGTTCCCAGCGATCGCTTTCCGCACCCGTTCTCCGGCTATCGCCTGCTGCCGGGGGATCTTGGCGATGCGATTCCACGTCGCGAGATCGCGACGCCCGCCGTCGCTCGTCAGCTCGGGGAGTTGCTCCGAATCATCCACGCGGTTCCCGTCGAGCGCGCCCGTGAGGCCGGCGTTTCCGAGGGCCGCGAGTCGTGGACCCCTGCGTGCTGGCCCTGGCTGGCCGCGACCGTCGCGAAGAGTGGTGACGAGATCGAACCCGCGCTGGGAACCCGACGTTGGCTCGTCATCCAGTCGCTTCTCGAGTCTGGGCTGCCTGTCGCCTCGGAGCCGGCCGGTTTTCTCCATGCGGATTTCAGTATCGAACATCTCCTTCTGGATCCCGGGACGCGCGCCGTGACCGGCGTCATCGACTGGGCGGACACCACCCTCGGCGATCCGGCGATCGACTTTGCTGCATTCGAGGTCTTCCTCGGCGAGGAGTTCGTGGCCGGGATGCTGAACGCCTACCTGCCGAACGATCTCGCCTGCTTCCGCACTCGGATCCACGCGCTTGCGACGCGTATCGTTAGCTACCGGGTCGTGGAGATGCTGCAGAGGGATCCGGAGAACCTGCCCGGTGCCCTGCGCGACTTCGATCGGATTCTTGGAACGGGCGACGTGTAGAGCCTTGCGCTGTGTGCGATCTTGCCCGCCCGCGAAGCCACCGGAGGTGAGACGCGCCTGGACCCCGATCCCCAACCCCGCGGCGCGTTCTCATATCCCGATTTTCGCCGCTACTGGTTCGCGACCGTGGCCTTGGTGTTCGGGTTGCAGTTCCGCTTCATCGCGAGCGCGTGGCTCGTGCACCAGATCACCGACTCGCCGTTCTGGCTCGGGGTTCCCGGGATCGTCTCGGCGCTGGTGACCATCGCGCTGCTGCTGCCGGCGGGGGCCCTCGCGGACCGGGTCGACAGCCAGCAACTGCTCGCTTGGGGGCGTGCCTGCACGGGCCTGTTGAACCTCGCGCTCGCGATCGTCGTCGTGGCGGAAGCCGTGACGTTGTGGATGGTGGTGGCCTGGGCGGCGATTGCCGGCGCGCTCGCCGCCCTCACGAATCCGTCGCAGCACGCATTGCTCCCGCGACTCATCCACCGGGATGCCATGCCGAGTGCCGTTGCCCTCGGCACGTCCGTGTGGAATGGCATGCGGATTGTCGGTCCTGCGTTGGCGGGCCTGGTGATCGCGGCCATTGGCGTCGGGCAGGCGCTGTTCGTGACGGCCGGGGGCTATGCGATCTCGACGTACCTGATCGCGAGCCTCCGCCTCTCGCCCGTCGAGCGGTCCTCGGACGCAGGTGCAGACGAGGGGGCCTTGGCCGGCCTCCGTTACATTCTCTCGAATCGGATCTTCTTGGCGACCATCGGGCTGTCTTTCTTCTCGTCGATCTTCGGGCGCTCGTATGTGGTTCTGCTTCCGGTCTTCGCCGACGACATCCTGCAGGTGGGAGTCAGGGGCTTCGGGTGGCTGGAGGCCGCCGCGGGCGTCGGCGGCCTGCTCGGCACACTCGCGATCGTGCGCATTCCCATGGGTCGACACACCGGCACCGCGATGATCGGGGGAGCCGTGATGTTCGGCCTGTGCGTCGGCGGGTTCTCCGCGAGCCGGGAGCTGTTGCTCTCCATGGGTCTCCTCTTCGTGGGCGCCTTCTTCGCCTCCATCTATCTCAACCTGGGGATGACGACCTTGCAGCTGCTGGTACCGAATCACTTGCGCGGACGCGTGATGGGCGTGTGGGGGCTGACCTGGTTCCTGGCGCCCGCGGGAGGCTTCGTGGCGTCCTCGCTCGCTGTGTGGTTCGGCGCTGCCACCGCTGTCGCGATCGGGGCCCTGGCGGTCTCGGGCTTCGGGCTGCTCGTCTACGTCACGTCGTCGGAGCTGCGGGCGATTCCGGCTCGGGAAGAGATGACCCCGTCGGGCTAAGGTCCCGTCCCCCGTCATGCAGAGCCTCACTGAAGCCTTCCGCGCAGCCTTCAGGCTCGTGATCGAGTTCGATCCAGACCTGATCGAGATCGTCTCGCTGTCGTTCAGCGTTACCGGGGCGTCGTTGCTCTTGGCCACGCTGATCGGCCTCCCCCTCGGCGCCTCGCTCGCGCTCTTCCGTTTCTCAGGCCGGAGGCCATTGATCGTCCTCCTCAACGCGTTGATGGGACTGCCACCGGTAGTCGTCGGACTGGTGGTCTATCTGGTCCTCTCGCGGTCGGGTCCGCTGGGTGGCCTCGGCTGGCTCTTCACCCCCAAGGCAATGGTGGTCGCGCAGTTCGTTCTCATCACGCCCATCGTGGCGGGGCTCTCGCGCCAGGTCGTCGAGGATCTGTGGGAGGAGTACGAAGAGCAGCTGCGCTCCCTCGGCGCGACGGCGGCGCGGGCCCTGCCGACGCTGCTCTGGGACGGTCGCTTCCGGCTCGTCACGACCGTGCTCGCGGGCTTCGGTCGCGCAGTCGGCGAGGTGGGGGCGGTGATCGTCGTAGGCGGCAACATCGCCCACTCGACCCGCGTCATGACGACGGCGATTGCCCTCGAGACGAGCAAGGGGGATCTCGCCTTGGCGCTGGGACTCGGGTTGGTGCTGCTCGCCCTGGCCCTCGGCGTCAACGCACTCGCAATGCTCTTTCGGGAGCTCGGCGCTCGGGTGGAGGGCTGAGGATGGCCTCGACTCTTCCCCTCGAGTTGCGCGCAGTCGGCTTCTCGGCCGGGGGCCAGCCGCTGCTCAGCGATCTGTCGATTCGCTTCGAGGCGGGCGCGCCCAGCGTGGTGATGGGACCGAACGGCGCGGGTAAGAGTCTCACCCTGCGAATCGCCCACGGACTCCTCGCGCCGACGACGGGAAGCGTGCGCTGGCTGGGGCTCGACCTGCCTGGGGATGACCCGCGTGTGCGGCGCCACCAGGCGATGGTCTTCGAACAGCCAGTGCTGCTGCGTCGTTCTGCGGCGGCGAACGTCGAGTACGCGCTTGCGGTGGCCCGTGTGCCGCGCTCCGAGCGCGCTGAGCGCGTCTCGCAAGTACTATCCCGGACCGGTCTCGCCTCCCTTGCAGATCGTCGCGCGCGGGTTCTGTCGGCGGGTGAGCAGCAGCGACTCTCGCTTGCCCGGGCGTGGGTGCTCGAGCCCGAAGTGCTCTTCCTCGACGAACCGACCGCTGCCCTCGATCCCGCCGCCACCCGGGCCGTCGAGGAGTTGATCGCTGCAATCTCCGAATCCGGCACGAAGATCGTCATGACGACGCACGACCTCGGCCAGGCGCGCCGTCTCGCGGGCGAGATCCTGCTGCTGTGTCGGGGCAGGCTGGTGGAGCGGGCGCCGGCTCTGGAATTCTTCGAGTCCCCCGAGAGCGCCGAAGCTCGCTCGTTCCTGAGCGGAGATCTGTTGTGGGAGTGAGCGGGGTCGTCGTCCTGGCGCTGTTCCTGCTCGCAGCGCCGGCCGGGGCCGACGATGCGAAGACGATCGTTGTCGCCTCCACCACCTCGACTGTGAACAGCGGCCTGTTCGATTACATCCTGCCGCTCTTTCACGAGAGAACGGGCATCGCCGTGAAGGCCCTGTCGGCCGGAACCGGCCAAGCGATCCGGATCGCGAAGAGGGGCGACGCCGACGTACTCTTCGTGCACGACCGCGAGTCCGAGGAGGCCTTCGTGGCGGAGGGCTTCGGGGTCGAGCGGCACGAAGTGATGTACAACGACTTCGTGATCGTCGGGCCCTCGGCGGATCCCGCGCGGGTGCGCGGTCTCTCCGACGTGATCCTCGCGCTGGATCGAATCGCACGGGCGAAGCTGCCGTTCACGTCCCGGGGCGATGACTCCGGGACTCACAAGGCCGAACTTCGCCTGTGGAAGGCGGCGGGGGTGGATCCGCGTCCCGATTCGGGCAGCTGGTACCGCGAGACCGGCTCGGGGCAGGGAGCGACCCTGAACGTCGCGGCCGGGATGAATGCGTACATGCTCTGCGACCGCGGCACCTGGCTCGCCTTCAAGAACCGCAGGGAGCTCGGGCTCCTGGTCGAAGGCGACGCCCGACTGAGGAACGTCTACGGCCTCGTCCTCGTGAATCCGAAGCGCCACCCGCATGTCAATGCGGGAGCTGGGCAGATTTTTATCGACTGGCTGATCTCGAAGGAAGGCCAGTCAGCGATCGGCTCGCTCGAGCGGAACGGAGAGCCGCTCTTCACGCCGAGCGTGCGACCGGAGAGAGAGGCACGAGAATCCGCTACCGGCTCCGTACCAGCCGAATTGCCGGCTAGTCCGGATCGCTGAACTTCGGGTCGCGCTTCTCCAGGTTGGCCTTGACGGCCTCCACCTGGTTGGCGCTGCCGATCAGGCCGGCCTGCAGCCGCTCCTCGAGCTTGAAGCCCTCCGGGATTCCGAGCTCGCGGGTCTCGTTGAAGAGCCGCTTGCTGGCGCGGATCGCGTCCGGAGATTTGCTGGCGATTTCCATCGCGATCTCCATCGCGGCTTCGAGAGGTGTTTCGCTCAGTTGCGTGGCGAGCCCGAGCTCCGCGGCCTCGCTGCCGGAGATGATGCGACCCGTGAAGGCCAGCTCCTTTGCAATGTCGAGGCGGACGAGGTTCTTCAGGGTCTGGGTCGCGGACATGTCCGGCACCAGCCCCCACTTGACTTCCATCACCGACAGGCGCGCGTCGGGTGCGACGACCCGGAGATCGGCACCCATGGCGATCTGGAAGCCGCCGCCGTAGGCGACACCGTGTACGGCGGCGATCACCGGTACCGGAAGGTCCTGCCACACCCAGGCCGAGTACTGGGCGCGATTAGCCGGGCTGCCGGTCTTGGAGAAGAGTCCGCGTGTCGCGCGATCGCCGTCCTCCGAATCGGCGGCAGGTCGATCCCCGTTCCCCGCCATCGCACCGAAGCTGGAGACGTCGAGGCCAGCGCAGAAGGCGCGTCCTTCTCCGGAAAGAACGACTGCGCGAAGCGTCTTGTCGTCCCTCAGCTGCAGGCCGGCGTCGATGATTCCCCGGAACATCGCGTCGTCGAGGGCGTTCATCTTTTCGGGGCGGTTGAGGCGGACGTCCGCAACGCCGCCGCGCAGGTTGATCTGGACTCGCTGGCTGCTGTCGGGCACCCGGGACTCCTCGGCTGGGGGTTCGCACGCGCCCGAGCAGGATAACGCTGCCGGGTGACGCGTTGCATCCCCTCCGGGGCTCAACCGAGACAGCCCGATTGCCGATGGCGAAGCAGATGACGGGTCCCGATTCCAGCACGCGCGAGCCTCGAGAGGCTTTGCCGCTCGTGGCACGGCCGGACGTCCCGAGCTTTGGGGCGCCGTTATCCGAGATCAGCGACCGCTTCAGCGCGGGCACGGTGTTTGCTCTGATGCTCTTCGACCTGGCCCTGCTCGGGAAGATCGAGCGCAGCCACGGCCACTCGGCGCGCCTGGAGGCCGAGGGACACTTCGCGAACCTGCTGCGCCAGGTCGCCGGCCAACGGCTGGCCGACTGCGATCTCGTTCTTCGGGGCGAGGCCGGTCGCAACGAGATGATGGTCGTGCTTTTCCGCGACAACCGGGATGCGCGCTTCTACCGCCAGGAGATTCCCGGCTTCGAGCAGGTCGTGTCTCGCAAGCTGGAGCGGGAGGGAGCGAAGCTCCTCTACCCGTACCTCAAGAAGCTTCCCCGGGTGGAGATGGGCTACGCGGTCGCGCTGCGCAACCCGAAGCTCGGTGCTGATACGCAGCTGCGGCAGGTTCTCGAGGAGGCCCGGGCAGACATGCGGCTCAACACACGACTCGCGGCGCGCAAGCGACGGCGACACTTCCACGAACTGCTTCTCGATCGGCAGGTCTACTCGGTCTACGAGCCGATCGTCGAGGTCGACTCCCGCGTCGTCTTTGGCTACGAGGCCCTCGCGCGAGGGCCCGAGAGCAGCGAGTTCCACATGCCGATCGCGATGTTCACCGAGGCCGAACGCCAGGGCCTCGTCTATGAGGTCGACTGCCTGTGTCGGGCCAGCGGGCTCGAGGGAGCCGTGGGCTTTCCCGAAGGCACCAAGCTCTTCCTGAACGTCTTGCCAAGCGCGATCCACGACCCGAATTTCCGTGCCGAACAGCTGATCGCGACCCTGGCCGACTGTCGTCTGAGTCCCCGAGACGTGGTCTTCGAAGTGTCGGAGCGGCAGTCGATTCGGGACTTCGAGGCCTTCCAGGAGATGCGCGACTACTACCGGAAGCTGGGCTTTTCTTTTGCACTCGACGACACCGGCTCGGGGTACGCCGGCCTCGAAGCACTACTCGAACTCTCTCCCGAGTTCATCAAGGTCGATCGCACCTTCGTGAGTGGCATCGATCAAGACGTCCTGCGCCAGGACATGTTGCGGATGCTGCTCTCCGTGGCCGAGAAGACGGGCGCGAAGATCATCGGCGAGGGCCTCGACACCCTCGAAGAGCTGTCGATGCTCGCTGAACTCGGCGTTCACTACGGCCAGGGCTGGCTCTTCGGACACCCGACGCCGCTGCGCGCGAACGACGATTAGAGCTCGGCGCTCAGGAAGCCGAGCACCGCGTCTACGCGACTCCGCGCTGCACTGCCGCTGTCATCCGGCCCACCCGGTCATCTGTTCACTGACCTCCCAGAGGCGGCGGGCAATCTCGGCGTCCGCCGATTCCCGGCTTCCCGGCCTGCGCTTGCAGTTCACGAAGTACTCTCCGGTGACGTCGGCGACGTCCGGAGAGGTCGCGAGGTAGAGGGACGTGCGAGCTCCCTGTTCCGGGGTCTTCATGAAGGGCTTCGCGAGCGCCATCATGAAGCCGTGGAGACGGGTGGCGTTGTTCGCGCCGAGTCCTGTCGACACGCCGCCCGGGTGCAGGGAGTTGACGGTCACGCCCGAGTTCTCGAGGCGCCGGGCGAGCTCTCGGGTGAAGAGGATGTTCGCGAGCTTCGACTGTCCGTACACCCGCATCCACTGGAAGCGCTTCTCGAAGCCGAGGTCATCGAAATGCATCCGGCTGAACCGGTGGCCCTCCGAAGCTACGTTGACGATCCGCGCACTCGGCGTGTTCCGGATGCGTTCGAGGAGCAGCATCGTTAGCAGGAAGTAGGCGAGGTGGTTCACCGCGAAGGTGGTCTCGATCCCGTCGACCGTGGTGCTGTGCGAGAGATGCACGACGCCCGCGTTGTTGAGCAGGACGTGAATGGGCCGCGGGTCGGCCAAGATCTGCTCCGCGGCTTGGCGGACCTGGGCCTGCGAAGACAGATCTGCGAGAACGAGGTCGACGACGGCTTCGGGTGTGGTCTCGCGGATCCGGGCGACGGTCGCCTCGCTTCGCTCCGGGCTCCGACAAACGAGGCTCAGTTCCGCGCCGGCGGCGGCCAGCGCGATGGCGCTCGCCTGCCCGATTCCGGCGGTGGCGCCGGTGATCACACAGCGCTTGCCGTGCATCGACGGCGAGCCCGTCACCGGCTGGCCGCCTTCGAGTGCTGCGCGGCGTCGAGCCGGTCGAGTTCTGGATCGAGGCTGGCAAGGGTCTCGGGCGACAGGTCCGGCAGGCTCGCGTCATCACCGAGGGTCGCGGCGAAGAAGCCAGTAACCAGCGCTGCGATGATCTCGTGCGCGCGGGCTTCGGGCAGCAACTTCGCGTAGGGCCGGGTGTCCCGGGTTTGCTTCGGGCGCCTTGCACTCTTCTCGTGAAGGCCGTGGATCAGTTCGAGGTGGTCGCAGAAGTGGAAGTGGTCCGCGTTGTGGACGCCGACCAGGGCGCGCGGTTCGGCAAGGCGGTCGAACAGCGGCCAGACGCTGGTGTCGATGTCGATGAGGACGTCGTCGAGAGCCGATACGATCAGCGACGAGACGTCTCCGACGAAGGGAAGTTCACCGGGGTCGAAGGCCTTCCCGCCGACGAATGGTTCACTCGCCGGGGCGAGGCCGCAGACTGCACGCACCCGCGAGTCGCGCCGGGGCATCTTGAAGGCTGTCCAGCCCCCGTACGAGTGACCCGCGACGCCGATCCGTTCGGTCGATGCCTCCGGCCACGGGCCGCCTGCCAGGACGGCGTCGATCGCGGCGCCGAGATCTCGGGGGCGATTGCTGCGTGCCTGCTTGTGAACGCGGATCCGCTCGTCCTCGTCCGCGATGCCCATCATCTCGAAGAGGGTGTTGCCCGTGTGGTCCGGGGCGGTAACGACCACTCCCCAGCTCGCGAGATGTGTCGTGAGAAAGGTCGACTGGCACGCGAAGCCGGAGTTGCCGTGGGAGAACGCGACAAGCGGGCAGGGGCCGGCTGGTGCGGCGGGCGACACGTCCTTTCGTGCGGCGTGGGGTGCACCGATGGGATGCTCGGCCTCTGGGCTGCGCTCCCATGCTTCGCCATCGGCCGGGTACCAGATGTAGGTCGGGATCTCGCGGCCCGGATTTTCCTGATCGGGAAGTGCGACCCAGCATACGCCGACCGCGTACGGTCCACGCGCCGCATAGTGGGTGATCGGCAGCATCGATCGCTCAGTTGGCACGGAGCATTCGGACCATCTTCTGCCGGCCCTTGTTGATCTCGCGCAGCTCGTCCACGGTGGCCTCGGCGAGATCGCTTCCGACCACCTCGTCGTCCTCGAGCCTGAGCTCTTCCATGTCGACCCAGTTGGCGTAGATGGGTTTGGTCCGGTCCGTGATGATGCCGGCCTTCAAGAGCGTCTTGATCAGCACGCGGAAGATGTTGGTGCTGTTCTGCATGTCTTCGCGTCGGTCGTGATCGCCAAAGGCCTCCATCACGGCGCTGCGCACCCACTGCCAGTCGAGGCCAAACTCCCGGTAGATCTCCTGCTTCTGCTCGGAGTTGATCAGGTTGTCGAGCAGGAACGAGAAGCACTGGGCCGCCCAGTCCTCGACCTGGACGTGTTCCTCCTCGCTGAGCTTGGGAACGGTCTTGTCTGCCCAGATCTTCCCGAACTTGTGGTGGAAGGCCTCGTCGCTCATGACGAGCTGGGTGGTACGTCTGAGGAGTGGGTCGTTGGTATCGCGGAAGATCGTCGCAAAGGCCCCCATGGCGAGGCCCTCGATGAGCATCTGCATGCCTACGAGCTTCTTGTAGACGTGGGGCGAGATCACGATCTCGTTCAGCAAACCCTGCAGCGACCGCCCGACCCTCAGAGGCTTGCCCCATCGGCGTTCTATGTACTTCGAGAACGCCGCTACGTGACGCGCCTCTTCGCGCGTCTGGTTGGCCGCGTACTCTTGTGCGCCCGGGTCCTGCATGATCTGGCACAGACTCGCGGAAAGCGACATGGCCCCCTGCTCGCCGTGCAGGATGCTCGACAGGATGAATCGGGTGTTCTGATTGGCGAGACGGGTCTGCTGCTGCGGGTTCAGCTTGTCGGCAACCGCCGAGTGGAGCTCCGGGCTGAAATCCCGCGGCATGATCGTCTGCTCCGCCATGTCGAAGTCCAGCGAGAAGTCGATGTAGCGCGGATCCTGCGGATCCCAGAAGTGATCGACTGTTGCCGAGATGATCGAGTCGAATGCATCACTGCGGTCGGCGTAGCGGTCTACCTCGATCAGGGCATCGAAGTCGTCCCGGTCGATGGTTTCATAAGCCGAGTCGTGGGTGATGTCGCGGTCTATGGACATGGGGAGTCTCCTGTGGAGCTGGGTCTTCCGGCCGACGGGCTCGAAGCTCGCTAGACGGGATGGGTTCCGGATAGCTGGATTCGCGTGAGGGTCTCGATGACCGTCTCGCGCGCAACCGGATCGGGATCTTCGATCCACCAGAGCAGCACGCGGCTGAGCATTCCAACGAGGGCCTGGGAGAGGACGCTGGGCTCGATCTCGTGCGGCATCTCGCCGCTGGAGATCGCGCGACGTCGTGCCTCGGCGATCGAGGTCGCGAAGGCCTCGAGGAGCTGCGAGCCGGCAGCGCCTGAGTCGCCCCCGAAGAGGATTCGGATCGTGTCTCGGTTTTGCGTCGCGAAGTCGAAGAGGGCTTCTACCTCGGCGCGCACGGCGCCGCGGAGATCGGCCGCGTAGGCGGTGGCGTCGTCGATGTGGGCGCGGAGTCGAGCCTCGGTGTCGATCGCGATCTCCTGGAAGAGGGCGCTCTTGTCGGAGAAGTGGAGGTAGAAGGTGCCCGTGGCAACCCCCGCCTCGCGGGCGATGTCGTGGGTCGTGACGCCGTTGAGACCGTGCTGCGCGAAGAGCTGCACGCCGCTCGTGAGTAGGCGTCCCCGGGTGTTCTCGCGACTGCGAGTGGCTGCTGATTGGCGACTGACGGACATGTCAGTCGGTGACGGTAACGTCAGCGCCGCTTCTAGGCAACGACCGACGACGCTGCCACCGGGGGGTCGCAGGCCCCCTCGCAATCCGGGTCGTCGGCGTCCCGGATCTCGATCTGGACCGTGGTGTGCCGGATCGAGAAGCGATCTTCGAGGACTGCCTGCACGCGTCGCAACAGCTCGTTCGGATCGCCGCCGGGTGGAGAGACCAGGTGGCTCGAGAGGGCAATCTCCCGGTTCCCGATCGTCCAGACGTGCAGGTCGTGGACGCTCGTGACGTCGGGCAGGCCCGCGAGCGCCTCCCGGATCTCTTCGACGTCGAGATGGCGTGGCGCGGCCTCCATTAGAATGTCGACGGCATCTCGCGTGAGGTGCCAAGCAGCGACCAGGACGAGCATGCTGATCAGCACGGAAACAGCCGGATCGGCCCACAGCCATCCGAATTGCCAGATCATCAGGCCGGCGACGATCACGCCGAAGCTGCCGAGGGCGTCGCTCGCAACGTGGAGCCAGACACCGCGGATGTTGATGCTCTCGCTGCGTCCGGAGTTGAGGACCCGCATGCCGATCAGGTTCACGACCAACGCTCCGGAGGCCACCAAGATCATGCCGAGCCCGTTCACGTCGTGTTGTGAGCCGAAGCGCTCGATCGCCTCGACGAAGATCATCAGCGCGACGGCGACGAGCGTGACGCCCTGGATGAAGGCCGCGAGGATCTCGACCCGCGTGTGTCCGTAGGTTCGTTGGGGCGTAGCCGGTCGCTGGGCGACGCGAACCGCGAACAGGCCCAGGGCCAGGGAGGCGACGTCCGAGAGCAGGTGCCCGGCGTCTGCGAGCAGGGCGAGGGATCCTGTGATCAGGCCGCCGATGGCTTCCGCGAACACGTAGCTGCCCGACAGGCAGAGGATGACGAGGAGCCGGCGGGCGTCTCCCTGCCGCGCCGTGTGCGCATGGCCGACATGATTCTCCCCGTGCCCGTGCATTTCCGTCCTCGATTCGGCAGGATGCCAACGTCAGAGAATCCGAGTAATCCCTCGGGTTTGCAACTCGGATTGGAGGCGGGGCGCGAATGGCGCACGCAGACGGTCTAAGTCCCCGGAAACGCCCGCGTCAGCGGCGCTCCCGCGCCACGGTCGATGCCATCGTGGAGGCAGCCGCTCGGGTTTTCGCGGAGGGCGGATACGCCGGCGGCTCGACCAACCGCATCGCAGAGCAGGCGGGTGTGGCGATCGGCTCCCTCTACGAGTACTTCCCCAACAAGGCGGCGATCCTGGTGGCCGTCGCGGAACGCCACCTGGATCGGATGACCGCCGATGTCGAGGAGATGCTGGCCGACCCCGAGGCGGGCGCGCCGTCCCTGCAGGTCTGGGTCGCCCGCTTCGTCGAGGCCATGCTCGAGGTGCACGAGCGGGCTCCGAAGCTCACGCACGTGTTGTTTTCGGAGGCGCCGCATCCCCCCGAGCTACACGCCTGTGTGCTCCAGGTAGAGGAGAAGCTCGCCCATCGGATCGAGACCCTGCTGCTTCAGAGCCAAGAGGTCCGGATCGAAGACGCCGACACGGCGGCCCATCTCGTGGTGCAGACCGCCGAAGCCCTCACCCACCGGTTCGCCCATCAAGGCATCCACGACCTCCCTCGCGACCGCTTCATCGCGGAGGTGGTGACCCTGCTGATGGGCTACCTGGGCGCGACGCGCTAGCGCCTCTGGCGCGTCTGTGGCTAGAGAGTGATCTTGCCGGGCGGGGGCTGGCCCGGGACGACGATTCGCGAAGCCTCGCGACGCTGGATCTCACGCGCCTCTTCCATCAGCCGCTCGATGGCCTGGTTGACGGCCGCCGGAAACATCTGGATGGCCTCGTCGAGATTCGC
Organism: Myxococcota bacterium; assembly: GCA_046583095.1. Taxonomy (GTDB): domain Bacteria; phylum Myxococcota_A; class UBA9160; order UBA9160; family UBA4427; genus JAJDAN01. Next base: position 11,041 of record JAYGDB010000095.1, on the reverse strand, counting down.
CGCGTCGATAGGAGCGTGGACCGGCACCGGGCCCATCTGGGACATCAACTGGGTCTCCCCCGTGTAGAGGACCGGGCGGCCCGTGTCGATCTTGCCATCCACCGTCACGGGGGTGAGGACACGGATTGAAGCGATCTTGAGGTCGGTGTAGACCTCCTCGCGGTAGAGCGCGTTACGGTCGACCTCGATCTCGGTGACGGGCTTCGGTCCGTCGGAGCTCACGGGCTTCTCCTGTCGCGGGTGTGAGTTTGCAGGATAGCCGTCGTCAGCGACCGCGCACTGCCTTCGTGAGCTTCTCCAGGATCTCCTGCAAGAGCGATCGGCTGGTCGCGAAGTTCAATCGCGCGAATCCCTCCCAGCTTTCGCCGAACTTCGCCCCGTCAGACAGCGCCACCTTTGCGTGTTCGTAGAAGAAGCCGGCCGGGCTGGGCTGCAGGTCGAGCGCGCGGCAGTCCAGCCAGGCGAGGTAGGTTGCCTCCGGCGGCTGGCAGCGGATTTCCGGAAGCTCGGCCGCGAGGTACTGGATGACGAAGTCGCGGTTTGCCTCGAGATACGCGCGCACTTCGGTGAGCCAGGGGTCGCTGTGGCGCCAGGCTGCAATCGTCGCGTAAAGCCCGAGCAGGCCGATCCCACCCCGGGTGTGCCGCGGAATCACCGCATCGAACCGTTGTTGCAGCTCGCGGGAGCCGAAGTGGGCGACGGCGGTCCGCAACCCCGGAATGTTGAACGCCTTGGTCGCGGAGGTGAGGGTGACGGTGCGTGCTGCCGCATCGTCCGAGAGAGTCGCGAACGGGATGTGCTGGTGGCCGCTGAAGACGAGGTCCTGGTGGATCTCGTCGACCAGGACGACCCAGTCCTCCTGCCTCGCGAGTTCGGCGATGGCCTCGAGTTCGTCCCGCCGGAAAACCCGGCCGGTCGGGTTGTGGGGATTGCAGAGGAGCGCAATCCGAGTGCGTTCGTCGACGTGAGCGCGAAGAGAGTCGAGATCGAGCTGGTAACCGGGTGCGCCGCCAGCTTCCGGAGCGATCAGCCGATGCTCGATGAGGCTGCGTCCGGTCTCGCGCACAGCGTCGAGGAACGGGGGATAGATCGAGGTCTGGACCACCGCCCCGTCTCCCGGATCCGTGTAGGCCTGCAGGCCGAGGTAGAGGCCCTGCACTACGTCGCTCAGGATCTCGACCTGCTGCGGCTCCGTGCGCCATCCCCACAGGCGCTGCATCCGCTCGCAGAAGGCTTCGCGCAGGCCCGTTTCGGTGGGGGCGATCGGGTAGCCGACGTCCCAGCGATCCACCGCGCGCTCGAGAACGACGCGGATCGGCTCGGCGAGCGGAAAGTCCATCTCGGCCACCCAGGCCGGGTGGATGTCGTTCGGGTAGGTCTCCCACTTCTCGCTGTTCCGCGTCTTGAGGAGGTCGAGGTCGAGATCGTCGAGACGAGCCGGAGGATTGCGCAGCAACGACTCCGCGCCCGCGAGGGTCGTGGCGAGGGTGTCCTCGCTCCAATCGGTCGGACCCGCATAGCCTGCGCGTTCGAGATAGCCGCGAAGATCGCGGGCGAGTTCCTCGACCGCGAAGGTCACGGGGTCTTCGACGGGTCCGTATGCGCTGAACTCGGCCGCGTTCGCCAGGTGGTAGTGGGGTTCGAAGCGGAAGCAATCGAAGCGCAGCCACTCGCGGCCCTCTGAATCGCGAACGCGCAAGCAGGGCCCGCCGTCCGCACCAAGCGCGAACGGGCGCTGCTCGACCTCGAGGCGGAGATCGCCCAGTTGGAATTCGGGGGCTGCGTCCCTCATTTGGCGGGAGTCTAGCTGGCGAGCATGGCGGTCCGCTCGCTTGGGAGCGCCGATCCAATTGTCGGGTGCGGCGCCGGCGAGTCAGTCGCCGAGATCCCGGACGATTCGCTGCCGATCGGCGTCGAGCTTCGGAGCGGCCGGTCGCGTCTTCGGGTCTTCCGCACCGTCGAACTTGATGGGATTCCCGGCGATCTCGATGGGTTGATCTCCAGGCCCCGGAACCGTTACCAGCATGTTGCGTGCGCGCACGTGCTCGTCTGCGAGCACCTGGGCAATGTCGTTGATGGGTCCGCACGGAATCTCGGCACTCTCGAGGCGCTCGAGCCAGGTCGCCGTGGTCTCCTGGGAGAGCGCGGTTTCCAACTCGCCCCGCAGCACCTCGTGGTTTCGGGTTCGCAGCTCGTTGGTCGCGAAGTCTTCGCGCTCTGCGAGCTCCGGCCGGCCAACGCTCTCGCACAGTCGGGCGAAGAGGCTGTCGTTGCCGGCGGCGATCACCACGAATCCGTCCCGGGTCTGGAATGCCTCGAAGGGTGTGATCGAGGGGTGCCGCGCACCGGTGGGCCCCGGGATTTCTCCGGTTGCCTGGTAGCGGGCAATTGCGTTCTCGAGGATCGCGACCTGGCTGTCGAGCATGGCGACGTCGATCTTGCGACCGACACCCGTCTGGGCGCGTTCGAAGAGCGCGGCGTTCACGCCGATCGCGGTGAAGAGTCCGGCGGTGATGTCCCCGATCGAAGATCCGACTCGGGTCGGTGGGCCGCCGGGCGTGCCCGTCAGGCTCATGATCCCGCCCATCGCCTGCACCACCAGGTCGTAGGCCGGACGCCGGGAGTAGGGCCCCGAGTGTCCGAAGCCCGAGGTCGCTGCGTAGATGAGTTGCGGGTGGCGCTCGTGCAGCACGTCCCAGCCGTAGCCGAGCTTCTCCATCGTTCCCGGCCGGAAGTTTTCGACCAGAACGTCCGCGCGCGCGAGCAACGGCTCGAAGATGGCGCGGTCGGCGTCGTCCTTGAGGTCGAGGGCGATGCTCTGCTTGCCCCGATTGAGGGACAGAAAGTACGCCGACTCGCGCTCGCCCCCGGACTCGATGAAGGGACCGATCGCGCGCGCGTCATCCCCGGTTCCAGGGCGCTCGACCTTGATGATCCGGGCACCCAGGTCGTACAGCACCATCGTGCAGTACGGTCCGGCGAGCACGCGCGTGAGATCGAGGACTGTGACGCCCGCGAGGGGCCCGCGGTTGGGCATCCGGCGAGTCTACCGGCGCCGGCTGGCGGCGGCCTCTGGCGTGTGCCCCTATTCGGTCGAGGAGCCGAAGGTGGTACCGTGGTCTGGAGACCCGGGAGCTGCGGGGTGGAGGGGTCGCGCTTGGCCAGCTCAGCTGAATCGTCGTTCGATATCGTCGTCGTGGGCGGGGGTCCCGGGGGCTATCCGGCCGCGATTCGCGCCCGCCAACTGGGGCTGAGCGTCGCCCTCGTCGAGCGCGAGCAGCTTGGGGGTGTGTGCCTGAACTGGGGTTGCATTCCCACCAAGGCTCTCCTGCGGAGTTCCGAGATCAACCACCTGCTGGGTCGCCTGGACGAGTTCGGATTCAGCGCCAGCGACATCTCCTTCGACATTACGAAGGTGGTGGGGCGGTCGCGCAAGGTCGCGAAGCGGCTGGTCACGGGTGTGAAGAGCTTGCTGAAGAAGAACGAGGTCCGCGTTTACGATGGCTGCGGCCGGCTCGCCGGTCCGGGGAAGATCCAGGTTGAGAAGGACGGCGCCTCGATCGCAGAGCTGACTGCCGCGAACATCATCCTGGCGACCGGCGCGCGTGCGCACGTGCCGCCCGGGCTCGAGCCCGACGGTGACCGAATCTGGACCTACAAGGAGGCGATGGTCCCGGACGCGATGCCTCGCTCGCTGCTGGTCGTTGGCTCCGGTGCCATCGGAATCGAGTTCGCGAGCTTTTATCGGGACCTCGGGGCCGAGGTGACGGTCGTCGAGGCGCTGCCTCGGATCCTGCCTGTCGAAGACGAGGAGATCTCGGGCTTTGCCCACAAGCAGTTCGAGCGCCAGGGGATCCAGATCTTCACCTCCGCGACGGTTTCGGGGTTCGAGCAGTCCGGGAAGGGCGTGGTTGTCTCGGTCTCCCTCGAGGACGGCTCCGCGAAGACTGTAGAGGCCGAGCGCGTAATCCTGGCCGTCGGCATCGTGGGAAACGTGGAAGACCTGGGGCTCGAGGGAACCGGCGTTCTCGTCGAGCACGATCACATCCTGGTGAACTCCTGGTGCGAGACCGGTGAGTCGGGCGTCTATGCAATCGGCGACGTGGTCGGGCCTCCGTGGCTCGCCCACAAGGCGACCCACGAGGGCATTCTCGTCGCGGAGCGCATCGCAGGCGTCGAGGGTGTGCAACCGCTGGACGCGACCCGGATCCCGGGTTGCACCTACTGCCGGCCGCAGGTCGCGAGCGTCGGGCTCAGCGAGGCGGCCGCGAAGGAGAAGGGCATCGAAGTACGGGTTGGCCGATTCCCCTACCGGGGAAACGGCAAGGCTATCGCCCTCGGCGAACCTGACGGGCTGATCAAGACCGTTTTCGACGCGTCGACCGGCGAACTCCTGGGAGCGCACCTGATTGGCGCCGAGGTGACGGAGTTGATCCACGGTTTCGTCGTAGCGATGAACCTCGAAACCACCGAGGCCGAGCTGATGCACACGGTGTTCCCGCACCCGACGCTCTCGGAGATGATGCACGAGTCCGTCCTGCAGGCCTGGGATCGTGCGATCCACGTCTGAGATGCCTGACTCGCTCGTCCAGATCGAGAACGCAGGCGGTCGCCCGGAACGGCCCGCGCGGAAGCCCCCCTGGCTCCGGGTGAGGATTTCGAACTCGCCGGCAGTCCACGAGACTCGACGCCTGATGCGGCGACTGGATCTGCACACTGTCTGTGAGGAGGCCGCCTGCCCGAATCTCGGGGAGTGCTGGGCGAACAAGCACGCGACGGTGATGATCCTGGGCAGTGTCTGCACCCGCGCCTGTGCGTTCTGCAACGTCGAGACGGGCACCCCCGATGCCGTCGACGAGAGCGAGCCCGAGCACCTCGCGGAGGCGATTCGCGAACTGGGTCTCGAGCACGTGGTCATCACGTCCGTCGACCGGGATGACCTGCCCGACGGCGGTGCCCGGCACTTCGCGCGCTGTATCGCCGCGCTTCGCGAGCACGCGCCGGACACCACCATCGAGGTGCTCACCCCGGACTTCCGCCGCAAGGACGGCGCCCTCGAGACGGTCGTCGAGGCGCATCCCGATGTCTTCAACCACAACTGTGAGACCGTTCCGCGGCTCTATCGGCGGATTCGCCCGGGCGCGAGCTACGCGCACTCGGTCGGCTTGCTCGCCCGGGTCAAGCAGCTCGATCCCTCGCAGTTCACCAAGTCCGGCATCATGGTCGGTCTGGGCGAGGAGCGGGGAGAGGTGTTCGCGCTGATGGACGACCTGCGCGAGGCCGAGGTGGACTTCCTCACGATCGGCCAGTACCTGCGGCCAAGCCTGTCCCACGCTCGTGTTGAGCGCTACGTCGAGCCCTCCGAGTTCGAAGAGTTCGCCGAAGCGGCGACGGCCCGGGGCTTCCTGCTCGTGTCGTCGACGCCTCTGACCCGTTCGTCCTATCACGCGGCCGAGGATTTCGCGCGCCTCCGCGCCGCGCGGGAAAGGACGCGGGACGGTTGATGCACGACGTCTGGGTCGTCGGACACGTCACCCGTGACCGCATCGCCACGAAGGACGGAATGACGGAGTGCGCAGGCGGCACGTCGACGTACTTCTCGCTGGCCCTGGCACGACTGGGAGGCGATGTGGCCGTCCTCACGCGCATGGCCCTCGAGGATCAGGATGCGCTACTGGCCGAGGAGCGCGAGGCGGGAATCGAGGTGCGCTGTGCGGCCAGCCCCGAAACGACGGAGTTCGAGAACCACTACGGCGGCTCGAGCGGAGATCGCCGGGTACAGCGCATCGGTGCCGTGGCATTGCCCTTCGTCCCGGAGGATCTCGAGGGGCTACAGGCTCGACTCTTCCACCTCGGCCCCCTCACCCCGGACGACATGTCCGTCGAGTTCATCGAGGCGACCGCCGACCGGGGTCGCGTCTCCCTCGACGTGCAGGGACTCGTCCGCCGGATCGATCGAGGGGGTGTCGAGCCGTGCGACTGGCCCGAGAAAGAGAGGGGCCTGGCGCGGGTCTCGATCGTGAAGGCCGACGAGGGCGAGGCCCACATGCTCACTGGCGAGTTGGACCCGGAGCGCTCGGCCCGCAGGATCGCTGCGTGGGGTCCGGAAGAGGTGCTCGTCACCCGGGCGAGCAAGGGCTCCGTGGTCTTCCACCGCGGAGAGATCCACCACGTGCCCGCTGTCGCCACTCCGGACCCGGTTGATCCGACCGGGAGCGGCGACACCTTCATGGCGGGGTACGTGTCCGCCAGGCTCGGGGGAGCCGACCCGGCTGCAGCCGCCCTCTTCGGAGCTGGCGCCGCCGCCCTCAAGCTCCGTCACGTCGGCGCCTTCGATGGGACCCGAACGAAGGTCGATGCGCTGCTGGAGTCGGGCTAGAGCCCGAGACGCCTAGTGGAGCGCGCCTAGCCTTCCCACAGCGGCTCTGGGATCTCGAATCCCAGGTCTCCGTTCCAGCCGTTGCGACAGGCGACCCCGTGGACCGGCTGCCGGGGAGCAACGCCCCAGCGGCCGGTGGGGTAGCCCATCGTGACGAGGGACGAGAAGTTCCAGCCCTGGTCCTTGGGGACCTCGAGAATCTCCAGGAGTTGGTCGAGCTTGAATGCCAGGACGCTGGTGAGCGCGGAACCGACCCCTTCAGCGCGGGCAGCGAGCATGGCGCTCCAAACAGCGGGAAAGATCGAGCCACCGCTCGGGTCGAAGCGCACGAACGAGACGAGCATCAGCGGGTAATCCTCGAAGTGCTCCGCCAAGTGGGAGGCAGACCGGTACATCTTCTGGAACTGGATGCTCTCTTCCTTTTCGGGTGTCGCCGCCGCAGCATCGAGTTGCGACTTGTAGATCGTCTCGAAGAGTTGCCCCAGGCACTCGCGATACAGGGGGCCGAGTTGGTTCTTGATGCCGGGATCGTCCACGAACATGAAGCGCCACGCCTGGGAGTTGCCTCCGCTCGGCGCGCGGATCGCGGCGTCTAGGATTCGCTTCTGGACGTCTTCGGGAATCGGGTCGGGGCGGACGCGCCGCATGGCGCGAGTCGTGTAGAGGGCTTCGTAGATATCCATGGCAAGAGGCTCGCACGAGCAGACGGCTCGCGCCATGTGCCGGGCTCAGCTCCCGCTGGGTTTCAGCGCGCTGCGATTGCGAATCCACTCGATCGAGTGGGCGGACTGGACACGCTCGCGTTCGAGGAAGTCCCCGACGGCTCGAGAGAGTCGCGCGTCGGCGAGGAAGTGAGCGCTGTATGTCGGTTGTGCGTCGAAGCCGCGGAGCTGCTTGTACTCGCCGCCGGCACCGGGCTCGAAGCGGGAGATACCGTTGCGAATGCAGTAATCGACTGCTGCGTAGTAGCAGACGTTGAAGTGCAGGTGCCGCACGTAGCGCAGAGTGCCCCAGTAGCGCCCGTAGAGTGCGTCGCCCTTGGCGACGTTGAAGGTGCCCGCGATTGGCTCGCCGTTCTGGAACGCGACGATGAAGACGAGCCGGTTACGGAAGCGGTTGCGGACCGCCTCGAAGAGCTCGTAGTTCAGGTACTGCCTTCCCCAGGAGCGGTTCTCGATGGTCGAGAGATAGAAGTCGTACATGGGTGAGAAGAGATCGTCGGGGATCTCGTCTCCGGCGAGGGCCTGTAGGCTGACACCCGCCTCGGCGAGTTGGCGCTGCTCGCGCTTGATCTGGTTCCGCCTCTTGCTGCGAAATCGGGACAGGTAGTCGCCGAAGTTCTCGTAGCCCTCGTTCTTCCAGTGGTACTGGATGCCCACCCGGGCCAGGAAGCCGCTGTCCTCGAGCGTCTCCAACTCTTCCGGCAAGCAGAAGTTCACGTGGACGGACGACATGTCCTGGCCGACGCAGATCTCCCGGAGTGCGGCCGACAAGATGCGAACCCACTTCTTTCGCTCTTCGCCCGGGGCGACCAGGAAGCGCGCCCCTGTGACTGGCGTGAACGGGACACCCACAAGGAGCTTCGGGTAGTAACGGATGCCCGCCTGCTCTGCGGCATCCGCCCAGCCCCAGTCGAAGACGAACTCGCCCTGGCTGTGTCCCTTCACGTAGAGCGGACAGGCCGCCAGAATTCGCCCGTTCTCCCGAACGACGAGGGGTTGTGACAGCCAACCGGTCGTCCCCGTGAGAGTTCCCGCATCTTCGAGGGATGCGAGCCAATCCCATTCCAGAAAGGGCGACTCGTCGGCGACGAGAGCGTTCCACTCGTCACGGGGTAGGGCGGCGACGCCTTCCGCGATCTCGACGTCGGCCATGCCTGCATTCTAGCCCGCGCGGACGTTCTGCTACCCTGCACACATGGCGTGCGTATATGCCGCCTCCGGTGGCGGGGGTCTGCAACCTCCCCAGGATCCAGCGAGCGAACGCGAGGGCGGAGTCGCTACGCGTTCGCGCGCGAAGACTGCCCGGCCGCCCAAATTCAAGGTTCTCCTCTACAACGACGACTACACCCCTATGGAGTTCGTCGTCCAGCTCCTGGAAGGAATTTTTGGCAAGAGTCCGGCCGCGGCCACCCAGATCATGTTGGCCATCCACCGGGGCGGCATCGGCGTGGCCGGTGTCTACGTACTCGAGATCGCCGAGACCAAGGTGGCGGCCGTGCATCGATCGGCCGAGGAACGCAGCTATCCTCTGCGTGCCGGGGTGGAGAAGGAATGACCAGCTTTAGTCGAGAACTCCAGATGACCGTGCAAGCCGCGATTCGCGAGGCCGTGACGCGGCGCCACGCCTACGTGACCGTCGAGCACCTGCTCTTCGCCCTGTGTCACGACGAGGAGGGGCAAGACGTTCTCCGGAACTCCGGCGCCAACGTCGATCTGCTCAAACAGGAGCTGGAACGCTTCTTCGACGAGGATCTGGAGCGAATCCCTGGGAACGACGAGGTCGATACCCGCCAGACGATCGCCTTCCACCGGGTTCTCCAACACGCTCTCGACCACACGGTCAGCGCCGAGAAAGAGGAGGTCGACGCCGGCGACGTTCTGGTGGCTCTCTTCCAGGAGCCCGACTCCTACTCGGTCACGCTCCTTCGCTCTCAGGGCGTCACTCGTCTCGATCTCCTCCAGTACATCTCCCACGGCATCTCGAAGGCCGCCAACGACGACAGTGAGTTCGAAGGCCTCATGAGTCGCTCCATGGACGGCGAGGAAGCGGGCGAGATTCCCGCCGACCCCCTGTCGGCTTTCTGCACCAACCTGACCGAGCGGGCGGCGAGCGGCGAACTCGACCCGCTGATCGGCCGGGGTACGGAGCTCCAGCGCATCACCCACATCCTGGCCCGACGGCGGAAGAACAACCCGATCTTCGTTGGCGAGTCCGGCGTGGGGAAGACGGCCCTCGCCGAAGGCCTCGCGCTGCGCATCCACGAGGGGCGCGTGCCCGAGGATATGCGGGAGTCGGAGATCTTCTCACTGGATCTCGGCTCGCTTCTCGCCGGCACGCGCTACCGCGGTGACTTCGAGGCCCGCTTCAAGGCGCTGATGGATCAGCTGATCGGCAAGGAGCACCCGATCCTCTTCATCGACGAGATCCACACGATCCTCGGGGCCGGCTCGGCGCAGGGGACGACCGTGGACGCTTCCAACATGCTGAAGCCGGTCCTCGCCGACGGCAAGGTCCGCTGCATGGGCTCGACGACGTACCAGGACTACCGGCATTTCGAGCGGGACCGCGCGCTCTCGCGGCGCTTCCAGAAGGTGGACGTCCCGGAGCCGACGCCCGAGGAGTGCGTGCGCATCCTCAAGGGGCTCGCGCCCCGCTACGAGGAGCACCACGGAGTGCGCTTCACCGGCGCCGCGCTGCGGGCCTGTGTAGATCTCTCGGTGCGGCACCTGAACGACCGTTTCCTACCCGACAAGGCCATCGACGTGATGGACGAGACCGGGGCCGCCGTGCGGCTGCGGCCCTCCGCCCGGCCGCGCAAGACCGTCGGCCTGAGGGACGTCGAGCGGGTCGTTGCGGCCGCGGCCCGCGTGCCGCTCGAGCGGACCGCGGGCGAGGACCGGGGCCGCCTCGAGGCCCTCGAGGACTCCCTCAAGCAGGTGGTCTTCGGCCAGGACGCGGCGGTGGAGTTGGTCGCCCGCGCCGTGAAGCGCTCTCGCGCGGGCCTCGGCGGAGTGGATCGCCCGATCGGGTCGTTCCTCTTCACGGGACCGACAGGTGTCGGCAAGACCGAGCTGTCGAAGCAGCTCGCAAACGTGCTCGGTGTGCCGTTCCTGCGTTACGACATGAGCGAGTACATGGAGAAGCACGCGGTGTCGCGTCTCATCGGTGCGCCGCCGGGCTACGTGGGATACGACCAGGGGGGCATGCTCATCGAACAGGTCCGCAAGCAGCCCTACGCGGTGCTTCTGCTGGACGAGATCGAGAAGGCGCATCCCGACATCTACGACGTGCTGCTGCAGGTGATGGATCACGCGACCCTCACCGACAATCAGGGCCGGGAGGCGGACTTCCGTCACATTACGCTGATCATGACGTCGAACGCAGGTGCCCGGGAGCTGACCAGCCAGGCCATTGGCTTTGCGGGTGGCCGGGTGGGCGATGGCCACGAAGCCATCGAGAAGGTGTTCTCTCCCGAGTTCCGCAACCGCCTCGACGAGGTGGTCTTCTTCCAGAACCTGCAGCCCGAGGTGATGCTTCGCGTCGTCGACAAGTTCGTGGTCGAGTTGGAGCAGCAGTTGGCCGAGCGCAAGATCACCATCGCGTTGAGTCCGGAGGCCCGGGAGCTTCTCGCCCGGAAGGGCTATGAGCCCGACTTCGGTGCCCGGCCGTTGGCACGCGTGATCCAGCGAGAGGTGAAGGATCCCCTGACCGAGGAGGTGCTCTTCGGGCGCCTCGCCAAGGGCGGTCACGTGCGGGTCGTCGTGAAGGAACCCGCAGGCGAGGACGACGCAAGCTTCGGGTTCGACTACGACGACGAGGAAGAACCCGCGCTCGTCTGACGCAGGCGTACGGCTCGCGAGTTCGGGTAACCTCGCATCGGCGATGGAAGACGTGAAGGCCCAGCTTCGGGGACATCCGTCCGAAGAGACCTTCGCGTGG
>JAYGDB010000002.1:0-11421 GCA_046583095.1 Myxococcota bacterium | reverse complement strand
CGGGCAGAGTTCATCGAGGCCTACTCGAAGCGCACCGGTCACGAGGTGACGAACGTAGACTACTACCGCTCGTTCCAGTTCTGGCGACTTGCCGCCATCGTCGAGGGCGTGCTCTCCCGCTACCTCAAGGGCGTGATGGGCGACGACAAACCCGACACCTCGGTCTTCAAGCTCCGCATCGATCGGCTGGCCGAGAGCGCGCTCCGCCTGGTCCGCTCGCTCGGCTGATCCCGTGGACCCGCCTCGGCGCGCAGTTCGAATCGGCGGCGGCTTGATCGTCCTGCTCGTGGGGTTGCAGCTCGGAGCATCCCTGCCGGCCGTCCACGTGGTGCGGCTCAACGACTTCCCGGCCTACTGGGCGGCGGGCAAGATGGTGCTCGAGGGTCAGCCCGAGCGGATCTATTCCACGGAGTGGAAGTGGTTCACGAACCTTCCAGTCGTGGCGGTGCTGGGCGTGCCCCTCGCGAGCTTCGAATACGAAACTGCGTGGGAAATCCTGTGGTGGCTGAGCGTCCTGTCCTTTGTCGGCATCTTCGGTTTGCTCGCCTTCGCGGTGGCGCGCTACTTCCCGCCCCTCGATCCAGTGCGCCTCGCGATGATCGCACTCGTCTTCTTCTGCTTCGGGCCCGTGATGCGCCGCTGCCTGATGCTCGGGCAGACGACGCCGCTGGTAGTGCTGCTCTTCGGCGTCGTCTACTTGCTGGCGCGCGAGCAGCGGGATCGTCTGGCGGGGCTCGTGCTGGGCGTGATCTGCGTGATCAAGATCCCGCCACTGCTGTTGCTGCCCCTGCTAGTCGCGCGACGCCGGCTCGAGATGGCGGGGGTGGCGATTTGCGTGGTGGTCGCTGCGGTTCTCGCGTCCTGGCTCTTCTTCGGGGGCGACTTGATGCAGCAGTACGCCGATCGCGTGATCCTCGACAACTTCGGCCGGGTGCACGCCGCCTTCAACAACCAGAGCCTGGACGGCGCTTTCATGCGCATCCTTTCCGAGCAGGGACTGGCGGACTGGGTGCCGGTGCCGCGGCCGATGGACGAGCGGCTTGCGGTCTACGGGCTGATCGCAGTTCTCGCCATCGTTCTCTGGGTGCGGGGGCGTACGCTGCTGTGGCCGGCGCGGCGCCCGGCCGACGCGGACCCGCACGCCGGAAGCCTCGAACTCGAACTGGGGCTCGGCGTTGCGCTGATGCTGCTGGTGTTTCCGATCGTTTGGATCCACTACTACCTCTTCCTGTTGGTTCCGCTGGCGCTGCTGCCGCTGTGGTGGCAGCAGCGGGAGCTGTCTCTCGGAACCGGGGCCCGCACGCTGACGATCGCGCTCTTCGTCCTCGGGACGTGGTGGGCCGGGGGCCAGGAGGTTCACGAGAACGCCTGGTACGCGGCGCGCGAGACCGAGACCCTGCTTCGCTGGCGACTGAACCTCCAGCCGCTGGGTGCGTTGCTGCTGGTCGGTGCGTGTGCGGTGCCGCTTGCCGAGATGGCCCGTCGGCAGCAGTCTTCCGACCAGGGGTGATGCGCGAGATAGGAGGGAAATCGATGTGGATCTTCGTCGCAGCAGTCTCGGGGGCCCTCGCGGTGATGGCGGGTGCCTTCGGAGCTCACAGCCTGCGCGAGCGGGTAGCGATCGAGCAGGTTCAGTCGTGGGCCACGGCGAGCCAGTACCATCTGCTGCACAGCGTGGTGCTGCTGGTCCTCGCGTTGTACGCCGCGCAATCGGGGCGCGACGTCCAGTGGCCGGCGATCCTGTTTACGGTCGGCATCGTCCTCTTCTCGGGCTCGATCTACCTGTTGGTGCTGACACCTCTCAAGTGGCTGGGTCCTGTGACGCCGATTGGCGGCTTCTTCCTGATTGCGGGTTGGGTGTCGCTGCTTCTGCTTGCCCGAAGCTGAGCGGCCGGGCGCCGACTCGCGGCTCGAGCTGCTAGCCTGCACGACATGCGGATCGCCACTTGGAACGTCAACGGGCTCAGGTCGCGAATCGACTTCGTGGTCCACTGGCTGCGCGCTCGACAGCCCGACGTCGTCGGCCTGCAGGAGTTGAAGCTCACGGACGATCAGCTTCCCGCGGACGTCTTCGAGGCCGAGGGCTATTCGGTCATCAGCCACGGACAAAAGGCCTGGAACGGCGTCGCGATCCTGAGCCGCAAGCCCGCCCGGGTGGTGCAGCGGGGGCTCCCCGGCCAGGAGGACTTCGGCGCGCGGCTGATCACCGCCCACGTGGAAGACCTCTCCTTCACCACTGTTTACTGCCCGAACGGCAAGACCCTCGAACACGAGGACTACCCGAAGAAGCTCACTTGGTTCGATGCCCTCGCCGATTACCTCGAGGCATCGGGAGACGCCGGCGAGCCGGCTGTGCTGTGCGGTGACTTCAACGTCTGTCCCTCGCCCCTCGACAGCTGGGACGGCGACAAGCAGGCGGGCTCGATCTTCCACACCGACGAGGAGCGCGCGCGCATTCAGCGCCTGCTGGCTTGGGGGCTTCACGACATCTTCCGCGACAAGCACCCGGACACCCAGGCCTTCTCGTGGTGGGACTATCGGGGTGGCGCTTTCCACCGCGGCTTCGGGCTCCGGATCGACTTCTTGCTTGCGACCCGGAGCGCTCTCGACCGGGTCCGCTCGGTCGAGATCGACCGCGACTATCGCAAGAAGAAGGACGGACTGACTGCGTCGGATCACGCACCGGTGATCGCCGATCTCGACTAGACGCAGGAGCCACGAATCGCGTCCACGCCCCACAACACGGCCGGCTGGCGGGGCGCGATGCTAGCGAAGCTCCGTTCGGAGTTCGTCGAGCTTCCCGCCGATGCTGCGCTTCAGGTTGCGTCGTCGCCGTACTTCGACGAAGGGCGTGCGTTCGAGCACGTGACTCTGCAGCGCGCAGTGTCGTGCGAGCTGGAAGAGCTTGAGTACCTCGGTGGCGGTGAACGGGAAGTCGATCCCTCCTGCACGGGTGTAGCTCTCGTGAAAGGCGGCACGATCGATCCTGTCGTAGAGGCCACCGCTCTCGACCAGGAAGATGTCGATCGGAAGGTTCGGCTGGAGCGAGGCCGGGTCGATCATCGATAACGCCCCGTCCCGGCTGAGGATGAAGTTCGCGAGGTTCTGGTCGCCACAGAGCGTGCCGGTGGGTACGCGTGCCGGCAGCTCACTCGTCAGACGTTCTTCGAGTCGTTGCTGGCACGACGGGGGTAGCTGCCCTGATTCGAAGAGCGGGCGCGTCTGCTCGAGGAGATTCGAGACGATCTCGTCGCGACTGCGTTCTTCGAAGCCGACGCGGTAGAGGTCGGCGAAGATTTCGGCGAGGCGCGACGCGAAGTGGGGGTCGGCGACGGCGGGCGTCTCTCCTTCCACCCACTCGGTGAGCAGGCTCGTGGGACCGCTCCACACGAGTGTTGGAACGCAGTCGAGGGAAGCGAGGGCACGCAGCCGTTCTTCGACCATCGCGTGGCGATTCGCGATGCTGCGTCCGAACTGGAGTAGCTTGAGGCGCCGGCCGTCGCTCGTCTCGATGCGGTACGACATCGCCCGCTGGGGCTGGCGGATCAGCCAGGGCTTGAGGGTGTTGCGCGCGCGCAAGCCGATGGGTTTCAGGGGCGCCGCGCTGAAGTCAGTTCCCAAAAAGTCGCGTAGTTCCGGGAGCTTCACGCCTGGCTCCTCAAGGAGCGCTCGACCGCAACGGGGGCTCGCCCAGCAGCCGTGGACCGATCACCCCGAGCGCCTCCTCGACGGTGCGTTCGATCGAGATCGAGGTGTCGATGTGCGCCGCCGTCGGCAGGTCGAGACGCTTGAGGATGTCCTGCTGACGCTGGATCTCTTCGGCGGTGAGTTCGGGCTTGCGGCGGAAGATCGCCTCGGGCTCGGCCAGCATGATCAAGAGCACATCGGGCTGTGCGATCAGTCGCGCGAAGACTCCGAGCAGCCAACGCGGTGCGTTCAGGTGCAACCGCATCAGATAGTAGTCGTAGAAGTAGCGATCGAAGATCACCAGCTGATTGCGGCGCAGTTTCCTGCGCACGATCAGGCGGTACAGGATGTACTCGATCCCGTAGTAGACGATATAGGTGGAGGTTCGGATGGCGGGGATCGGCTTCGCGACGACGCCGGGCTGGGCGACGCCCTTGAGCGGCGAGTCGGGGACCGGCTTGCCGCGCACTCCGTAGAAGATCTTCTTGAGGCCCTTGAGCTTGGGGAGAAAGCCGGCCAGCGAGTGGTATTGCTCGGTCGTCGTGAAGAGCCCGCCGATGCGCTCTTCGATGGCCTGCGAGAAGGTCGTCTTGCCGGATCCGTCCGGTCCGAGCAGGCAGAGGAAGAGGCCGCCCCTGAAATCGAGGCCGCCGCGACGAGAGAGCCTGCGCAGGCGAGTGCGGATGCCCGAGCGCACGGCCTCGAGTGCGACTCGCACGCGGCCCGTGCGACGCGACAACGTACTCCGAACCCTGCCTGCGATTCGCTCGAGCTCGGTCCAGCGTGCGTCCGTTCCCATGGCGATCAGCTCGTCGCAGAGCGAGTCGCCGAGCAAGGATGCCGAGCACGCGCGAAAACCGTCGGCGTCCAGCCGGAGACACTCCTGCAACCGGGCCCGGTGGTCCTCGCGCGGCTTGATGATGCCGTGGCGCGTGAGTCCCTTGAGCATGCTGATTGCAGCCTCGCACCCCGGACGCGCCACGCGCATGCCCGCGTGCTCGCGGCTCGACTGCAGCACGACGTCGGCGTCTGCGTACAGCATTCCCCAGACGCTGTGCTCGCTGCAGAGGTCGAGCGGCAGGACGCCGCCTGGATGCTCGTGGTGGAAGACGTTGAGACGCAGGAAGCCCGCCTGGGAGGTGCGCCCGACGACGAGCCAGCCCGTCTCCGCGCAGACTCGCCGCACGATCTCCTCCGCGCTGTGGGTGGCCGCAGCCTCGATGGCGAGATCCACGTCGTTGCGCGTCTCGTCGGGCAGCCCCTCATACCCCCGGAGCACGCAATAGCGCACGCCTTCCTGTTCGAAGGCCGTGAAGAGCGGCCCCAGCAGGCGCGCGAGCGGCGTCGGCAAATTCATGGGGGCCCCATGATATCCTCATCGTCCCCCGGCTGGCCCGGCTCGACCCCGTAGAGGCGGAGCGCGATCAATGAGCACCCAGGCGCTGCCCGTGCCCGACATCCCGCAGAGTATCGACGAGCTGACCCCGGACTGGCTCACCCAGACGCTGCAGGCGGGTGGGTTCCTCGACGGCGTGCGGGTTGTCGGAGCCGAGCCCGAGATCCTCGGCGAGGGCGAGGGCTTCGTGGGACAGATCGTGAGGCTCCGTCTCAGCTTCGACGGCCCGGCGCCCGGGGCGCCCGAGTCCCTGATTGCGAAGATGCCAATTGGCCTCGAACAGAACCGCAAGCTCGGCGAGGCCCTCGGCGCCTACGACCGAGAGATCCGCTTCTACACCGAACTCGCGGACCGTGTTCCGATCGCGAAGCCTGTCTGCTTCTACGCGGCGATGGACCCGAACCCGTTGGCCGGGCGCGAGCAAGAGCTTCTCGACTTCCTCGATCGTCTACCCCGCTGGCTGGTCCGGGTGCTGTTTCCCCTCGGTCTGTGGCTGGCTTCGAAGAACCGACGACGGTACCTGCTGCTGCTCGAAGACCTGGCCCCCGCGCGGCGCCTGGGAAACCAGGTTGCGGGTTGCACGCGCGAGGAGGCGGCAGCCGCCCTGCGTCACGTGGCCGCTGTGCATCTTGCGTGGTGGGAGCATCCGGATCTGGAGACTCTCGCGTGGGCGCCGCCGGTCAACATCCTGAGTCGCTACGTCGAGGTGATGTACCGGAAGGGAAGGAAGCGCTTCCACGGCTTCGGTGGCGACCTGTCTCCGACCTTCTGGGCGTTTGCGGATTGGCTCCGGGAAGGGGGTACCCCGGTGATGCGGCAGCTCGGCGTGCCACCCTTCACGCTTCTCCACGGGGACTACCGGCTCGACAACATGTTCTTCGAGGGCGAAGGGGCGGACGCCCGCATCACCGTCTTCGACTGGCAGACGGTCTCCCGGGGACCGGCCGCGCTCGACGTCGCCTACTTCATCTGCGGCAACCTCAGCGAGGACGTCGCCGCAGAGTGCGCGGATGAGTTGCTGCAGGAGTACCACCAGCGGCTCTGCGACGGGGGCGTGCGCGGTTACGATCTCGACACCTTCGTTCGCGACTACCGCACCGCGCTGCTTTTCATCGCTTATCGCATGATCACCGGGATCGACATGTTGGATTTCTCGAATGAACGCGGGATGGCCCTGATCCGCGGCTGGCTGCAGCGAATCGACGCGTTGCTGAAGGACGACTTCGCGGAGCTGGTGGGCTAGCTGCCTGGACGCAGTTTCGCCCGGCTAGCGGTCGTCGCTCGGGCTCTCGTGTTGCGCGCGCCACTGCGCGACGACCTTCTCGACGTCGAGCACTGGCTGCGTGGGGGGAGGGCCGGATACCTTCGAGCGGTTGAGGTTGCGGGACTGCTGAGTGCGACCGCTCGCCGGGGAGCGCGGGTCACTCCTCCTCGGGGTCGTCGAGATAGCCGAGGGCGCGCAGCGCCTCGAGGTGCCCTTCGTCGGCGAGCCGTCTTGTCGAGGCCTTCGGGGTCTCCGAAAGGAAGCGTTCGAGACGCGCTCGCAGGGCCGGGAGGGCCGGATGGCCCTCCGCAAAGACGTTCCGGCGCTCGGGTTGACCAGGCTCGCGCTCGTAGAGCTGCTCCGGGCGTCCCGGCCGATATCCGAGCTTGCGTGTCGGCTTCGGCTGGTCGATCCAAGGCGCCTGCAACGCTCGGTAGAGGAAGCGCTTCGAGCGCACCGCGATCTCCTTGCCGAGCGAAGCCTCGAGTACCAGCATCGACTCGGCGTCGGCGTCGAGAAGGGACGAACCTCGCCACTCCTCGGGCGGCTCGGCGCCCAGGGCCGCCAAGAGTGTGGGCGCCACGTCGAGGCTACTCGTCAAGCGATCCGACACCGTTCCGGCTTGGCGGCCGTCGGGGAAGCGCATCAGCAGCGGAAGCCGCGTGACCTCGGCGTGGAGCCCGGCGTGATCGAAGGCCAGCGAGGGGCCGCGATCGAGGAAGTTCTCGCCGTGGTCCGCGGTGAAGACGACGAGTGTTCGATCGAGGAGCCCGCGCGCTTCGAGCAACGCTCGGAGTCGCGCGAGTTGGGCGTCGACGAAGGCGATCTCGCCCCTGTAGCGGGCGCGTGCCACGGCTCCGACCGCCGGTAGTGCAGCGCGGTCGGCTCGAAGGACAGCGTCGGCGCTCACCGCGCCGCTCTTGCCGGGACCTAGCGAGGCCAGCAGCTGGTCCACAGCGGCCACGTCCACGTTCAGGCCTTCGAGCGCGTCGAAGGGAGGGGGGGGCGAGTAGGGCTGGTGTGGGTCGTAGAGATGGACGAACAGGAAGAACGGCTCGAGCGGATTTCGGTTGAGCCAGTCGGAGACCAGCGCGAGGGTGAGGTTGCCGCGGCGCTGTTGGGTGTAGGGCTCGTCGTAGAGGTCGAAGCCCCGCCCGAGTCCTAGGCGACGGTCGAGCACCGTGGTGCTGACGAAGCCGGCGGTCGTGTAACCGCGCTGTCGCAGCGCCTCGGCCAGGGTGGGAACCTTGGACGTGAGGAGCCAGCCGTTGCCGATGGCCCCGTGCTCGCGCGCGTGCTGCGATGTGAAGAGTGTCGCGTGAGACGGGAGGGTGCCGAAGGCGGCCGAGTGCACGTCGTCGAAGCGGATCCCTTCTTGGGCCAGGCGCTCGAGACTCGGCGTTGGCACCGGCCCACCGTAGACCGAGAGCTCGTCGAGGCGGGTGGTATCCGACGTGACGAGCAGCAGGTTCCACGCGTCCACCGGGGGAAGCCGTTCTCGGGCAACTCGCTGCACCAGCGTCGGTTCGATCCACATGGCGAGCGAGTCGTCCCCCACCAGCTGCGCGTCTAGGACAAGGCGCGCGAGCGGCGACCGGTCGGCCGGAAGCTCGATTTCGAGCGCGTCGCGCAGGCCGTGCCGGCCGGGCGCGTCGTGGATCGCGAGGCCGTCGATTTCGACCCGGAAGCGAGCGCCGGCGCCGGGCTCGGGCGCCCACACGCCGGTGGTGAGCACCAGCTTCTCGCCACGGATGGCGACCTGGGGTGGCAGTTCGAACTCGAGCCGACAACTGAGCTTGCATGAGAAGAGGCGCTGGTGACGGCCGGCGATCTTGCGCCAGGTCGGTGCCGTCTCCAGGTCGCTCGCGAAGTTGGCGAGCGCATGCGTCAAGATGCGATCGGGCGGTGCAGCACCTTCGCCATCGTCGCCGCAGCCGAAGAGCCCCCAGGCCAACAGCAGCAAGCCCAGTCGAATCGATGCGCGCACCTCGAAGAACGTAGCCGAGCCCTCCGTCCTCCGCGGAGTCCGAGGCCCGGTTCAGCGCACCGGGGTCCGCACGAGGTCTCGCGAAGGCCCGCCCGCCGAGCCTTTCACGCAGAGCTAGGGCTATTGGACAGATTCTCTACTCTCGCACGCAGCGAGGGTCCGGGTCTTGGGCCGGGATCGAGATGTTGGATTTCCAGAGCGCCACGACCTTCTCGACGTCGAGCACCGGCTGCGTGGTGGGAGGGCCGGACACGTTCGAGCGGTTGACCTTGCGGATCTTCTCGTTGAGGCTGTCGATGGCGGCGCGAACCTCGTCCTCGCGCTGCAGGCCCTGGATGCGCGCCATCTCCTGCTCGACCGTTCGCCGGATCTCGAGGGCGGGGGGAAGCACCGAGACGCCCTCCCGCGCGACGAGCTGCTTCCCCCACCAGAGCGGGTCGTAGGCATCTCCGGTGTTCAGCGGCTTGCCCTTCCCGGGCAGGTCGTCGAAGAGGCCCTCCTCCCGGGCCTTGCGGATCTGGGCGTCCGCGAAGTTCTCGAAGCTGGTTCCAGGCGGCTTGCGCTGCGTCATCGTTGCCTCTCAGAGCGGGCGCGTCTGTCGGCTGTGTAGAGGATAGGCACGCGAAGCTTCCGTCGAGCTCCCGCAACGATCCGTTGCCCTGCCATCGTCGCTTCGCCGTGTTCAGTGGAGTCAGGGGGGCTCTAGGGCGAGACCCAGACCTGCACGTCGTCGAGGTAATGGCCGTCGAATTCGGGTGACACCGGATCGGCGAAGACGTTCTCGAATGCGTTCAGCTGGACCCGCACCTGCGTGGTCCCGGCCGGCAGCGCGAGGTTCGTCTGGAGCGGCTCCCAGCTACCCACGTCGCCGTCGCTGGAGAGGGTCATCAAGGCAGTGCCGAGCGTCGCTCCGGCCGCGTCCTGCGCGTCCAGCAGCAGGCCGAAGAGGTTGTCGGTCTCGGCGTCCAGATCGACGCGGTTGAAAACGGCGCTGACGTGGATCGACAAGGTCCCCGTGGCGATCAGGCTGGTGTACTCGGTCACGTCGACCGTCTGATCCACCGCCGCTGCGAACTGGCCGCTGCCGCCGGTGGCCGATGTTGCGTCGAAGCGCATCATCGAGGACCCGCCGTTCGGGGTGACGCCGTTCTCGGCCCCGACGATGGTGAAGAGATCCCCTTCCCAGCCCGTGCCGTCGGTGTTGGTGTCGCCCAGGTCCTCCATGTCCGCATTGGCAACGCCCAGCGGGGGCAGCACGAGGGCGCGCGCATTGTCCGCGTAGTGGCCGTCGAACTCCGGGGAGATCGCGTCGTCGAGCACGTTCTCGCTCGCGAGGAGGGTGACCCGCGCGCTCGCGGTCGCCGCGGGCAGCAGCAGACCCGCGACCTGCCGCTCCCAGGTAGCTGGATCGCCGTCTGTCGAGAGGAGTTGTGCGGCGGACCCGATCGCGAGGCTGCCGGCGTCCAGGGCCTCGATGATGACCTGGAACTCGGTGTCGGTGTTGGGCCCGGCGTCGATCCGGTTGAAGAACGCCGTCGTCTGGAAGGTGGCCTGCTCCGTCGCAATCTGGGCCGCGAAGGCACTCAGGTCCACGACCTGGGAGACCTCCGAGTCCAGCCCTGCGGCGGCGCCGGAGGGGGTGGTGCCGTCGAAGCGCAACATGCCGATGCCATTGATCGGGTTCACCGCGTTCTCGGCCGGGACGATCGTGAACAGGTCGCCCTCCCAGTCGAGGCCATCCGCCGGTCCGTCCAGGGTGTCTTCCATGTTGCCGTTGGAGAGGAGGGGAATCCTGAGGTCGGCGAAGATCGACATGAAGTTTCCGCTTCGCGAGATCTCGACCGGGTCGAGTTCGAGGTCGAGGAAGCTCGGAACGGGGAAGCTGCCGAGGCTCGAGCCGAGGGACGGAAGCGCCACCTGGAGCAGCAGCGGGAGTGCGGCCTGGAGCGTGGCTTCGTCGGTCTGGACGAGATTGTCGATGATCGAGATCGTGACGTCCGCGGGCGCGACGCTCGTGAGGCTTGGAGCCAGCTGGTCCGTGGCGCTATCGACGAGAAGCTCGAGCCCGGCGCGGAAGTCGAGCGCTACCACCAGGAGCGGCTGGGTCACCCCCGGCGTCACGTCGTGGAGTTCGAGGATCAGGTGTCCGATACGGATCTCGGCGAGCTCGCCGTTGGGGCCGCTGTTGCCCGTCACGACGGGTGCCAGGGTCGGCCGGAGCCGCAGCAGAACAGGCGCGGTGGGCGGGAAGATCGCGAGCTCGGGAATCAGCAGGCTGAGTAACCCGGTCGTGAGAGGTAGGGGCCCCGTTCCGAAGTCGAACTCCGTCAAGTCGAGCTGGAGGAGTCCGCACTCGATCTGGGCGCGCAGCAGCTGGTTGAATGCCGAGGTCGAGATGCCGATGCCGAGCTCGTAGGGGAGGCCGCCCGGCGTCGTCGCCAAGAAGCTGGGGAAGGGGTCGGGCACGTGCAGGGATGCGAGGAGGTCGGGCGCGCTGGCCGGCGCGTTGCACTGGCCGGGGCCGGACCCGACCGAGGCGGTCACGCTCGTGTCCGTCCCGATCGTGAGGCCGCCGTCGTCCTCCGGGATATCGAAGATCGGCGTGTCGAGCGTAACGCCCAGGCCCTGGCCGATTGGCCCGGAGATCTCGATTCCTTCCAGCACCACCTGGATCGCTGCTGCGATCGGTGCGTCGAGAGGCCCGTTGCCGTCGGGATCTTGCAGGAAGTCCAGGAAGCCCTGGGCGAAGAGGGCCTCGATGTCCGGCAGGAAGAGCTGGATGATGTCACCGATGATCGGAATGTCGCAGATGCCGAAGAGCTGGTAGTTGAAATTGCCGAAGAGGACCGCAACGCCCGGCAGCTGATTCACGTCGACGAAGGTGGCATCGACGGCGTCTGGATCGAGCGCGTAGTCGCCCAAGATGTCGGTGGTCGCCGCCGAGATGTCGAGCGGGCAGCTCGGAGCCAGGCCGCTGCCGGTGATGAACAGACTGATGTCCAGATCGGTGACGAGCACGTCGGCGGCGATGAAGTTCGTCATCGAGTCCATCGTGATGCCGAAGCTGGAAGACGTAGGCGGCGGGTT
>JAYGDB010000198.1:0-8383 GCA_046583095.1 Myxococcota bacterium | reverse complement strand
GGGGGGTTCCTGTTAAGATGCGCGGGCGCGACCAAACGCGACCACAGGAAGGGACTATCGATGATCGGACGAGTTCTGGCACTTGGGGCCGTCGTGGTTCTGACCGCCACGCTTACCGCCGCATCCAACGCCCAGGCGCAGGACGAGGAAGAACTCTACTACGAGAAGGAGAGTTCGGCGTACGCGGAGTTCAGTGGGAGCTTCGCGGTCAACGAGGACGAGGCCGAAGACCGCTACAGCGGCGGCATCGGCCTAGTCGTCGGCGGGCACGTCACGAGCCACTTCTCGATGGAAGCCCAGTACGATTGGCAAGAGTTCTCGGGCACCCACCTCGCCAATTACAACCTCCGGTACACGTTCCTTACGAACATGGTCCAGCCCTGGATCAGGGCCGGCATCGGAATCATGGGGGGACGACCCGGCCATCCGTTCCTCTTCATGACTCGCCTCGGCGCGGGCACGAACCTGTTCCTGACAGAGCAGTGGGCGGTCGCGCCGAGCATCAGCTACGCGATCGCAGACCACCACAACAACGTCTTCTCCGCCAACCTCGGAGTGGTCTACTACTTCGAATAGCCGCGCTCAGTCCGGCTCTTCCACGGCGAAGGCAGCCAGGGCGCTCCAGTCTTCGAGCGTATCGATATCGACAGCGCCTGCCTCGAAGTCCACCGCACGCACGCGTTCGCCCTCCGCCTCGAGGAGCGGGCGGGCGCCGCGATCGCCGCTCAAGCGAATCAGCGCCTCGAAGTGAGCACGTCCGAACACGGCCGGAACACCGAGAGTTCCGGCGTAGCGAGAAGCGGCAATGCCGCCGTCGAAGGCCGCGAGCAGCCCGTCGAGGACCTCCGCTGAAACGTGGGGCTGATCGACGAGCATCAGGAGCAACGCCGCGGGACCCGCCTCGCCCGTCGCCGCGCGAACCCCTGCCGCAATCGAACTGGACAAGCCCTCCCGCCACGCGGGGTTGTCCACGATGACCGCGTCGGTGTCCGAGAGCTCCGCGGCGACCTCGCCGGCCCCGCTGCCCACCACCACGTAGACCGGCTGGCAGCGGGATCCGAGGGCGGCCTCGACCGCGCGTCTGACGAGCGAACTCCCGTGCCAGCGGAGCAGTTGCTTCGCAGCGCCCAGCCGACGCGAGCCCCCCGCCGCCAGGACCACGGCGGCCGTGTCAGGATGATCCGGCAACGACACGCTCGACTGCGCTCTCGATGGCGGCCTCGAGGACACTGCCGATCGTTTCGACCTCCTCGTTGCCGATGATGAACGGATAGCGGCGGCTGCGTTCCGGCTCCACGAGCCCCATGGTGGGCCCCGCTGCGACCCCCCGTCAAGCTCTCCCCGGGGATCGAGATGACACCGCGAGAGCGGGCAACACCAGAGGGCGTCGTGAGTCGAGCTACGGGTCGGCGCTAGAGCCGGGCGAGTGGCGCGGGCAGACCCGCGACGGGCGCGCGATCTCTGAACACGCAGCCCTTGAGAGCGGGATCGTCGCTGTTTCCCGCCGTCGCGACGTACAGGTCGCGCCCGTCGTCCCCGCCGAAGCACAAGCTCGTGACCTCCTTGGCGGGAACCTCGACATGCTGATCGAGACGTCCATCCGGCGCAAAACGCGACACGCATCCACCCCCATAGGCGGCCACCCAGACGAAGCCCTGCGTGTCGACGGCGAGGCCGTCGGGGGCCCCGCGGTCGAGGATCGCGAACGCCCGCCGGTTCGTACACGAGCCGTCCGGCGCCACGTCGTGAGCAATCACGTGGGAACGCGCGGTATCGCTGTGGTAGATCACCGCCCCGTCGGGCGAGAAGCCAATCCCGTTCGTGAGGCTCACGTCTCCGTAGAGTTCCACCGCCTTGCCTTCGGCGTCGATGCGCCACAGCTCTCCGGGAGTTCGCGGCCCCGCGGCAGCATCACCGAAGGGGCTCGTGCGCATGCTTCCCACATATACGCGGCCCTGCGAATCCGTGAAGAGATCGTTGAAGCCCGGGGTCTCGGGCGGGTCGAAGAGAATTCGGGTCTCGCCGTCCTGAACGTGGCAGATATTGCGACCCGAGCAGACGATGCCCCCATCGGCATGCAGCGCAATGCCGCCCACTCCGCGTCGCTTCGGAACGACCGTCTCGACGAGGCCCTCCGAAGTGCGGCGATAGACGCCGCCCCCGTGCACGTCGCTGAAGTACAGGCGGTTCTCGGAATCGACGCGAGGGCCTTCGACGAGGCCGTAACCCGACTCGAGCAGCTCCACGGGCTGGAGGCTCAGGCGGCGAGCGGCGGGACGTCCTCGCCCCGTTTCCGAGCCCGATGCCGGTCGCGCAGAAGCTCGGCTGCGGCGACCAGGGTCTCGCTGCGCGGACCCTTGGCGCGCGAGGCCGCGAGTTCCTCGATCTCATCGAGCTCTTCTTCGGTGAAGCCCGCCTCGGCGCGCTCCGACCGGGCGATCTGGCGGCCACCGAACGAGAAGGCACGCTCGGTCTCCCGCTGGAACTCCCGGGCGCGCTCGGCGCGCTCGGGATCGTCCTTCGTGAACTCCCGCACCCACTCGCTGCCGAAGCGCACGTGGGTGAGCTCGTCCGCCAGGACGAAGTCCACCGCCTGGGTCATCAGGTCGTCGTCCACCTCCTTGCCGTGGTCGATGAGAGAGCGGAAGACGTCGCAGGCCAGGCCCTCGAGGCAGCGGTTCACGCCGGTAACCCGCAGGACGGGATCGTCGTGGCAGGAGGCCTCGAAGAGGAAGGTACTCTCGGGGAAAGCGCCGACCTCGCCTCCCACGTGATCCATGAGCTTCTCGAAGATCTGGACGTGGCGCCCTTCGTCCCAGCACTGGCGCGCCATGTTCATCTTGAACTCCCAGGGAGCTTCCGGGAAGTCCCAAACCGTGCGGCCCGCAGCCTCGAGAGCCTGGAGCTCGCCGACGAAGATGCCGTGGAGCTGCATGCGCATCTGCAACGGGGACCGCTCGCCAGCCCCCTGGCGGCCACCGGATGCGGTCAGGAACTGGAAGCCCGGCCCCAGGTCATCGTACACCTCAGCGAGCTCCGTGCCCTCGATCCGCTCGCGCAGCTTCGGGGCGATGGTCTCGAAGACCCGGACGATCTCGTCGACGTCGTCCGGCAGCGACTCGAGCAGCTGGTTCCGGGGATTGACCCGCTTGAAGCGTCGATCCCGCGCCAGTTCGTCGGGGGAGATGAATCGTCTCACGGCGGCCTCCAGGCCCCCAGTATAGGCAAAACGAGTGGACTGCCCCGTGCTTCGGGATAGCCTTGTCGCGTGATGGGCGTTGGGGAGACGAGCGACAATCTCGACCGGGGGGCGACCCGCGCCACGGACGTTCTCCTGGCCCTGTGCGCCTTCGGGGTGGCCCTGGTCGTGCGAACCGTCACCTGGCCCGCTGTCCTCACCGCCGAGGGCATCCGCCTGGTCGGCCCCGACGCGCACTACCACCTGCGGCGGATCGTCTGGACCGTCGAGAATTTCCCGAAGGTCTTGACTCGAGACTTCTACGTGAGCTTCCCGAACGGCGGCGAGCCGATCTGGACGCCCTTCTTCGAGCAGGCGATCGCCTGGGTGGCGTGGCTCAGCGTCGGGCCGGGCGACGCGACGGGTGTCGAGCGCATCGCAGTCTGGGCCCCTCCGCTGCTGGGCTCGGCGACGGTCGCTGCAACCTTTCTCCTGGGGCGGAGGTTCTTTGGCCGCCGCGTCGGGCTCATCGCCGCGCTGTTCGTCTGCCTGCTCCCTCCTCCCATCCACTACTCGCAGATCGGATTCGTCGATCATCACGCGGCCGTCGCGCTACTCGTGACCGGCTTGCTCGCGGCGCAGTTGGCGTTCGTCTCGCCGCGGCAGCCAAGCCTCCGAACGCCGATCGTCCTCGGCACAGCCATCGGCGCGAGTCTCCTGGTCTGGCCGGGCACACTCCTCCAGGTAGTTCTGGCCCAGGGGTGGATGGTCCTGTGGGTCGTCTCCGCAGCGGACGCCCAGACCGCGGCTCGCCGCGCCGCTGACGCAGCCGTGGCCCACGGAGTCGCGTTCCTGCTGGTGGCTCCCTTCGCGATCGGGCGGACGTGGGCGGCCTGGGGCGACATCAGCCCGGTCGTGCTGTCGGGCTTCCAGCCGATCTGGCTCGGCTTGCCGGCCATCGGTTTCGGAGCCTGCGCGATCGCCTGGCGCTCAGCAACCGGACAGACGGGCCGCTCCCTACGCGCAGGGCTCCTCGCCGTCGCCCTCGTGGGCCCTCTGCTCGGCACGCTCGCTCTGCCTTCCATGCGCGAAGGCATTGCAGATGCCGTGGCGTGGTTCTTCCGAGGAGAATCCTTCCAGTCGGTCGTCGCCGAGTCCCTACCCCTCTTCTCCGACGGCCAATCGTTCACTCTCCAGCGCGCGCACGGCTCCCTCACGCCTCTCTTCTACGCACTACCCGTCATGCTCTGGGCACTCGTCACCACAAAGCGTCGGACTTCGTCCCATCGCGTCGTGGCACTCTGGTGCGCGGTGCTGTTCGGGGCAACCATCGCCCAGCAACGCTTCGCGAACTCGCTGGCGGTGCCCTGGGCTCTGACGATCGCGTGCAGCGTCGACTTGGCGCTTCGCGCGATTCCTGCCCGGGCGAGAACCACGCGGTGGACGCTCGCGCTCGCCTCCGCGCTGGCGGCCGTCATCCTCCTGGCTCCTCTCGTGGTCCCCCATCTACGTGCCTGGGGAACCGCCCAGCGCGCCTTTGCGGGCGAGCCGGTGCACGCCCCCCAGCGTGTCTCCGGCCACGAATCCCTGGTCGCCGCCGCACGTTGGCTCGGAGATCACTCTCCACCGACCGACGGGTGGCTGTCCGAGGGGCCCCCACCAAGCTACGGGGTCCTGACCGCCTGGGGCGATGGTCACATCATGCGATACGTCGCCCAGCGTCCAACCAGCCAGGATAACTTCGGCGACGACGTCGGTGCCGATCGTTTCGAGGCCGCCGAGCGCTACTTCGCCTCTCCGAACGAGCGCCGGGGCCTCGAAGTCGCAGCAGACCTCCAAATCCGTTACGTGCTCGTGCGCGAGGCGGGCTCCGGACATGCACCCGAACCCTACGAGCCGCGAAGCATGCTCGCGCGTCTGCATCGCATGCGAGGCTCTGCGGGCAGCCTGCGCAAGGCCGACGCCTCGATCTTTGTTCCCGCGCTCGAGCGTCACCGCCTGATCTACGAGTCGCCGCCTCACGGCGAGCAGCCGGGGCGCTTCAAGCTCTACGAGATCGTGAGAGGAGCGCGCATCGAAGGACTGACCTTGCCCGGAGCGGTTATCGAAGGGCGACTCACTCTGGAGGGCGCGAATGGACAGCCCTTGGAGTACCGGGCCTACAGCCGCGCGGATCCGGAGGGCCGCTACGAGCTGCGACTCCCCTACCCGACCGAGTCCTTCACCAGCCAGTTCGCGGCAACTTCCGCGTACGCCCTCGAGGCCGCAGGGGTGATCGCCCCGCTTATGCTCGACGACGCAGCCATCCGAGAGGGTCTTCGCCTCGAAGGACCCACCCTTGTTCCCTGACGCAGCGACACCTGTCTGGACGCGAGCGACGATCGCCGGCTGCTTCGTGTGGTTCGGGGCAAGGCTGCTCGGACTGGCCGTCTCCGTCGATGGCTCGGTTCCGCCCGACGAGGTCACCCACGTCGGACGCGTACTTGCACACGCCGCGACCTGGGGCCTTCCCCAATCGAGCCCCGACAACCACGCGCTCGGGCTGATCAGCGATCGCCCCTTCCTGTACGACTGGATCCTCGGCCGGCTGGCAGCGTTCGGGCTGGAAGATCTGCTGTGGCTGCGCGTTGCGAACGTCGGGATGGCGCTCGCGACGGCCGCCTATGGCCTCCGCTTCATTCGCGTCGTGAGTCGCGAGCCGCTGACCCATGTCGTCTTCCTCGTCTGCCTCACCAACACCCTGATGTTCACCGGGATCGGCGCGGCGGTGAGCTATGACAATGGCGTCAACCTGCTGGCGGCGGCAGCCTTCTACTACCTTGCAAGACTCTGTTCCAATTGGGACCCGAGGACCTTGGCGGTTCTCCTGCTCGCGACCGGACTCGGCTGTCTCACGAAGCGGTCGTTCTTGCCGCTGGCCGCGCTGATCGTCGGCGCGGTGGTCGTCCACGAGCGACGACACCTGCGGGATGCTCGCACCCGGTTGGCCGGTATTGGACGCCCCTTGTCGATCGGGCTCGTCGTCGTCGCACTCGCGAACGTCCTCCTCTATGGCGGCAACCTCGTGCAGTACGGGAGGCTGGTCCCGAGCTTCGACCAGGTGGTCGGGATCGAGGCCGCGCGTCAGCACCGCATCTTCGCCCGCGACTTCATCCTGGACGGTTACCGGCAGGGACGCATCGAGTACACGGAAGCGCTGAAACTCACCTCGACGATCGACCACGACGCCGACCGGGAGTCCACCCGCCACCAACTGGCGAGCGCGAAGAAGCGCGGTGACTGGCGTGTCCCTTGGTTCAGGTACCCGCTCACCTGGGGTTACATCATGTTCGACCGGAGCCTGGGCTACTTCGGCCACCAGGTACTCCACCGCAGCCACTGGGAGCGCGTCACCTTCGGCCTCGTTCTCGCCCTCGCGTTCGTGTTCCAGGCGCTCGCCTGGCGACGAGCCCGGAGCCCACTTGCGCGCGGGTTCGGCGGCATCGCCCTCGCCTATGGCGCGGTGCTGCTCACTCTCGTCAACTATCCGACCTATCTGGAGAAGGGCTTCATCGATGCCGGCGTTCAGGGTCGATACCTGTTCCTCGTGTGGGTGCCGCTGATGGGATGGCTCGCCTGCGCGCTCACCGAGGACGCCCCGCGCTTCGCGCGGCTCCCGGTCGCCGCCGCGGTCTGTGCTCTTTTCATCTACTCCGACGGCCCGACCTTCTGGCTGCGAACGACGTCCGCCTGGTTCGGCTGAGCGGAAACGAGAAGACCCCGCCATCGGGAGCAGCGTTCGCGTCTGCTGACCACGAGCGAGCCAGAATCGGATGATTTGACGGATCATCAGATCTCGGCTTATGGTGTCGAAGCGACGCTCAAAGGAGGATCTGGATGGCGAACGAGAACCCGAACCCCGAAACCGGCGAGGTGAACCTCTTCGATCCCGGGGTCTCCGCCTGCCCCCAACCCGTCTACCGACGCATGATCGAGGGCTGCCCCGTCGCTCGCAGCCTCGGTGGGGCCGTCATCTCGCGCTACGAAGACGTGACCTGGGCACTTCGACACCCCGAGATCTTCTCCTCGGCCATGGACTTGCAGATCGCGCTCGGCACCGAGCGCCCGATGATCCCGCAGCAGATCGACCCACCGGAGCAGACGAAGTACCGCAAGCTCCTCGATCCACGCTTCTCGCGAAAGCGGATGCAGGAGCTTGCCCCGGCCGTTCGGGCCGACGCGAATCAGCTGATCGACGGCTTCATCGAGAACGGCGAATGCGAGTTCGACAGGGATTTCGCAATTCCGCTGCCCTGCAACGCCTTCCTGCACCTGATGGGGCTGCCCCCGGAAGAGCTCGAAACCTTCCTGCGACTCAAGGACGGCATCATCCGACCGCAGATGCAAACCGAGAACCCCGACGAGACGCAGGACATCCGGGTTCGCACCGGCCGCGAGATCTACGCGTATTTCGAAGACCTGATCGCCGTCCGGCGCAAGCAACCCCTCGATGATCTGATGACCTATCTGGTGACAGCCGAGCTCAAGGGCCAGAAGCTCAGCAACGAGGAAATCCTCGACATCTGCTTCCTGCTGCTGCTCGCGGGGCTCGATACCGTAACCGCGACCCTCGGCTGCAACATCGCCTACCTGGCTGCAAACCCCGAGCAGCGGAACCGAATCGTCACCCAGCCGAAACTCGTCGAGGGCGCCGTCGAGGAACTGCTCCGCTGGGAGACCCCGGTCACGGGCGTGCCGCGGGTCCTCAAGCAGGATGTCACCCTGCACGGCGTCGAGATGAAGAAGGGCGAACTCGTTACTCTTCTCCTCGGGGCATCGAACACCGACGACCAGGAGTTCGGCAACGCCGCAGAGGTGGATCTCGAGCGTGAGCGCAATCGCCACCTCGCCTTCGGAGGCGGAGCCCACCGCTGCCTTGGCTCGCACCTCGCGAGGATGGAACTGCGCGTCGCCCTCGAGGAGTGGCACAAGCGGATTCCCGACTACCAGATCAAGCCGGGCGAGACGCCGACCTACAGCCCCGGGATTCGCGAGGTGCTGTACCTGCCGATCGTCTGGCCGGCCTCGCAGTGAAGGTGCGGGTGGATTCGGAAAGGTGTGTCGGACACGGACGCTGCTACGAGATCGCGTCCCAGGTGTTCGGCGACGACGAGCGGGGCCACTGCGTGATCCTGACGCCCGAGGTCGTGAAGCAGCACCACGCCG
>JAYGDB010000125.1:0-27263 GCA_046583095.1 Myxococcota bacterium | reverse complement strand
TGGGCCGGGGAGTCGCCGACGAAGAGAACCTCCGACGCCGCGACGCCGGCCTTTTGCAGGGCCAACTCGAAGAAGCGCCCGTCGGGCTTGCAGGATTGGGCCTCTTCCGAGCTCGTCCAGTGGTCGAGCACGGCGTCGAGGCCCGAGCGCACGACCATGGGATGCAGGTAGTCGTCGTCGATATTCGACACGATGTGAAGCGACAGGCCGTCCTCCCTCAAGCTCTCGAGGGTGGTCATGCAGTCCGCGCGAAGCTCGAAGCTCTCGAGCAATGTGTCGCGCTGAAGGTCGTAGAACCACTCGACGAAATCCTCGTCCGCTTCGCCGCCAAGCTCGGCCGCAAAAGTGCGGAACGTGTCATTGAAGAGATCCCGATGCAGGTAGAAGCTCTGGTCGTTGTACTTCTGGAAAGCGGCCCGGCTCGCCTTGCCGTAGGCCTTCGCGATCGTCCTCCGATCGACCTCGACACCCAGACGTTCGGCGCCTTGAATGAAGATCGGCTTGCCGTCCCCTGAACGCATCGCGCGCTCGAACGACGCGTAGCTGAACAGCGTTCCACCAAAGTCGAAGAAGACGGCAGAGAAGGCACTCATCGCGTGCGGATCGTATACTGACCCCGAACCTCTCGGTCAACCGAGGAGACCCGCGTGAGCCAATCTCGAACCAAGTCCACTGAAGGCTCGCTCCGCCGATTCGAAGACAAGGTCGTTCTGATCACCGGCGCCGCCTCCGGCATCGGGCGCGCCAGCGTCGAGCGCATCGCACAGGAAGGAGGGACGATCCTGTGCGCCGACGTTCAGGCGGACGCGGTCCAGGAGAGTGCAAAACGCGCGGTCGAGTGCGGCGGAACCGCAGAGTCCGTGATCTGCGACGTCAGCGATCCCGCGCAGGCCAGCAAGACCCTTGCCACCTGCATCGATCGCTTCGGCCGCATTGATGTGCTCTGCAACATCGCCGGGATCCTCCGCTTCGAGCGCACGCACGAGATGGCGGTCGAGGACTGGAACCGCATCCTGGCCGTCAACCTGACGGGCACGTTCCTGATGTGCCAGGCCGCCCTGCCCCACCTGCTCGAAAGCCAGGGATGCATCGTGAACATGTCCTCGACGTCGGCGCTCGCCGGTCTCCCCTACGCGGCGGCCTACGGCGCCTCGAAGGCGGGCGTGCTCTCGCTCACCCAGGCGATCGCGATCGAGTACGGCAAGCAGGGGGTACGCGCGAACGCGATCTGCCCGGGCTCGATCAAGACCCCCATGACCAAGGACCCGAGCTTTCCCGACGGCATCGACATGAAGATCCTCATGCGGGCCAGCCCACTCGACCGTTTCCGCGGACCGGAGACCGTGGCCAGCCTGGTTGCATTCCTGGGCTCCGATGATGCCGCGCACATCAACGGGGAGCGCATCCGGGTGGACGGAGCGAGCCTGTCGTGAGTGATCTCCATGGCGAGAAGATCCTGGTCACCGGACCCACCAGCCAGGTCGCGCTGCCTGTCGTTCGGGAGCTCAGCAAGAACAACGAGGTGTGGGGCCTGGCGCGCTTTCGGCGGGCGGAAGATCGTGAACGCGTGGAAGCGCTCGGCGCCCGCACCGTCGCTGTAGATCTCGCGAGCGACGACTTCGACGGAGTGCCGAACGACTTCGACGTGGTTCTCCACTTCGCCGTCGTGAAGAGCGGCGACTTCGACTACGACCTACAGGCGAACGCCGAAGGGGTCGGGCGCCTGATGGCGCATCTGGGGCGCGGCCGATCACCCCGGGCCTTCCTGCACTGCTCGTCAGCGGGCGTGTACCAGTACGCGGGCCACGAAAAACTCTCGGAGACGGCGCCGCTGGGTGACAACCATCGCGCCATGCTTCCGACCTACAGCATCTGCAAGATCTCAGCGGAGACGGTCGCGCGGTTCGCCGCACGGGAGTGGCAGATCCCGACGGTGATCGCGCGCTTCAGCGTGCCCTACGGCGACAACGGGGGCTGGCCGTGGTTCCACCTGATGATGATGAACGCCGGGACTCCGATCCCTGCGCATCCCGACAAGCCGAACCTCTTCAACCCGATCCACGAAGACGACTATATCGCCCAGATCCCGAGACTACTCGAGTTGGCCTCTGTTCCCGCGAGCAGCGTGAACTGGGGAGGAGCCCAGTCGAGCATCGAAGAGTGGTGCGGAATCCTCGGCGAACTCACGGGCCTCGAGCCGAGCTTCCGCTACACGGACCAGACGATCGGCAGCGTCACACTCGATCTCGCCCGCATGCACGAGACGCTAGGTGAGGCGAAGGTCTCGATTCGCGAGGGACTGCGCCGCATGGTCGAGGCGCGCAATCCGGAGCTCTTGAAGCGCTGAGCGGTCACCCCATCTCGGCGATCACATCTTCTCCAAAGCGCGCGATGCCCTCGCAGCGCTCCTCGAGGGTCGCGCCCGACAGCCCGTAGAGCGTCCAGGGGAGCGTCTGGACGTGAGTGGCGCCGGCCTCCTCGAGACGACGGTAGCCGTCGATCGTGTATGCATCGGTGACGGCGGCCAATACCGACAGCGGAGCGCCTGCCCGGGGCGAGTCCTCTCGAAGTGTGCGTATCGCGGCAACGATCTCGCCCACCTCGTCGATCGTGTGAACGTCCGAGATCCAGCCGTCCGCGAGAGTCGCCGCACGACGCTGGGCTGCCTGCGAAATTCCACCGACCCAGATCGGAACCGGCTCGCGCGGGGCCGGCCGCATCCCCACCGGCGGAAAATCGAAGAACTCGCCGTGGTGCTCGACGTAGCCGGGCTCTTCCCAGAGCTTGCGCATCACCTCGATCATCTCGTCCATCCGTCGGCCGCGGCGACGAAAATCCTGCTCCATCGCCTGGAACTCCTCTTCCATCCAGCCAGCCCCGATGCCGAGCACGATCCGATCGTTCGACATCATCGCGACGGTCGCGACGGTCTTGGCTACCTGGAATGGGTTGCGCAGCGGAAGCACGAGGACACTCGTCACGAAGCGCAGTCGCTCGGTCACCGCCGCCATCGCGGCGATGACCACGAAGGGATCGGGCCACTCGGTGGAGTCTTCCCAGCGCGGGGTCCCGTCATCCGTGTAGGGATACGGGGTGACGAGCTTCTCGGGATGGATCAGGTGATCCGAGACCGCAACCGCCTCGAAGCCCGCCTTCTCACAGGCGCGTGCCATTCCGCACAAGGCCTCGACGGGCGCGTATGCGGCATTGACGACGAATTTCAACGGGCGCTGTCGGACACGATGCCATTCAGCCTGGCGATCGTATCCTCCGCCTCCTCGACGACCCGGCGCACGATCTCGGCAGCCGGAAGAATCTCGTCGATCCCCCCGACACCCTGACCCGACGGCAGGCAGGTTCGCTCGAAATCCACCTCTTCGCCGCCGCCGTAGCTGAGATTGCCCAAGCGCACGCTCTCGCCCAGCTGCTCTGGGAAGGGAAGGATCGAGTCCGGATCGCGCTCGCGCTCTTCGACGTAGGGGTTGCTGATCACTCGCATCGGCTTGCCCGAGTAGCAGCGCGTGATACGGGTGTCGGTGCCATCCGCGCCCAGGATCCGCTCCTTGAAACCCTTGGCAGCGTTCGCCTCCTCGGTCGCGATGAAGCGCGTCCCCATCCAGACGCCCTGCGCACCGAAGGAGAGCGCCGCGGCGAGGCCGCGGCCATCGATGATCGATCCAGCCGCGAGAACGGGAATGTCGACGGCATCGACGGTCTGGGGGATCAGCGAGATTCCGGCCACCTGTCCCG
This sequence comes from Myxococcota bacterium, assembly GCA_046583095.1. Taxonomy (GTDB): domain Bacteria; phylum Myxococcota_A; class UBA9160; order UBA9160; family UBA4427; genus JAJDAN01. The sequence goes on along the minus strand of JAYGDB010000125.1, from coordinate 23,513 downwards.
TGTGGCCTCCGGCCTCCGTCCCCTGAGCGACGACGGCGTCGCAGCCGGCATCCTCGGCGGCGACCGCGTGCTTCACCTTGCCGCAGACGACCATGACCTTGACACCCGCGTCGTGACACCTGGCGATCACCGGCCCCGGCACTCCCAGACCGGCAATGAACGAGGACGCGCCCTCCTCGATGATGATGTCGATGGCGGCGTAAACATGCTCGGGCAGCGCCGCCAGGAGATCCACACCGAAGGGCTTGTCGGTGCGCCTGCGGACCTCGCGCATCTCGTCGCGGATGGCCTCGGGCGGTGCTCCCGCCATTCCCAGGGTTCCATAGCCGCCGGCCTCGGACACGGCGGCGCACACCTCGGCGTAGGCAACCCGGCCCATGCCCGCGAGAAAGACGGGGTGCTCGATCTCGAAGAGGTCACAAATCGGGGTTCGAACGCTCATCGGATTCTCCTGGCAGTAGAGTCGGGGCGCATCAGGATAGCCGTGGCCAACTCGGTTCGGGGACGGTCACAGCTCTCCCTGCGGATCGAAGCGGCCCGGCTGCCGCGGCAAGGGAGGTCTGTCTCTCTTCACGGACCCCACCGGAGAATTCACGGACCCCACCGGAGAATTCCCGGCGAGGGTTACCCGGCGAGTTGCAGATGCAGGAACGGGCCATCGGTCCATACCTCGAGATTGTCCCACTTCTCGAGCAGACGACAGCGGGTGACCTGGGCACTCCCGGGGGAGCCCATTCGGATTCGCAAGTAGCCGCTGCGGCTACCGTTCAGACGATCGATGACAGCTACCCAATTCTTACGCTGACCCACGCTGGTTCTCCATCCTTCGGGTGTAGAGCGAGCTTCCAAACATAACAGCGAAACACCGGAAAGAACCTACCCGATCACGAACTCCTGCCCAGATCGAGTCGCTTCCCGAGGGAAGGCGCAGAGTAGCCGAAGGCCGGTTCGGATGCCGATCCGGATGGGTCGTTAGTCGATCGCGGGCAGCAGCGCAGATACGAGAAACTCGGCCGCGAAACCCCCGCTTCAGACTTCCTTCAGATTTGTCCGGTAGGTTCATCGAGGGGAAGGGGACTTACATGCAAGTCCTCTGAGTGACGCTGTTGGTCACCAGGCTAGCGCAAAATGCGGCGGCTGAAGGCTCTGCTACACGCGGACCTCCACCTCTTGATGCAGTCCGGCGTCATTAGAGCTGGACATGCATACGCGTGATGAGCGGTCGAGGGCTGGCATGAGCCCTGCACTGGTCATTGCCCATGCTTAGTCACCGCAGCCCGTACCTCGCCGCTTGCCTGACCCTCGGGTTGCTGGTCGCGCTGCAGGCCAGCATTGTCTCGGCCGACACGATCCTGATCGACTTCAACGACAACAGCACTGCCGGGTTCGGGTGGAACACCTTTCACTCCGGCAACGACAACACCACCCAGCCGCTGATCCGAGATGACGGCACGCCCTCGGGCATCAGCATCGAGCTGCCGAAATTCCAAGACAGTCAGCATGTCGGCTGGAATCCCGCCAACCCGCTTCCCTCCTGGGCGCCAATCTCGGTGGCGGACGATTACTCCTACTTCAACTGGTTCGTCGACGGCCATACCCAGACCGCGCAATTCGTATTCACGGGCCTCGATCCGGCCGCCCTATACACAATCGACATCATCGCGTCTCGGAACTTCGACCGGGACCAGGATTTCACGCTCAGCCACGGCGGCGGCGGCGCATTCTACGACGACTGGAACACAAAAACAGACGGCATCTGGGCTGGGAACGTGCTGACCTTCGAGGATCTGACACCGGACACGGCAAACGAGATCGCGATGGAAATCCGGCGCGAGAGCCTGTCAGGGGCCTTCAATGCCTTCCGCCTCACCTCGGTCCCCGAGCCGAACACCTTCGTGCTCACCTCACTCGGGCTGGCGCTCCTGGTGGCCCGCAGACGCTAGGGCCGCGGCGGTTCCGAGCAGATCGTCGCCACGAGAGAGAGGCGCGAGGGTCGCTCGAAACGAACCCCCAGACGGTGAGCGGGTGTCGGTCTCGACTCCCGTCATCCAGCGGAGTCTATCGCCCCGGCTTGCCGGGTCTGCCACGGGCCCGCATCCTTGGCCGGTGCCCCAGGGTCTGCAGTCGATCGAAGAGCCCGAGGAGTTCAGCCTGGGAAGCCAGACCCGAACGTCCCGAGAGTGGCCGCTCCGTGACCCGACCCGCGTTGCCAGCGCCCTCGCCCATCCACAAGCCGGGCCCCGCATCCTCTTCCTCAGCGGCGGAAGCGCACTGCGTGAACTGAGCCGGGTGCTCCCCCGTTACACCCACAACTCGACTCACCTCATCACCCCCTTCGACTCGGGAGGAAGCTCGGCATCCCTGCGCGAGGCGTTCGGGATGCTCTCCGTGGGAGATCTCCGAAACCGTCTGCTGGCGCTGGCCGACGACGGCTCGCCCGAAGCGGCGGCCGCTCGCGCCTGCTTCGGTCATCGCTTCGATGCGGCCGGCGAGCCGCGGGGCGCGGCCGACGCGCTTCGCGCCCTCGTCGCTGGCACCGACCCACGGATCGCCGAACTGCCGGCCGCCCAGAAGGCGTTCGGCTGCGAGACGCTCGGGACCTTCGCGAAGCGCATGCCCGCAGACTTCGACCTGCGCGGGGCCAGCGTTGGAAATCTCGCGCTGACGGGTGCGTACCTACCGCACCGGGATATCCGACGCGCCCTGGCGCGCTTCGGCGAGGTGCTGGGAGTTCGCGGAGAGGTTCTGCCCACCAGCGAGGAGAACCTCCACCTCGCAGCCCGGCTCACGGACGGAAGCACGGTCGTGGGACAGCATCGCCTGACCGGCAAGGAGCATCCGCCGCTGGCCGCGCCGATCGAAGAGATCCACCTCGTCGCGGGGCTCGAGGGAACCACCCGGGTGCATCCCCCGGCCTCGACCGCCGCGACCGCCCGAATTGGAGAGGCCGATCTCATCTGCTTGCCCATGGGAAGCTTCTACTCGAGCGTCGTCTGCAACCTGCTACCGGAGGGAATCGGTCGCGCCATCGCCGACGCCCCCTGCCCCAAGGTCTACGTCCCGAACACCGGACACGACCCCGAGATGCCCGGCGTCGATGCGGCGCGCGCCACCGCCCAACTGCTTCACGCCTTGCGCGCCGATGCCGGCGAGACGACCCCGGCCGAGCGTCTCATCGATCGTGTGCTACTCGACCGCTGCCCCGATGTCTACGACGCTCCACCCGAGCTCTCTCTCCTCGACCGCCTGGGTGTCGCGTACAGCGCGATTCCCCTGGTGCGAGACGACGGCCAGGGCCGGGTCGATGGCCAGCGACTCAGCGAGATCCTCGTCAGCCTGTCGCGCCAGAGCGACCGCCAAGGAAAGGAAGAGCATTGAGCGACGGAGGCCCGACGCGTCCCCCGCTACAGGCGCGCTGGGACGCAACCCAGATCAGCGGTGGCGAGATGTGGGAGCAGAAGCGACGGCTCGCCGACGCCATGCGCCTCGTGATCGAGCGCCTGGTGCCCAGCAACGCTCCCGTCGAAGAACTCCGCGCTGCCGCGGACGGGCTCGAGCGCTATGCCGAGGCCCTACGAGCTCACCCGCGGCTCCTCCGGGTGCACGGCCACGCCGAGTCTGCGAATGCCGGTGACGTGGGGATGTTCTTCGACCAGAGCCCGATGATCGGGCTCGCGAACCCTCTCGCACCGCCGGTGACCATCGGACGAACCGGCGAGACGACCGCGGCCGCGACCGTGACGTTCGGCTCGGCCTATGAGGGTCCGCCGGGGCACGTGCACGGCGGCTTCGTTGCGGCGGCCTTCGACGAAGTGTTGGGGTACACGCAGTCCCTGTCCGGCGCGCCGGGGATGACCGGCACCTTGACGGTCCGTTACCGCAAGCCGACGCCGCTCCACGAAGAGCTCCTCTTCGAAGCGTCTCTGGTGCGCGTGGACGGTCGCAAAATTTTCACACAGGCCACCGTCAGCGCGGGCGGGGTTCTCACCGCCGAGGCCGAGGGGATCTTCGTCTCCGCGCGGCCGGGCTCCATGCAGGAGCTGATGGAGCAGCGTGAGGCCTGGGAGACCGAGCACAACCACGAGCGTTGATCAACCGATGATCACGTCCGGCGGATGGCTGATCAGGAACTCGATCGCCGGCCGATCGATGAAGCGCTCCTCGTCGGCCGGCACGTTTTCGGAATAGAGCGGCTCGCTGACCATCTGCTGGAACTCGGAAAGCTCCGTGTACCACTGCTCGGCGAGACCGTCGAAGCCCGCCGAGCCGCTCGCGTCCCGCTCGTAGTCCTTCTCGAGCCGATGATTCTGGTGATAGGCGAGGATGTGGCGCGCGATCTCCGCTGTGTCCCTGAATATCGATGCGTGAGATCCCGACCAATGGCGGTGGAACTCCGCCGGCGTGATCCCCTGTTTACGCTTGAGCAGGGCCAGGAGCTTCACGTTGGCGTCTCCGCGGCGTCCCTGGATCTTCACGTCCTCCTCCTCGGTGAAGAGCAGGGTGATGCTCTCGCGATCGAGGAAGGTCGCCTCATCCGGGGCGATCAGCTCGGCGTATTTCGGCTCGCGCACGAAGCCACGGAAGCCCGCCATCGACTCGAGCCACTGCACCGTGGCTCCGTCGAAGCCCACCTGGCCGTCCGCGTCCCGCTCGTAGTCCGAGACCATGCGGTGGTTCTGCTCGTAGCGCACAAGATGCTGTGCGAGCTCCGGCGTATCCGCGATCAACGGGCCGTGGCTCTCCCGCCAGTGCGTGTGGAAGTCCGCCACGCTCATGCCGCGCTTGCGGCGAAAGAAGCAAACCAGCTTGATCATGACGCTCTCCTTCAGTCGAGCGCGCGCGACACGATCTCGAAGACGTCGTCCGAGAGCGGCTTGCTGGCCACGATGCGCTCGAGCTCGGCCTTCAGGAGCGACTGGCGGGTCAGGTCGAAGCGCTTCCAGGAGTTGAAGTTCGAGGCCATCCGTGCAGCGACCTGGGGGTTCGCTGCAAGGGCGATCACCGTATCGGCGAGCAGGCGATAGCCGGCTCCATCGATGCCGTGGAAACGAACCTGGTTGCCCGCACAGAAGACGCCGATCAGCGACCGGACACGGTTCGGGTTCCTGAGGCTGAAGTCCGGGTGCTCCGCGAGCGCGACGACCCGACGCACGGTGTCCTCGCGCTTCGATGCCGCTTGTACGCTGAACCACTTGTCGAGGACCAGCGGGTCGTTCTTCCAGCGGTCATAGAACGACAGCAGAGCCGCCTCGCGCTCAGATCCCTCGCCGTCGGCCAGCAGCGCGAGAGCCGCCTGGACGTCCGTCATGTTGTCGGCGGTCTCGAAGTGCCGCACGAGGCGCGTGGTCGCTTCCGGCCCTTCGAGCGAAGCCAGGTATGCGAGGGCGGTGCTCCGCAGCCGCCGACGTCCGATCGACTCCCGGTCGAGCGCGTAGCCGTCGTTCGTCGTGCAGGCCGCGTAGGTCTCCTCGAGGGCATCACGATGCGCTTCTGCAAGGGCGCGACGCATGAACTCCCGGGCCTCGTGAATCGAGTCGACGGGAATGACCTCGAGGGCCTGCCCGAGCACGCGCTCGCCCGGCAGGGTGAGAGCCTGGGATTTGAGGGACCCATCGAGTTCGGGGTCGTCCAGGATGCGCCCGAAGGCGGAAGCGAACTCGGCGTCGAGAGTGAGCGGTTCGACGGCCTCGGCGTGACGAGTCAATTCGAGCAGCAGGTCCTTGGCGAGCTCCTGACCGGCCTCCCAGCGGTTATAGGCGTCCGAGTCGTGGGCCATCAGAAACGCGAGTTCGTCGCGGGAGCGATCGCATACGAGCTTCACCGGCGCCGAGAAATTCCGCAGCAGCGACGGCACCGGGCTCTCGGGAACGTCGACGAAGGTGAAGCACCGTTCGGCCTCCACCAGTTCGAGGACCCGCTCGGATCGCTCGCGGCCGGGCTCCTCGCCCACCAGGCGAAGAGGCAGGTCGCGGCCGTCCCGTCCGAGCAACCCCACTCGAACGGGAAGGTGGAGGGGCTCCCACGCTGGGACGTCGTCATCGGTGGCTCCGAATCGTTCGGGAGCGGACTGCTTCAGCCTGAGCATGTACGTCTTCGATTCGGCGTCCCAGGCTCCATCGGCCGAGACGATCGGGGTACCCGCCTGCCGGTACCAGCCTTCGAAGAGATCCAGGTCAACGTCGTTCGCGTCGGCCATGGCGGCCCGGAAGTCATCGCAGGTGACCGCCTGGCCGTCGTGCCGCTCGAAGTAGAGATCCATCCCGCGGCGGAAGCCCTCGGTCGTGACCAGGGTGTCGATCATGCGGATCACCTCCGCACCCTTCTCGTAGACGGTCGCCGTGTAGAAATTGTCCATCGAGATGTAGGACTCGGGGCGGATCGGATGCGCCATCGGGCCCGCGTCTTCGGGAAACTGCGAGAAGCGCAGCGCCTTCACGTCGTCGATGCGCTTGACGGCCCGGGAGGTCACGTCGGACGAGAATTCCTGGTCGCGGTAGACCGTCAGCCCTTCCTTGAGGGTGAGCTGGAACCAGTCCCGGCACGTCACCCGGTTGCCCGTCCAGTTGTGGAAGTACTCGTGCGCGATGACTCCCTCGATCGCTGCGTACTCGTCGTCCGTCGCGGTCTCGGGGGCCGCCAATACGAGCTTCGAGTTGAAGACGTTGAGGCCCTTGTTCTCCATGGCGCCCATGTTGAAGTCGTTCACGGCCACGATCATGTAGACGTCGAGGTCATACTCGAGGCCGAAGCGCTGCTCGTCCCAGGCCATCGCCTTCTGCAGCGACCGCAGGGCGTGCTCACAGCGATCGACGTTCTCGGGCTCGACCCAGATCTCGAGACGGACCTCCCGACCGGAGGCGGTGCGAAAGTCTCCGGCGTGGCAACGAAGGTCTCCCGCCACCAGGGCAAAGAGATAACTCGGCTTACGGTGAGGATCCTGCCAGCAGACCCGGTGCCTCCCGTCTCCGAGGTCCGTCTCCTCGATCCGATTGCCGTTCGAGAGGAGCACCGGGTAGCGCTCCCGCTCGGCATCCACGGTCGTCGTGAAGAGACACATCACATCCGGCCGATCGAGGAAGTAGGTGATACGACGAAAGCCCATCGACTCGCACTGGGTGCAGAAGAGACCTCCACTGCGATACAGGCCGGAAAGCGCGGCGTTCTCCTGGGGCCGGATCCGGACGCGCGTCTCGAGCTGGAAACGGCGTGGGACCTTCTGAAGGGTGAGGCTCTTCTCGTCGGCAAGGTACTCGGACGACCGCAACTCCCGGCCGTCGAGCCGTACGCGAACCAGGTCGAGATCTTCGCCGTGGAGGACCAGAGGAGGCGGATCGCCGGACAGGAGGTCGTTGATCCGGACCGAGAGCGACGCATTCACCCAGGTGTCGTCTTCCCCCAACTCGAAGTGCAGGTCCACCTCGTCGATCCAGTAATCGGGCTGCCGGTAGTCCTCGCGATAGACCGGCTGGGGCTTTTCTCCGCTCATCCAATCTCCTCGAGCCCGAATCATAACCGCCCTGCCCCGGGTCGGACGTTCGAGATATCCTGCCCGCGTGACCCGCCACCCGTATCCCGCCGCGCTCTACGAGCTGGTCCACCGGGGGACCGCCGGGGATCTCGCCTTCTACCAACGGGTCTGCGCCGATGCGAGCGGGGTGCTCGAGCTCGGCTGCGGCTACGGGCGCGTGCTCGAGGGCCTGGCCAGCCTGGGCATCGCACTGACCGGTCTCGAGATCGATCCGGAGCTGCTCGCGCGCGCGTCGGCGCGGCTCGGCGACGCGCGGAAGCTACGACTCGTGCAGGGGGACATGCGTGCCTTCGATGGAGCCAGCACCTTCGCGCCAAGAGCCGGCTTCGATCGCATCCTGATCCCCCACAGCGGTATCTACTGCCTGCCGGATGACACCTCCTGCGTGGCGTGTTTCCGCTGTTGTGCCGAGCAGTTGGCCGCCGGCGGGCGGCTCGTTTTCGACGCCTACGCGGCGGACGCCTTCCACCGAGACGAGAATCCTGCCGAGCACGTCGACGAGCGTCTCGACCCGGTTGTCTCGATCGAGTTCGAAGGCCGAAGCTACGACGTCTTCGAACGAAGCCGCTGGGAACGAGCCCGCCAGCAACTCGACGTCACGTATGAGTACATCCCGCGCGGGGGCGGCGAGGCGCTGCAAGGGCGCCTGCTGCACCGCTATCTCCTGCGCGACCAACTCGCTCCCCTGCTCGAGCAAGCCGGATTGCGGCTCCAATCCCTGCACGGCGACTGGCAGGGACACTCCAGTTCGTCGGAGAGCGAGATGTGGGTGGCGACGGCAGTGCGGGCAGGAAGCGACTGAACTCCCCGCGCGATGGCGCCCACGCCTGGGGATGCAGGCCCCCGGTGCCCGATTCCGTCAGATCTCCTCGAGCATCACGATCGACGGCGCTCCCGCGAGGATCCCCGCGAAACCTGCGCCCTTCGAGGCGAGGTTCTTCGAGTGGATTTTGAACGCCTCCTCGCTCTCGTACTTCTCGTAGGCGACGAAACTCGTTGGATCGTCCTGCTGCTGGTGGAACACGTAGGCGAGAGTTCCGGACTCGCTTGCCAGCGTCTCGGCGCTGAGTTCCTTCAGGAACTGCTTGGCTTCTTCAATCTTGTCTTCCTTGACCTTGATGGTTGCGAGGACGCTCGGCATCGGGGGGGGCTCCTGGTCGAAGGGAAATCTTCTCGAAGGGGGCAGCATAGGGCAGACGGAACGGCCGGATCCAGCGCGACCCTCGGACCCGGAGCACAGCGGAGACTACGAAGATCCGGGGATTGGCGCGTCCCCAGCTCAGGAGACTTCGACCAGGACGAGGTCCATCACATTCGTGCCCGTCGGCCCCGTAACGAGGGCACCTCCCTCCCCGGCGAAGAACGTGTAGGAGTCATTCGACGCCAGGGCGGACGCGGCGTCGACGCCCGCCGCCCTGCCCCGTGCCACGGTCCCTGGATCGACGAAAGCACCCGCGGCATCGGTCGGCCCGTCGGTTCCATCGCTTCCCCCAGCGAGCAGTCCAATCTCCAGGTCGCCGGCCTCGGCCATTGCGATGGCTGCCGCCAGAGCCAGTTCCTGGTTTCGCCCTCCTCGTCCGGGGCCGCGAAGAGTGACGGTCGTCTCGCCACCGGCAATCAGACACACGGGCGCATCGGCCCTGCTCGCGCGGGCCCGCGCAAGCAGGCGCTGCGCTTCGTCACGCGCTTCGACGGAGAGGACCTCTCCGAGATCGATGGGCGTCATGCCCATCTCACGCGCAGCCGCCGAGGCCGCCCGCCGGGCATCGGCGTTGCTTGCGACGATCGTGTGGCGCACCCGGGCCAGCAGAGGGTCATCGCGGCCAGGCGTCTCCGGGATCGCGCCGGCCGCGCCTCGCTCCAGGTGATCGACGACGACGGCCGGCACGCGGCCTGCCTGATCGCGACGGGCGAGGACGTCGAGAGCATCCCGGTACGTGGTGGGGTCCGGAGCGCAGGGGCCGGAGCCGATTACGTCGAGGGCATCGCCCAGGACATCCGAGATTGCGAGCACGCAGATGCGGCGGCAGCGAGCGGCCTCCGCCAGCCGACCGCCCGAGAAGGAACTCAGGTGCTTTCGCACCGTATTCATCTCGGTAATGTCGGCGCCCGACGCCAGCAACACGTCGGTGCTCGCCGTCAGATCGGCGACGGACAATCCCGGCACCGGGCAGGCCGTCAGCGAGGAAGTCCCGCCGGACAAGAGCACTAACAACACGTCGTCCGGTTCCGCCGCTGCAACGAGGTCCAGTGCCGCTCGTGCCGCTTCCTCGCTTCGCCGGTCCGGAAGCGGGTGCCCAGCCTCCCGAACCTCGAAAAGTTCGAGGACTCCGCCGTGGCCGTCCTTCGTCACGACCAGCCCACGCGACACGCGATCTCCAGCGAGGGCTTCGACACGGGCCGCCATCGAGAATCCCGCCTTGCCGAGAGCCAGCACCAGCAGCCGTCCGTCCGCGGGAACCACGGGCAACGCCCGCTCCACGGCGTCGCCCGCATCGACCGCGTCAAGACCCGCTCTCCAGATCGCCACCAGGCGATCACGAGACGTCACGAACTGCTGCCGGGACCTGCTTCGGTGCCGTCGATCACGTCGTCTTCAGCAATCGGCCGGAGGCGAATCTCGATCCGCCGGTTGCGGGCACGACCGTCCGCAGTGCTGTTGTCGCCGATCGGATTCGTCGAGCCCCGAGAAACTGCGGTCAGCCGGACGTCGGCCACCCCGGTTCTTGCAAGCAGCCGCACCACGCTTGCGGCCCGCGCCCCGGCCAGCTCCCAATTCGAGGGGTACTGCTTCTGCAGCGCCAGTCTGATTGCCTGGCTGTCGGTGTGGCCCTCCACCGCGATCGTGTAGCTCGAGTCGACCAGGCGCAGCGCCACACTCTCGAGCACCTCGATGCCCTGCCGGCTCAGCTCCGCGGAACCCGACGGGAACAGGATCGCCTGGGAGACGCCCACTTGCAGGCCGTCCCGCAGCTGGCTGATCCGCACCTGCCCGCTGGCGACCTCTTCTTCTAGATCTCCCAGTAGCCCGTCGTAGGTGGCTGCCAGTTCCTCGACCTGCTTGTTCTGCGAGGCCAGGGCGGCCGCAGTCTCGGCGAGTTCTTCGTCGCGGCTCTCGAGGGAACTCGCCAGCACCGCCTTCTCATCCCGCGCGGTCGCGAGTTCGGTCGCAAGCGCCTCGCGCACCTCGAGCAGGTCTTCCCGCTCGTCGAAGAGGCGCGCAACGTGCTCGTCGAGGCTCTCGTTCGCGATCTGGAGGAGACGGATCTGCGCACTGAGGTCGCGCTTGGCGACATCCAACGCGTCGCGTTCAGCGACGACCTGATCGTGGGCACCCGACATCACGCAGCCCGAACCGACCAGCAACGCGAATACGACGGAGAGGAATCCGAGAATCGGATTAAAGCGCGAGTGTATGGCGGAGTGCTTCATCGATCGTCCCCACGTAGCAGAGGTCCAGGCCCTTGAGCAGCGCCTCGGGAATCTCGTCGACATCCCGCCGGTTCTCCTCGGGGAGAATGACGGCCCGGATTCCCGCTCGCTTCGCCGCCAGTAGCTTCTCCTTGATCCCGCCGACCGGCAAGATCTTGCCGCGAAGCGTGATTTCACCGGTCATCGCCAGATCCGGGGGAACTGGACGATCACTGAAGAGAGACGCGAGGGACGCCACCATGCCGACGCCTGCCGAGGGACCGTCCTTGGGCACAGCACCGGAAGGGACGTGCACGTGGACGTCCGTCTCGTCGAAGCTGTCGATGAGCGTCGGGAAGTCCTCCGGGTGGCTGCGAAGCCATGACCGTGCCGCCTCGACCGACTCGCGCATCACGTCACCCAGAGAGCCCGTCAGCTTCAGCTCCCCGCGGCCAGGCATTCGCAATGACTCGATGAAGAGGATGTCACCTCCCGCCGGCGTCCAGGCCAGTCCGGCCGCCACACCCGAACGTCCGAATTCCTCCGCCAACTCGGGCTCGAACTTCACCGGACCGAGCAGATCACCCAGGTCCTCCGGCCCGACAGTCACCGGCCCCTCGAGTCCCTCCTCCGCAACACGCAGAGCGGTCTTGCGGCAGACCGAGCCAATTTCGCGCTCCAGGTTACGCACGCCGGCCTCACGGGTGTAACGCTCGCACAGCACGCGCAGGGCTTCGTCGGAGAGTTTCAACTCGACACCAGCCACTCCGTTTTGCTCCACCTGCCGCGGAAGCAGGAAGCGCCGGGCGATTTCGACCTTCTCCTCGAGTGTGTAGCCGGGCAGCTCGATCACCTCCATGCGATCCCGCAGAGCCGCCGGCACCGGATCCATCAGGTTCGCAGTCGCGATGAAGAGCACCTGCGAGAGATCGAACGGCACCTCGAGGTAGTGGTCACTGAAGTCGACGTTCTGCTCGGGATCGAGAACCTCGAGCAGCGCGGATGACGGATCGCCCCAGACGTCGGTTCCAATCTTGTCGATCTCGTCCAGCATGAAGACCGGGTTGCGGGTCCCACACTTCCGGAGGTTCTGGACGATTCGTCCGGGCATCGCCCCGACGTAGGTGCGCCGGTGCCCTCGAATCTCCGCCTCGTCCCTCACACCGCCCAGGGACATGCGCGAGAACTCGCGCCCGAGGGCCCGAGCGATCGAACGCCCGAGCGAGGTCTTGCCCGTGCCCGGCGGTCCCACGAAGCAGAGGATCGGGCCCCTCAGGTCCTTCTTCAGCGAGAGCACCGCGATGAATTCGATGATGCGGTCCTTGACCTTCTCGAGTCCGTAGTGATCCTCGTCGAGAATCTCTCGCGCCCGGCGGACGTCCAAGTGGTCTTTCGAGAGCTTCGACCACGGCAGGTCCGCGATCCACTCGAGATAGGCGCGGATGACGGTGTGCTCGGCGGCAGCCGACGGTGTCTGGGCGAGCCGCTCCAGCTCACGAGTCGCCTGCTTGAGGGCCGTTTCCGGCAACCCGGCCTCCTCGATCCGCTCGCGAAGCCCCTCGGCCCCTTCCTCGCCCTCTTCGGACTCTCCCAGCTCTCGCCGAATCGCCTCGAGCTGCTGGCGCAACATGTAGTCGCGCTGGGTCCGACCCATCTCGGTCTGGACCTTCTCCTTGATCTCCGTCTCGATCTGGAGTGCCTCGTTCTCCTTGTTGATCTGGGAGAGCACCCGCTTCAGCCGCTCGCCGACCTCGGTCTCCTCGAGCACCTTCTGCTTGCCGTCGACGTCGAAGTCGAGGTGGTGGGCGACCATGTCCGCCAGCTGGGACGGATCTTCAACGTTGGCGGCGGCGAACTGGAGCTCATCGGAGAGCTGGGTGCTCTCCGAGACCAGGCTTGCGAACTGGCCGGTCACATTTCGCACCAGGGCGGTCATCTCCACCGAGTCGTAGTCGCCCTCCTCTTCAATCGCGGTCACGTGCGCACGCAAGAAGGGATCCGTGGCTTCGAACTCGCCGATCAGGACGCGACCCACACCCTGGACGAGCAGGCGGTAGGACTGGTCGGGAAACTTCAGCATCTTGACGACACGCAGCACCGTCCCCACGCGATAGATTTCGTCGGGCCCCGGACTGCCTTCGAGGGAGGAGTCGAGAACCGCAGCCGCGACCATCATGCGGTCGGGGCGCACGAGCACCTCGTCGATCAGAGCCTGGGAGCGCTGGGTGTTCACCAGCAACGGCGACAGGATGTGGGGGAAGAGGACGGTGTTCTTGAGCGGCAACACCGGCAGGGCGCCGGCCCACTCGAAGGACGGCTGGTCGTCCTCGCCGGTGCCCGTGCCGACGGCGATCTCGGTGCCGCCGGGCGTGCCGACGCGTCGGATCTCTTCCGATTCCTGGTCAAGGCTGTCCATGGGCTCATCGCTCATTCGGTTTCGACCTCGACCCGTACGGGCTGCCGCTTCGGGAGACGCACCTCCAGCAGACCGTCCTCGAGGTGCGCGCTGACGCCGTCGCGATCGAAAGGCAGGCGCAGAGGCACGTGGGTCTCGAACGGGCCGAACGCGATCTCCATCTGATGGAGCCGCCGCAACCCCGACGCATCGGGAGTCTTGCGGGTCCCGCGGATGTGAAGAACGTCCGCATCTACGTTGACCCGCAGGTCGTCTCCCCGCACCCCCGCCATCTCGAGCCGAACGATTACCGCGTCGTCGGTCTCAAAAATGTCCACTGCGGGCTTCCAGGGGTCCCCGTGCAGTCGCTCGGGAAATTCGCCGGGGAACTCGTTCAGCGGATCGGAATCGCCCGGCTCGCGAATGTCACCCCTCCTCGCTCTTCTCTTCCGAGGCTTCGGTGTACTCAGCGTCGATCACGTCGTCGTCCGCGAGCGATGATCCCGCGTCCGAGCCGGGCTCACCCGCATCGGCCTGGGCGGCCTCCGCCTTGTAGAGAATCTCGGCCACCTTGTGCAACTCCGTCTGGAGGCGCTGCAGGCCCGCGTCGAGTCGAGCGCCATCGTCGCTCTCGAGGTCCTGTTTCGCGGTCTCTATCGCGCCCGCAATGTCGGACTTCAGAGCGTCATCGAGCTTCTCGGCAGTCTCCTCCAGCGTCTTCTCCGCCTGGTAGACCATGGAGTCGAGATTGTTCTTCTTCTCGCTGTGCTCGCGTCGGGACTTGTCGTCGGACGAGTGTACCTCGGCGTCCTTCACCATCCGGTCGATCTCTTCCGCACCCAGGCCGCCAGAACCCTCGATCCGGACTGACTGCTCCTTGCCCGTCGCCTTGTCGGTAGCAGATACGGAGAGGATTCCGTTCGCATCGATATCGAAGGCCACCTCGACCTGGGGCACGCCCCGAGGTGCCGACGGGATGCCGTCGAGGAAGAAGCGCCCGATCTCGCGGTTGTCTTCCGCCATCTCACGCTCGCCCTGGAGCACGCGTATCTCCACCTGGGACTGGTTGTCCGCCGCCGTGGAGAAGATCTGCTGCGCCTTCGTCGGAATCGTCGTATTGCGGTCGATCAGCTTCGTCAGGACTCGGCCCAGCGTCTCGATACCCAGAGACAGCGGCGTCACGTCGAGTAGAAGAACGTCCTTGACCTCGCCGGAGAGGACACCGCCCTGAACCGCCGCTCCAACTGCAACCACCTCGTCGGGGTTCACGGTCTGGTTCGGCTCTCGGCCGAAGAGTTCCTGCACCTTCTTCTGAACCAGGGGGATGCGGGTCGAGCCGCCCACCAGCACGACCTCGTCGATTTCCGAGGCCGAGAGCCCCGAGTCCGCAAGGGCTATGCGGCAAGGCCCGAGGGTACGTTCGACAGCCCCGTCGATGAGCTGCTCGAACTTCGCGCGGGAGAGCTTCAGGGTCAGGTGCTTGGGGCCCGACTGGTCCGCCGTGATGTACGGCAAGTTGATATCCGTGGACTGCGCGGTGGAGAGCTCGATCTTCGCCTTCTCGGCCGCCTCGCGGAGGCGCTGCACCGCCATCGGGTCGCTCATCAAATCGATGCCCTGATCCTTCTTGAACTCCGCGACCAGGTACTCGATCAGCAGGTGATCGAGGTTGTCGCCACCGAGATGGGTGTCACCGCTCGTGGCCTTCACTTCGACGACGTTCTCGCCCACCTCAAGAATCGAGATATCGAAGGTGCCGCCGCCGAAGTCGAAGACGGCGATCTTCTCATCTTCCTCCTTGTCGAGGCCATAGGCCAGTGCAGCCGCGGTAGGCTCGTTGATGATCCTCTTGACGTCGAGCCCGGCGATCTTGCCCGCGTCGGTGGTGGCCTTGCGCTGGGCGTCGTTGAAGTAGGCCGGCACCGTGATGACCGCGCCGGTCACGGGAGCGCCCAGGTGCGACTCGGCAGCAGCCTTGAGCTTCGAGAGAATCATCGCGGAGAGTTCGGGCGGCGTGTACGTCTTATCGTCGATGACGATGACAGCTACGCCTTCGTCGCCGGTGGCAACCTCGTAGGGAACGAGTCGCACCTCTTCCGAGACCTCATCGAGGCGCCTACCCATGAAGCGCTTGATCGAGTAGATGGTCTTGGTGGGGTTGGTGACCGACTGGCGCTTAGCGATCGCTCCGACGAGGCGTTCCCCCTCGTCGGAGAAGGCGATGACCGACGGGGTCGTGCGGCCTCCCTCTTCGTTCGCGATGACAGTGGGCTGGCCGCCCTCCATCACCGAGACCACGGAGTTCGTCGTTCCGAGATCGATCCCGATGACCTTGCCTGAGTCCGCCATGGAGTGAATAGCCTCCCGAAGTGACTGGGGATAAGAACGACTTCGGGTGCCCCGAAGCCAAAAGCCCGCGAAAACTCGACGCCGGGGGCGAAGTGTCAAGCACCGGCACCGAAATGTAGAGTCTCAGCCAGCCCTGTGGGGGTTTTGCCACTGTGATCGAGAAATCGTCCGACGGAACGCGGATTCTCTCCACGGAGTCCATAAGCTTGGCACCTGGATCGCCGATAAACACGAGAGACACAGGTAGCCAAGTCACTAACCCCCTGGAATCACGATGGTTTGGTTGGAACCGGTTGGGCCGGGGGCTATAGTCCGCCGGCCGATTGCGTGGCCCGGGGGGAGCCTGACCTGCGCCGACACGAGGCAGGGCAGAGGGAAGCTGGCCAAATGGGCCGATTGGGAATCCGCATCGCAAACGTCACGCTGTTCGCGCTCTGCTGCTTCCAGATCGCGGGGGTATTCAACAAGGTGAGCGCTGACTTCCTGATGCCGGGTCCGGCCTCCATTGCTGCCGGCCCCGCAGCCGAAGCCACAGCCGTCACAGCACGAAGTTGGAAGCACCGGGAACCCATCCTGGACCGGAATCTGTTCGGCGCACAGGTGTTTGCCGAAGCTGCTCCCGAGGTGGAGCCCGAAGAGGAGTTGGAGAAAACCAAGCTCCCTCTGCGGCTTCTCGGCACGCAGGTTCACTCAATACGCGAAAACTCGAAGGCCGCGGTCGCGGACAAGAGCGGCAAGTTCCACGAGCTACTCTACCTCGGCGACACCCCCGAGCGGCACCCGCAGGCTCGACTCGTGAAGATCGAGCGCGGACGGGTGATCCTCGAGAACCGGGGACGGCGGGAAGAACTCCTGCTCGCGGAAGCAACTTTCAATCCGCAGGCCAAGCGCAGCGATCGCCGCCGACCCAGTCGGGCTCGCGGCGCGCGGGTCCAGGCCACGGCCCCCACCCCGATTGCCGAGCGCCTCCGTGAACTGCAGATCGACACGAACGAGGGCCGCAATGCCCGCGACCTGTTCAATCAGGCCAAGATCGCCCCGAAGTTGGATGAAGGCCAGATGGTGGGAGTGGAGCTGAGCGAAATCGAGCCGGGGAGCCTGTACGAGAAGCTGGGCCTATCGGAAGGTGACGTCATCACGTCATTCAACGGCATCGACCTCGACACTGCAGCCGCCGGGGCGCGGGTGCTGAATCAGTTCTTGGAGGCGGAGGAGTTCGAGATCGAACTTGCTGACGGCGACATCATGTCGTTGGACGCCGAGGAACTGCAAGAGCTTCTGGGATCGGGCGGAGAAAAGTGATGGAAGCAACCGCCTCGCGGACCGCCCTGCTGGGGGTCTGCTGCCTCGTCCTGGCCTGGAGCAACAGCCCAGCCAACGCCCAGCGTCGAGACCCGAAACCGAGCATCGGGGTGTCAGAGCAGGCCGACGAGGGCCGCGAGACAGTCCACCTAGACTTCAAGAACGTCGACCTCGCTGTCGTGATCGAGATGATCGCTCGCACGACCGGCAAGAACTTCATCTACGACGACAAGGTGCGCGGCAGGGTGACCATCGTCTCGCCGTCGCCGGTGAGTGTCGAGCAGGCCTACGCGGTCTTCGAATCGGTCCTGAAGGTGAAGGGCTTCACCGTCATCAGCGGACCGGCTGGCGTGATGCAGATCATCCCGGTCCGCGAGGCCAAGGAGTCGAACGTCGAGATCATCGCGGACGACCGGGAAAGCCTCGACCGTGATCACTTCGTGACGCGGCTCATCCCGCTGCACTACATCGACGCGCAAGGAATCACGAGCACCATCAAGCCCCTCGTGTCGAAGAACGCGTCGATGGTCACCTACGCGCCTACCAATACGATCATTCTCACGGACACCTCCACGAACATCCGGCGGCTGTTGAGTATCCTGAAAGAAATCGACATCGAGACCTTCAAGGAGGAGCTCGCCGTCATCAAGATCGAGCACGCAGACGCCGGGACCCTGGGCGATCAGCTCTCCGAGATCTACAAGACCAGCCTGACGGGACAGGCGGCTACTTCTTCTACCGCGGCGCGCCGCGCGCGCTCGAACCGGCGGACCCGCAGCTCGACTCCGTCGACCACGGCGCCGGCCGCCAGCTTGGGCAAGGTTCGGATCATCACCGACTCCCGGACGAACTCGCTCATCCTGCTGGCGTCGCGGGGAAAGATCGACGACATCCGAGCCGTGATCCGCACGCTCGACGTCCCGGTCGAGGGTACCGGTCGCATCCACGTCTACTACCTCAAGCACGCCGATGCCGAAGAACTCTCCCAGACCCTGAACGGTCTCCTGACGGGACAGCGGCAGACGGGCCGTTCCGGCGCGGGAGCCAAGGCGACCGGCCCGCAGGCCCTGCGGGCCGCCGTGACGGCGCTTGCCGAGGGAATCCAACTCAACGCCGACCCGGCGACGAACTCTCTCGTCATCCAGGCCAGCAAGGAGGCCTACGAGACTCTCAAGGAAGTGATCGAGCGCCTCGACATCGAGCGCCCCCAGGTGCTCGTCGAGGCACTGATCATGGAGGTACAAGTCGGCGACAGCCTCGAATTGGGCATGGACCTCGGTTTCGAACTCAACAAGACCATCAACCTCGCACTCGAGAGCGCCGCCGACGGGGGCATGTTCGGACCCGTCGGACTCGGCATGGCCGGCGCCGGCAACTTCCTCGCAAATTTCCGCTACCAACCCAACTGCGCGGGTGGCTCAGGCTGCGGGACGACGATCCAGGCCATCATGCGCGCGACGCAGAGTAACACGAGCGCCAACATCGTCGCAGCGCCCCACCTGCTGACCTCGGACAACGAAGAGGCCGAGATCCAGATCGGCCAGAACATCCCGATCATCACGAACCGGCTGAACTCGGCGACCGGCAACATATCTGGACAGACGACCTCGGTGTCCGTCGAGCGCCAGGACGTCGGCGTCACCTTGCGGGTCACCCCGCAGATCAGCGAGGGCAACACCCTGCGCCTAAAGATCTTCCAGGAGAACACGAACATCATCGAGCCGCTGGGCGGGGCGATCGAAGAAGTGGGGGTGACCCTCGCCAAGCGTTTCATCGACAACACGCTCGTGGTCGCGGACGGCCAGACCGTGGTGATCGGCGGACTACTGAGCCAGCAGTACGACGACACAGTGACGAAGACGCCCTTCCTGGGCGACATCCCGATCCTGGGCTGGCTCTTCAAGACCAAGACCAAGAAGCTGAACAAGATCAACCTGCTCGTCTTCCTGACGCCCCACATCGTGCGCAGTCCGGCTGACATGGAACTCCAGTCGATTCGCAAGCGGCGCCAGTTCGAGGAGCGGCTCGGTGGCGAGTTCCTCGTGAGCGGCGACCTCCAGGAGGGCGAGATCCGCAGCAGCCGCAACCCGGCCCGGACGGTTCTTCGTGAGCAGGCGCGCCTCTATCCCCTCTCGCGCATGCGCGAGATCGAGGAGCAGCGCCAGCAGGAGATCGCCTCCTTGCAGGCCGAGCAGGAGCGAGGCCAGAAGCCCAGCGCGTACATCGTCACCGCCGGCGTCTTCCACGACGAGGGGTTCGCCAAGGAGAAGCTGATCGTCCTGCTCGACCGGGGCTATGACGGCGAGCTACGCACCGCGGCGGCCGACGGCGTGGTGGTCTTCGAGCTGCGGATCGGCCCGTATGAGACTCTGCGCGGGGCCGAGAAGGCCGCCGAGGTCCTAGGCGACGCCTTCGGGCTATCGACAGGCGTGATGCTGGTTCGGAGTTCGCGCCAGACACCGCCCGTCGAGGAAACACCGGGCGCCGAGACGATGCCGTGAGCCAGTCCGCAACCAGCCTCGACGCCATCGATCTCGGCTCGGTCCTGCTGCGGGCGACACGTCTCGAGCCCGAGCAACTCGAGCAGGCGCGCGAGCGTCAGCTCGAGAGCCACGAGTCGCTCCCCGAAATCCTCATCGAGGAGGGGATGCTGAATCCCGACGAGGTGCGCCACGCCCTGGCCGAGCAACTCGGAGTCAAACTCCTCGGCGAACTTCCGAACGAAGAGATCGACGAGGCCACCGCCTTGCTCGTCCCGATCGGCTTCGCGAAGCAACACACCCTGATCGCCGTCGGCCGTAGCGACAACAACGAGGTACGCATCGTTGCTGCGAATCCGCTCGCCACCGCGCCCCTCGACGACCTGCAACTCCTCTTCGACGGCGCCGACATCCGTCTCGAGCTCGCGGACGAACGCATCATCCTAGATGCCATCAACGCGACCTACGACCAGGGGCACGCCGCCACAGACCAGCTTGCCGAAGAAGCGAGCGAGGACCTCGACTCCCTCGATCTCGATATGCCCGAGACCAAGGATCTGCTCGAGGCCACCGACGACGCCCCGATCATCCGCCTCGTCAACTCGCTCTTGCAGCACGCGGTCAAGGAGCGAGCCAGCGACATCCACATCGAGCCCTTCGAACGAGAGATTCGAGTCCGGTTCCGGATCGACGATGTGCTCTACGAGCCGATGAAGCCCCTCCCGCGTCAACTGCAGGCGAGTATCGCGTCGCGCATCAAGATCATGGGCTCTCTCGACATCGCCGAGAAGCGCCACCCCCAAGATGGTCGCATCCGGCTGAAGATCGCCGGACGCGACTACGACGTGCGTCTCTCGACGGTACCCGTCGCCTACGGCGAGCGGCTGGTGCTGCGCCTGCTGCCCGATACCCAGGACCTGCTCGACCTGCCGAAGGTGGGCTTCAACGAGGCCCAACTGAAGGCGCTCGAGCGGATCATGAAGCGCCCGAACGGCATCTTCCTGGTCTCGGGCCCAACCGGCAGCGGAAAGACCACCACGCTGCACGCTGCGCTTGCGACCATCAACAAACCGGACAAGAACATCCTCACCGTCGAGAACCCGATCGAGATCCAACAGCCGGGCATCGGCCAGATCGAGGTGAATACGAAGGTCGGGTTGACCTTCGCGGAAGGACTGAGGTCGATCCTGCGCCAGGACCCGACGGTCATCCTCGTCGGCGAGGTCCGCGATCTCGAGACGGCAGAGATCGCGATCCAGGCTTCCCTCACGGGGCACCTGGTTCTCTCGACCATCCACACCAACGACGCGCCGAGCGCCATCACCCGTCTCGTCGACATGGGCGTCGAACCCTTCCTCGTCGGCTCCTCGCTGATCGCCGTCCTGGCCCAGCGCCTGGTGCGCATCCTCTGCACCGACTGCCGCGAGGCCTACACCACCAGCGACGAAGAGTTGCAGGAGATTGGCGTGAAGCCGCCCGATCGAGACGTCCTGCTGTACAAGGCGGCCGGTTGCGCAGCCTGCAACCACACCGGATACCGAGGCCGCATGGGCATTTTCGAGTTGATGATGATCGACGACGACATCCGCTCGATGGTTTCCAAGAACGTCGACTCGAAGACGATCAAGCGCATGGCCGTTTCCAAGGGAATGGGCACGCTACGCGTCGACGGGGCGCGCAAGGTCCTGCGTGGGATCACCTCGGTCGCGGAAGTCATCCGGGCGACCGAGGAAGAAGGCGCAGTGGCCCAGATCTAGGACGGGAAATCCTTGCCTGTCTATGCATACAAGGGCGTCACGTCCGCGGGAAAGTCGACCCGGGGGCAGCTGAGCGCCGACAACCTTCGCGCCGCCCGGCTTCGTATGCGCCAGGACGGGATCTTCCTGACCGAGATCGGCGAGACGAACACCCAGGCTGCAGCCTCGGGCGACGAAACCATCTCCGGGCGGAGCCGTTTCAATCCCTCGTTCACACTTGGCCGCCGCATTCCCGGCCTGGAGCGTTCGGTGGCGACCCGTCAACTCGCCACCCTGACTGCTGCGGGCATCCCGCTCGTCGAGGCCATGAGCGCACTCGTCGAGCAGATCGAGCACAGCTACCTGAAGTCGGTAATGGCCCAGGCGCGCGATCGCGTGAACGAGGGCGCCTCTCTCGCCGACGCCCTGCAAGAGACGGGCGAATTCGACAATCTCTACGTCAGCATGATCCACGCCGGCGAGGCCAGCGGCAACCTCGACACGGTGCTGCGCAGGATCTCTGACTACCTCGAGGAGCAGGTCCGGCTGCAGGGGAAGATCTCGTCCATCTTGATGTATCCGGCCTTCATGTTGGTCTTCACGGGCCTGGTCATCGTGGCTCTCGTCACCTGGGTGCTCCCGCAGATCACCGGTTTGCTGATATCGCTCGATCAGGATCTACCCTTCTACACGGATTGGATAATCCGCGGATCCGCCTTCGCGCGCGAGTGGTGGTGGGCGATTCTGATCGCCGCCATCGGCGCATTCTCGGGGTTCCGGGTGGCCATCAAGACCGACCGGGGACGCAGCGCGTGGGATCGCACCAAGCTGCGCCTCCCATACGTCGGAAAGATCGTCCGAGTCGTCTCCATCGCGAGATTCAGCCGTACCCTCGCGACCTTGCTCACCGCCGGTGTCGGAATCGTCCAATCGCTCGAGATCGCGCGCTACGTCACCAACAATGCGGTCATGTCCGAGGTGATCGATGGAGCTCGGACAGCGATTCTCGAGGGCGCGGCCCTGGCGGTGCCCCTCAAGGCCAGCGGCGAGTTCCCGCCGATGGTCACCACGATGATCGAGGTGGGCGAACGCAGTGGCGAACTCGAAGCAATGCTCGACAAGGTGGCCAACACTTACGACGAGCAGGTGGAACAGACGGTCGCGAAGCTGACTTCACTGATCGAGCCAATACTGATCCTGGTGATGGTCGGGATCGTGCTCGTCATCATCCTGGCGACCCTCATGCCCCTGCTCCAAATCACCAGCTCTCTCGGTTGACGGAGAACAGACTCATGAACTCTTCCCCTTCTCATACTAGGCACTCTGGCTTCACGCTCATCGAGATCATGGCGGTCGTGATCATCATGGGCTTGCTGATGGGAATCGTCGGAGTCACGGTCTTCGGTCGGGTCGACGAGGCGCGCGTCGCGACCGCGCGCATACAGCTCAGGCAGATCGAGAACGCCCTCGAGTTCTACCGGATGGACAACTCGCGTTATCCGACCACCGAGCAGGGTCTGAAGGCGCTGATCGAGGCACCCACTGACACGCGGAGCTACCCGCCCGGTGGCTACCTCAAGAACCG
This sequence comes from Myxococcota bacterium, assembly GCA_046583095.1. GTDB lineage: Bacteria > Myxococcota_A > UBA9160 > UBA9160 > UBA4427 > JAJDAN01. The sequence goes on along the minus strand of JAYGDB010000125.1, from coordinate 727 downwards.
AGGCGGATTGCTCGATCCCTGGGAGAACCCCTTTGACTACCAGAGCCCCGGCCCGCACAACGAGCACACCTTCGACGTGTGGTCCCAAGGTGCGGACGGTGCTCCCGGCGGAAGTGGCCTGAATGCAGACATCGGCAACTGGGTTGAGGACGACGAAAGCCAATAGACGGGGCGCCTTCACCCTCATCGAGATTCTGGCCGTGGTCCTGATCCTCGGCCTGCTGATGAGCCTTCTGCTTCCGGCGATCGGCGTCGGCGGGGGCCGTCGCCTCCGGCACGAGGGCGATCGCATCGCGGGGACCCTGGAGCTTGCCCGCCAGCGGGCGATCGTTACCGGCAAGCCGCATCGGGTCGTGCTTGATCTCGAGAAGGGCGGCTTCATGATCGAGTGGCTCGTCACAGAAGCTCGCGCCTTCGAGGGCCGGGAAGACGACCTCGTCGAGGAAGAATCCGCAGGGATCGACCTGTCTCCCCCCACGAAGGAAGTGCTCGACTACTACCCCGTACCGAGTGCAACCTTCGGCGACTGGGAATTTCTCGGGAAAGGCTACTTCTTCGAAGGCGTGGACACCGCCGAGGGTTGGATCGAAAGCGGCGAGGTCTATCTCGTCTTCGACTGGGACGGTGCCACCGACGCCTCCCAGATCGTGATCTCGGATCCCGACAACCGAAGCCTCAACCTCGACATCGCCCCACTGCTCGAGACGGTCCGGATGCATGAAGAGAC
>JAYGDB010000082.1:0-4392 GCA_046583095.1 Myxococcota bacterium | reverse complement strand
AATTCCCCGTCGTCGAGATAGAGATTGATGTCGTCGAGGGCCTTGAAGCCGTCGAAGGCCACCGTCACGTTTTCCAGATATAAGATCGAACCGTGCGTAGTGTCGATCTGTCCCGGTAAGAGAATGTGGCTACTCATCCCTTTGGACTCTCGACCGCGGGCTCTTCGGGCTCACTCTGGGCTGACGGCTTGGGGGTGGGGCGGATCCGCTGCCAGATGCTCGCCACACCACCCGGCAGAAAGAGCGTGACGACGATGAACATCGTACCGAGGACGTAGAGCCAGGTGTCGGGTGCCGCCACCGTAAACCAGCTCTTGGCAGCGTTGACCAACCAGGCTCCGACGGCTGCACCGATCAACGTGCCGCGGCCTCCCACCGCCACCCAGATCGCCATCTCGATGGAGTTCGCCGGAACCATCTCGCTGGGATTGATGATCCCGACCTGCGGCGCGTAGAGCGCTCCGGCCAGACCGCACAACACTGCCGACACCGTCCAAACGAACAGCTTGTACTCGAGTGCGTTATAGCCGGTGAAGATGACCTTGCTCTCCTCATCACGGATCGCCGTCAACACGCGCCCCAGTTTCGAGCGAACGATGAAGCGACACAGCAGGTAGGTCCCCAACAGAGCGATTCCCGAGGCGAGGTAGAGGGCCACCCGCGTAGAGGGCTCCTGTAGCGAGAAGCCGAGGATTCGCTTGAAGTCGGTGAGGCCATTGTTACCACCGAAGCCGGTGTTGTTGCGGAAAAAGAGCAGCATCAGAGCGAAGGTCATCGCCTGGGTGATGATGGCAAAGTAGACACCCTTGATGCGGGAGCGGAATGCAAACCAGCCGAAGGCGTAGGCGAGTGTGCCCGGCACAGCTAGCGCCATGAAGGCCGCAAAACCAAAGCTGTCGAATCCCTGCCAATACCAGGGCAACTCCTTCCAGTCGAGGAACACCATGAAGTCTGGCAACTCGCTGGCGTAGACACCTTCAGTGCCGATGGAGCGCATCAAGTACATGCCCATCGCGTAGCCCCCGAGGGCGAAAAAGACCCCGTGACCCAGGCTGAGAATGCCCGTGTAGCCCCAGATGAGATCCATCGCCAGGGCGACGATCGCGTAGCAGAGGAACTTCCCGAAGAGCGGGATCAGGAAGTCCGGAAGGTGTAGGGCGGAGTCGGGCGGCAGCGCGTTGAGGCCCGGAACCACCACCAGGCCAAGGGTCGCGAGGGCGGCCAGGGCCAACCACTGGCCGCGGCTATGGATGCGATCGTTGAGCAGGCTCGCGGCGGCCACGACTCAGATCTCGGCAGCCCGACCCTTGAGGGCGAAGATGCCCTGGGGCCGTCGTTGGATGAAGAGAATCAGGAAGCCCAGCACGAAGATCTTTCCCAGCACGGCGCCGGAGACCGGTTCGAGGAACTTGTTGACGACACCGAGGCCCAGCGCGGCCACCACCGTGCCCGCCAGCTTCCCGACACCCCCGAGCACGACCACCATGAACGAGTCCACGATGTAGGACTGTCCGAGTTCCGGCCCCACGTTTCCGATTTGCGACAGGGCGACGCCCCCGAGTCCAGCGATGGCCGACCCGAGACCGAAGGTCCACATGTCGACACGAGAGGTCGCAATCCCCAGGCTGGCCGCCATCTCCCGGTTCTGGGTCACGGCACGGATGTGGAGCCCCAGCGGCGTACGCTGCAGCGCGAGCCAGACCACGGTCACCGTGAACCCCGCGAAGAGCACGATGAAGATGCGGCTCCAGGGGAGGACGACTCCGCGGAAGATCTCGTAGCCGCCCGACAGCCAGGCGGGGTTCGCGACTTCGACGTTCTGCGCGCCAAACAGCAAGCGCACGGTCTGGATCAGGATCAGGCTGATCCCCCAGGTGGCCAGTAGCGTCTCCAGCGGACGGCCATAGAGAAAACGGATCACGCCGCGTTCCATCGCCATCCCGATGCAACCGCAAACGACGAACGCGGCCGGAATGGCGGCCAGGATGTACGCGTCCAGCAGGTTCGGCAGGTAGCTCTTGAACAGGCCGAGAACCGTGTAGGTCGTATAGGCCCCGAGCATCAGCATCTCGCCGTGGGCCATGTTGATGACGCCCATCAGCCCGAAGGTGATGGCGAGGCCGAGCGCGGCGAGTAGCAGGATGCTGGCCAGGCTCAGCCCGTAGAAGAAGTTTCCAGCCAGGTCGACGAAGAAGGCACGGCGATCGATGCGGGCCAGCGCCTGCTTCGCGGCGACTCGCAGGTCCTCGTCCGCCTCCAGCGGGCTGCCGTCCTCGTTCGTCTTCAGCACGCCCTCCAGTTGGGTCCGGTGGTTGCGGTCGCCCAGCCGGCCGAGGTTCTCGACGGCGGCCGTGCGGCGTTCCGGGTCGTCTCCCAATAGGTCGATCTGGGCCAACGCCACTAGCAGCGCGTCACGCACACCGCTGTCCTGCTCGTCTTCGAGCACGCTCCGGATCAGCGCCGCGGCGCCCTCGGACGCTCGCTGGCGCAGCGTCTCCGCCGCCGCCAGCCGCTTCTCGCGATCGGGTGAACGCAGCTGGATCTGCGCGATCGCCGGCTTGAGGGCGCGGCGCACGCGGTTGTTGATGCTGGGAGTTCGAAGGGCTTCGGGGTCTGGCTCGGCGGGTTGGCCGCTCAGGGCATCGACGAAGGAATCGCCGGCGTCGGATTCGATGAAGAGCCCACCCGCGTCATCGGCGCGCAGGCGCTTGTCCCGCAGAGCCTCGAGAGCAGCCAGGGCACGGCCGTCATTCAACTCCGCCAGTTCCTCGATACTCGCCCGGATGGTATTGCGGCTCTTGGATCCCAGTCCCCGGAATGCGGAGTCGAAGTCAGCGGACGCAGCAGAGGCGGCGACGAGCAGGACGATCGCCGCCACGGCGAACCACACTCGTCTGATGCGCTTCATGGGGTTTCACCGGCAGCAACCTGCCCTGAAGGTGCGGAGGGTGGGCCTGAAACCAGCAGGCCCACCCTCCGCCCTGAATTCCGAATTACTTCTGCGCCGCCGGCGCGGTGTCCGGGAACTTCGGCTTGGTGCAGTTTCCGCAAACCCAGGGATAGGTCCAATCCGCAACCTTCATGGCGCTATCCGGGATGTACGGGCTCCAGGCCTGGGCCCGGATCGGTCCATCCGTCTGCCATACGGTCTCGAACTGACCGTCCGCGGTCATCTCACCGATCAAGACCGGCTTGTGGAGATGATGGTTCTTGGCGTCCATCGTGATCGTGTAGCCCGAGGGTCCCGCAACCGTCTGGCCCGCGACGGCCTGAATCACGGCGTCCACGTCAGTGGTGCCGGCCTGCTCGACCGCTTGCACCCACATCTTGAAGCCGATGTAGTGCGCCTCCATGGGATCGCTGGTCACGCGCCCGTCGCCGCCCGGGAGGTTGTGCTTCTTGACGTAGGACATCCACTGCTGGACGAAGTCCTTGTTGACCTCGGAGTCGATGGACATGAAGTAGTTCCAGGCGGCCAGGTGGCCGACCAGCGCTGACGTGTCCATGCCCCGCAACTCGTCTTCACCCACCGAGAAGGCCACCACGGGGATATCCTCGGCCTTGATCCCTTGCGCGCCCAGTTCCTTGTAGAAGGGCACGTTGGAGTCGCCGTTGATGGTCGAGACCACTGCCGTGGGCCCACCCGCCGCGAACTTCTTGATGTTGGCCACGATCGTCTGATAGTCGCTGTGACCGAACGGGGTGTACTCCTCGAGGATATTGACATCCTGCACACCCTTCGAGTGCAGGAAGTAGCGCAGGATCTTGTTCGTGGTGCGGGGATAGACGTAGTCGGTCCCCAGCAGCACCCAACGCTTGGCGCCGCCACCGTCCTCACTCATCAGGTACTCGACGGCCGGAATGGCCTGCTGGTTCGGAGCCGCGCCCGTGTAGAACACGTTCTTCTGGGACTCCTCGCCCTCGTACTGGACCGGGTAGAAGAGCAGACCGTTGAGCTCCTCGAAGACCGGCAATACCGATTTTCGGGACACCGAGGTCCAGCAACCGAAGGTCACTGCAACCTTGTGCCGTTCGATCAGCTCGCGGGCCTTCTCGGCGAACAGCGGCCAGTTGGACGCGGGGTCCACGACCACGGGCTCGAGTTGCATGCCGAGCACGCCGCCCTTCGCATTCTGATCCTCGATCATCATCAAGATGACGTCCCTGAGCGAGGTCTCACTGATGGCCATGGTTCCCGACAGGGAGTGCAGGATCCCGACCTTGATCGTCTCCGCCTGGGCCGAGCCCGCTGCGCCTATCAGCAGGCCGGCCAAGGCGAGGATCGCCAGTAGCGATCGTTTGAGTTGAAGCATTGGGGGTTTTCTCCTTGGTTCGTTCGTTTGAGCAGCTAGTTGCTAGAACTGCAGCTGGAAGCCCAGGTTGATGCCTTCG
>JAYGDB010000071.1:0-56094 GCA_046583095.1 Myxococcota bacterium | reverse complement strand
CGGCTGTACTTCGATGCCGGGCGAGTCCATCGGAACGAGCAGACAGGTGATTCCGCCGTAGCGCGAGCTGCTCTCGGTACGAACGAGCATGAAGATGGTCTTGGCGGTGTGCGCCAGGGTGGTCCAGATCTTCTGCCCGTTCACCACGTAGTCGTCGCCGTCGCGATCCGCGCGCGTCGCGAGAGAGGCGAGGTCGCTACCGCTTCCCGGCTCGGAGTATCCCGTGCACCAGAGAGACTCGCCGGCCAGCAGTTCGGGCAGGAACTTCTCCTTCTGCTCGTCGGAGCCGTACTGAATGATGGCGGGGCCGACCCACGTGAGCCCCATGAAGTCGCTGCCCAGGGGCGGTGCGCGCCGTGTGGACATCTCTTCCTTGAGAATGAACTGCTCGATGATGGTCGCGCCTCCGCCACCCGCTTCTTTGGGCCACGCAAAGCCGAGCCAGCCGGCTTCGCCCAGGGCCTGATTCCACTGTTTCTGAAACTCGGGATCCCGCGCGTTGCGCGGGTCGAAGTCCGACGGAAGGTGGGCGTCCAGGAATTTCTGAACCCGCGTGCGGAAGACGTCCTCTTCGGGGCTGAAATCGAAGTCCATCAGAGGCCTCCCAGGGTGGCTGCGCGCTCGTAGTGGTGGATCTCGTCCCCGAACATGGGGCGCGCCCACTTGGAGCGCTTCAAGTAGAGCTGGATATCGTATTCGAGTGTGTAGCCGACGGCGCCGTGCAACTGGATCGCCGTAATCCCCGCCTGGGTCACCGCGAGAGCCGCAAAGGACTTGGCCTCGGCGACAGCGGTCGGGACCTCGTCCGGGCTGCCGTCGAGCGCCCAGGCCGCGTAGTAGGCGAGGGATTTCAGGCACTCGAGATCGACGTACATCTCGGCCAGGGGGTGCTTGACTCCCTGGTAGCGCCCGATCGGCGAGCCGAACTGGATCCGATCCTTCGCGTACTGAACGGTGATGTCGAGAGCGCCTTCGACGACGCCGATGATCTCGGCGGTCACCGCCGCAGCGCCGCGATCCAGGTGGCGCAGAATCGCCGGCCCCGCGCTGCCCGCCTCTCCCAGCAGGGTCGCCGCTGCGCCGTCCAGGCCGAGCGTGCCGACTCGGCGAGTCCGATCGAGCGTCAAAGTCTCCTCGACGGACACGCCAGCGGCATTCGCCTCGACGAGTCCGAGGGAGACGTCCTCGGAGCCATCACCGGTTCGAAAAGCCACGACGAAGAGATCTGCCTGGCCGGCGTCCGCCACGAAGTGCTTCTGGCCCGAGAGCAGGTAGCCGTCGCCTTCGGGCTGCCCGCGAAGCTGCACGCCTTCCAGCGAGAGATCGTCGTTCTCTTCGAGCACCGCCACACTGCCGACCACCGAACCGTCTGCAATCCCCGGCAGCCAGCGTCGCTGCTGCTCTGCGCTACCGGCATCGAGAATCGCAGCGCCCGCAAGCGTCGTGGAGATCAACGGGGACGGGAAGAGTGAACGCCCTGTCTCCTCGAGAACGACCACGAGATCGACCCAGCCGAGCCCGGCGCCGCCGAACTCTTCGGGCAGGATCAGTCCTAGGAAACCGAGCTCACCGAGCTGCTTCCACTGCTCCGGCGAATAACCGGAGGCAGTCTCCATGATCTGCCGAACGACATCGAGGGGGCATTGCTCATCGAGGTACTTGCGCACCTCGTTGCGCAGGAGATCTTGCTCTTCCGAAAATCCGAAATTCATGACTCTCGATTCTATCGGTTCTGGGCCTCGCCAGTCATGGGCACAAAGCGCACCGGCAGCACCGAGCGACGGCTCAGCCCCGTCTCCGTACGCTCCAGGACGAGCAGTTCCTGGAAACCCTCGCCCACTGGAATCACGAGTTTCGCGCCGACCGCGAGTTGCTCGACGAGAGGCGGCGGAACCTCGGGCGGAGCGGCCGTCACGATGATCCCGGCGAAAGGGGCGCGCTCGGGGACGCCCCGGTAACCGTCGCCTGTCAAGACCTCGACGTTTTCGACACCGGCAGCACGGAGAGCCTCGCGCGCACTGCGCGCCAACTCGGGGAGGATCTCCACGCTGATGACGGTCTTCACCAGCCGGGAGAGCACGGCCGCCTGGTAACCGGAGCCCGTCCCGATCTCGAGGATCACGTCGTCGGCCTCGGCTTCGAGCAGTTCGGTCATGGCGGCGACGATGTAGGGCTGGGAGATGGTCTGCCGGCTGCCGATGGGAAGCGGCCGGTCTTCGTACGCAAAGGGGCGTAACGCCTCGGGGACGAAGAGGTGGCGCGGCGTCTCGCGCATCGTCTCGAGAACTCGCCGATCCTTGACCCCTCGCGCGGCGATCTGCTCTTCCACCATCAGCCGGCTGCTCTCCTTCCAGGCCGCAGGCGTCTCATCCTTGCGGGGAGACTCCGCAACCGACGCGAGCACAAGCGCCAGGACGAGCGTCGCGACGAATGGGATGATCGCGACGAATGGAATGCGAGCGTAGCGTCCGCCCCGAGGCATCCTGCGAGGATACCGCTCCAGCCAGGGTCCAAGGGCGGTCTCGCGCGGTGGCTCCGGCGACGCGTCCCTCAGTCGCCGGTCTCACCGAGCCGCTTCAGCCGCTCGGCCTCTCGCGCAGCCTGGGCGGCCTCGCGCTCCTTCTGGCGGGCTTCCCACTCCGCTTCAGTCATCCGAAGCTGGATGATGCGGAGGTCCCATTCGGGGCCACCGGGCTTCTTCGACTTCTCGAACGAGAACACGACGTTCTTGTTCCTGGGGACCATGTCGAGAGCCTTGCGGAAACCTTCCTTGGTGCCCGTCGTATCGAGCCCGCCACCCGATCGGTTCTTGATGACGGTCCGCCTGAGCACGCTGCCGTCCGGCACCACGGCGAACTCCAGCTTCGTGCCGCGCTTGATGCTCTTCGGAGCGGGCCGGCCGGCAACTCGCCCAGTTCCTGCGCCACCGCCCACCTTCGTCTTCACGACCTTCACGATGACGACGCCGCGTGCCTCGTCGTACTCGATGAGACGCCCCTCCAAGCCGAAACGAGACCCCTTCTTCTTCGCGAGTACACCGGCGGCCGGAAGCAGCAGTGCGCTCACCGCCAACAACATGAGTGCGATACGAAAGCTCGACCTGAAATGCATCCTTCCTTCTCCTTGACGTAGAGCCGCTCGGTTCGGCCGCGAGACAATAGCCCGAAATCCGCTGATTCCACGGCCGTCGCGGGACGCCGCGAGAGCCGCAGTCAGACCAACGCCAGGACGTAGAGGTCGTACAAGCTGTGGGTCCAGGCGGCGACCGCGAAGCCCCGCAGCTGGTAGATCACACCGAAGTAGGCACCCGCGAGAGTTCGGTACGAGAACGCCAGGAGGGTGAAGTCCTCGCCCGAGGATCCGAGATGGTGAACACCTGCGAACACCAGCGAAGAGACCACCAGAGCGACGATCCACGCCCCTCGGCGCCCCATCCGCTGCTCGAGCAGGAACGCGAGGCCGCCCATCAACCCCGCCCGGAAGATGAATTCCTCGTGCAGGCCGGCGCCCGCGGCGATCACCAGCATCTCGAGGGGACCGCGACCCGGCAGGGCCTCGATCGCGACGACCGGGACGAACCACAGCACGTAGCGGATCACGAGCAGGATGATCGAGCCCATGCAGACCGCGTAGAGCCCGCTCTCGGCGAGCAGCGGCAGGAAGCTCCTCGGGTGGAAGCGGCCCGACCGCCGAAGCGCCGCCAGCAGCCCGGCGTACCCGAGCAGGAGCACACCGAAGAGAAGCAGGTAGTTGCCGAGGTCGTGCTCGACCAGCTCCATCAACAGCGCGGTAACCACGTCCGCGCCGTTCCGAACCCCCGATACGATTCCCAGCTGGTAGACCAGGAAGAGCGGGAAGACCAAGACCGCCGTGTCGAGGGGGGCGGGCGACTCGCGAAGCGCCTCACCGGCGCGCTTCGCCAGACCGGTCGTTCGGCGGGTCACGAACCGATGATCGAGGGATCGTCCGACAGATCCTTGGTGATGTTCTTGTGGTGTGCCTCGAGGGTGCCACCACCGATTTCGAGCAGCTTCGCGTCGCGCCAGAGCCGCTGCACCACGTATTCGCCCATGTAGCCGTTGCCGCCCAGCACCTGCATGGCCGCGTCCGCGGCCCGCTTCGCCACCTGGGAGCCGAAGAGCTTCGTGGCATCGGCATCGAGGCGCTGGCCCGTGGAGGTGAGCGACATGCGCCGCGCGGTGTCGTAGACGAATGTCCGAGCGGCGCGGTACTCCGCGAAGGTCTCGGCGATGTAGCGCTGGATCTGCCCGTGCTCGCGGATGGGAACGCCGAAGCTCTTGCGGTCATTCGCATAGTCGACCATCACCCGCAGGCAGCGCTCCGCGATCCCGATGCCCTGTCCAGCCAGCACGAGCCGCTCGATCTCGAGGTTGCGCATCATGTGAGTCGTCCCCTCGCCCTCCGCGCCGATGCGATTCGCGAGGGGAACGGGAACGTCCTCGAAGAGCAGCTCCGCGGTGAAGGAGGCGCGCATTCCGAGCTTGTCGGTCCACTTCTGGCCGAGTCGGAAGCCCGGCATCCCCTTCTCGACCAGGAAGCTCGAGATCTCCCGCTCGGCCGTCGCCGCGTAGACGATGAAGGCGTCGCCGAGGGTCTCTTCGTCGATGCCTCCATTCGTGATGAACGTCTTGCAGCCGTTCAGCACGTAGTCGTCGCCCTTCCGGGTGGCGGTCGTCCTCAGGGCGAGCACGTCCGTGCCCACGCTCGGCTCGGTCATGCACAACCCGCCGATCCACTCACCGGTGACCGCCTTCGGGAGGACACGAGCACGCTGCTCGTCGTTGCCGTTCACGGCGAGGTTCTGGGCAAAGAGGATGCTGTGGGCGAGCAACGCGAGGGTGAAGCCCGGATCGGAGGTCGACAGGATCTCGGTCAGCTGGATCGCGGCGATCGCGTCGAGCCCGGCCCCCCCGTACTCCTCCGGGATCGTCACGCCGAGCAGGTCCAGCTCGCCGGCCCGCTTGAAGAGCGCGTGGTTGAAAGTCTCCGCACGGTCGTGCTCCGCCGCCTGGGGCTCTACCTCCCGCTTCACGAACTCCCGGAGCATGCGGGCAAAGAGAACGTGCTGCTCGCTCGGCGCGAAGAGGTCGAGGCCTCGCAGGAAGCTCTCGAAGTCCTCGGAGGGCGTTGCGGAGGCGGCGTGACTCAAGGGCTCTCTCAGTGAAGGAGGCGCCCAGTCTACCGGCTCGGCGAGGGCTCCGCTGGATCCTCGCAGAGGAGCGACTCGGCGACGTGGTGCGCGATGACCTCTCGGATCCGGGGCGCGATCGAGCTGAAGACCAACCCGAGATCCGGGAGTAGCTGGTAGGCCATCTCGGCCTTGATGTGGACGGTTTCCGAGCCGGGCACCTTGAAAGCCAGCTGCAGGCTGGTGCCGAGAGGCACGGGCTCGGAACTTCGAAGCAGACAGCCGTTCTCCGACAGGGAGACCACCGTCGCGTTCCATTCCCGACCCGACCGACGACAGACCCCGGGCAGTTGGGTTCGAATCCGCGGCGCCGTCCGAGGGCGGTCTTCGAACACCTGCTGCAGCACCCGGTAGAGATCGTGCATGCCGATGGGCGGCTTCACCGAGGCGACAACACGCGGGTCTCCCTCGGGTGTCGCGTGGCTGCGGGCGACCACGACGATCGGAACGTTCCGGGCGCTGTCGCTCGCGGGCAACTCGCGCAAGCGAGACTCGTCGACGATAAAGAGATCGGGCTGACGATCGGGGTCGCCGTCAGGTCCGCTGCGGAGTTCCTCGAATTTCTCCGGCGACAAGATGTCGTATCCCAGGCGCGCGAGAATTCGGAGCGTGTTGGGCGCGAAGTCGTTGGCACTCGCATAGGCAACCGGGATCCGGCAGGGCAGTTGCTGTGTGTCCATGCCTACGTCGATCGGCGGAACGCAGGGTCGAGTTGAGAGCCGTTTCAGCGAGATCCGTTAGACTCCCGTCTCGTGGAGCCTGATCGCATCCTCGCCACTTGGCTCATCGCGCACCGGCGCGAGATCGAAAGCGCCCTGAAGCGACAGCTGGGACCCGCGGCGCCGGCCCACGGCTCTGTCGAGAGCGAGGCGTTGCGCCGCTTCCGCTCGTTCCTCGCGTCCGCCCTCGTCCGCGGGGAGTCGATCACACCCGCCCTCGACGGCCTGCGTCTGAACGAGAGAAGGGTGATGGCGCTCGTCGAGGCGTGGACCCAGGCGGCCGCAGAAACTGCCGGAGAGCTCCACGCAAATCTCGTCGCGAAGGTCCGCCCGTCGATCGAGGCGTTCCGGCTCTCGATCCGGACGACGAGCGACGGGCGCAAGCAGCGCGGACGACCCCGAGCGACGCGCAGGGTCGTGGTCGCCGCTATCGACCGGATCGCAGACGCCTTCCTGGCGATCGACACGGACAGCGGCGAGATCGTCGATGCGAACCCCGCCGCCGGCTCGCTGCTCGGCGTCGATCGCGACGCACTTCTAGGCGTCGCCGCCCTCTCCTTCGTCGAGCGAAACGGTCACGATGGTTGGTGGACCCAACTCGACGCCATGAGCGAGAACGACGACACCCGCAGCTTCTGGACACGTCTCGTGGATGCGAGCGGCGGCCCGGTCGACGTGGATGCCACCATGACACGCTTCGCGACCCGCGGACGCGTCTTGGCACTGCTGACCGTGCGGCCGCGCGCCCTGTCAACATCCGTCGCCGCCAACTGAGTCGAAGCACGAACTTCGAAGCAGGCGCCGAGCTCGCGTCGCCGACGATCTAGCGATCAGTCGCCCCGGCGCTCGCGCATCGGCCTGTCAGTAGTCCCGCACCGCCTCGCCCAGCGCGATCACGACCTTCTTCGCATCGCCGAAGACCATCATCGTGTTGTCATTGAAGAACAGCGCGTTCTGGATCCCCGCGAAGCCGGGATTCATGCTGCGCTTGATGACGAACACGTGCTGGGCACGGTCGACGTTCAGGATCGGCATGCCGTAGATCGGGCTATCGGTGTCGCTGCGTGCCGCCGGGTTGACCACGTCGTTCGCACCGATCACGAGCGCGACGTCGGTCTCGGGAAACTGCGGGTTGATCTGGTCCATCTCTACGAGTCGCTCGTAGGGAACGTCGGCCTCAGCGAGCAGTACGTTCATGTGGCCTGGCATGCGCCCCGCCACCGGATGGATGGCGAAATTCACCTCGATGCCCTTCTCCTCGAGGATGTCGGCCAACTCACGTACCGCGTGCTGCGCCTGCGCGACCGCCATGCCGTAGCCCGGAACGATGATCACCGAGCGGGCGTTGGAGAAGATGACCGCTGCGTCCAGCGGGGTGTAGCTCGTAACGTTGCCCTGCGGCTCACCGTCACCGCCACCCGTGACAGCTTCCGGAGCCGCGCCAAAGGCGCCGAACAGTACGTTCCCGATCGAGCGGTTCATCGCGTCGCACATGATCTTCGTCAGGATGAGTCCCGACGCACCGACGAGTGCGCCGCTTATGACCAGCGCGCTGTTGTCGAGCACGAAGCCGGTCGCGCAGGCGGCCAGGCCCGAATACGAGTTCAGCAGCGCGATCACGACGGGCATGTCCGCGCCACCGATCGGGATCACGAGCAGGACACCCAGCAGCAGCGCGATGCCCATCAGGCCCCAGAACACCGGCAGGGCCGTCGGATCCATCACCAACATCACGCCCAAGGCGATCACCCCGAGGCCGATCAGTGCGTTCACGACCTGTTGACCGGGATAGGTGATCGGGGCGGTCGTCATCAACTCCTGGAGCTTCGCGAAGGCGATCATGCTGCCGGTGAGCGTGACCGACCCGATCAGGACGGAGAGCACGATCGCGGTCGGGACGATGCCCGACGGCAGCACGCCCTGACTGATCTTCGAGAGCAAGTCAGCGCCTGCGACCAGCGCCGAGGCTGCACCGCCCAGGCCGTTCAGGAGGGCCACCATCTGCGGCATCGCGGTCATCGCCACGCGCATGGCGGCAACCGCACCCAGGCCACCGCCGATTGCGGCGCCGAGCGCGATCCAGCGGTAGTCGACGACTCCCGAGCTCACGAGCGTTGCCACCACGGCGATGAACATGCCGACCGCCGCCATGAGGTTGCCGCGGGGCGCCGTCTTCGGGGACGAGAGCATCCGCAGCCCCAGGATGAAGAGCACCGCAGAGGCCAGATAGGCGACCTGGATCAGCGTACTACCGCTCACGAGCGGTCCTTCGGCTTGAACATGCCCAGCATCCGGTTGGTCACGAGGAAGCCGCCGACGACGTTGAAGGCCGCGAAGGCGGTTGCAATGACGCCCAGCAGCGTTGCGGTCAGCGTGTGGTCACCGCCCGCGGCCAGGATGGCGCCGACGATGGTGATGCCCGAGATCGCGTTCGAGCCCGACATCAGCGGCGTGTGCAGCAGCGGCGGAACCTTCGAGATCACCTCGAAGCCCACGAAGAAGGCGAGGATCAGGATCGTGAGGGCCGCAACGGCCTCGACTTCGAGCATCAGTTCTCCACCTTCGCGGCGCCCCGCTCGTCGAGCAGGCTCCGGATTCGTTCGTGGATCACCTTTCCCTCGTGCGTGATGAGCGTGCCACTGGTGATCTCGTCCTCGAGGTCGAACTTCAGCTGGCCTTCCTCGAGCAGGTGGTCTAGAAAGGTGACCAGGTTCTTGGCGTACAACTGGCTCGCGTTCGCCGGCACCTTGGCGGGCAGGTTCGTGTGGCCCATGATCGTGACACCGTGCTTCACGACGACCTTGTCGGCCTCGGTGAGCGCGCAGTTCCCGCCCTTCTCCGCCGCGAGATCCACGATCACAGAGCCGCGACGCATCGCCTGGACGGCCGTCTCCTCGATCAGCAGTGGCGCTTCCTGGCCGGGGACGAGCGCAGTCGTGATCACGACGTCCGACTTGGCGACGTGCTCGCCGAGCAGGTCCCGCTGGCGCTGGTAGAAGTCGTCGCTCTGGGCGGTCGCGTAGCCCCCCGCGTCCTCGGCATCGCCGGTATCGAGATCGAGCTCGACGAAGCGGGCACCCAGGGACTCCACCTGTTCCTTCACGACCGGGCGTGTGTCGTACGCGTACGTGATGCCGCCGAGACGCTTCGCCGTTCCCAGGGCCTGCAGGCCCGCAACGCCCGCACCGATCACGAGGATCCTCGACGGCTGCAGCGTGCCCGCCGCCGTCACCATCATCGGGAAGATGCGCGGCAGGGCGGTCGATGCCAGCAGCACCGCCTCGTAACCGGCGAGATTGCTCTGGGACGAGAGCGCGTCCATGGACTGGGCGCGCGTGATCCGGGGCATGAACTCCATCGCGAAGGCACTCACCCGGCGCTTCGCGAGCCGCTCCGTCACCTCGAGCGCGTCCAGGGGTTTCAGAAGTGCGATGAGCGCGGCACCTTCCGTGATCAGGTCCACTTCGTGGGAATCGTCGGCCGAACTGATCGGCTGTGGAGGCTGCACCTTCAAGATGACGTCGGCGCCGCCGAGCACCTGCGCGGCCTCGGATGCCAGTCTCGCTCCGGCGTCTTCGTACTCGCCGTCCGCAAAGCCCGATTCTTCGCCGGCACCCGTCTGCACCAGCACTTCGAGCCCGAGGTCGATCAGGCTCTTCACCGCGTCCGGAACCAGCGCGACACGACGCTCGCCCGCTAGAACTTCCCGAGGAATTCCGATGATCAAGGGGGGGCTCCAGGTTCGAGTCCGGGATCGTGTCGTCGGCAGCGCGGGCCCAGCCGCGAGCGGCCGGGGGGGGACCTTAGACGCGATCGTCGGGCACTGCCAATGACCGAAACCCGCGGCCCGGACTCTGCATCGCCTCCCCTCGAGACTTCCCCGGAGCGTCTCGTGAAACGGCTGGGCCCCCACCCGGCCAGCGCACTCGGCCTCGACCTCGACCGGGAGCTCGGTCGTTGGCTGGTCGCGAGCGTCCTGCTCGGAGGCCGCACCCGCGAGGCGGTCGCACTCGACGCCTTCCGGAGACTGGCTCGGGCAGGACTCGCGGCTCCGGCTCCCCTCGCCCGCGCCGGCTTCGCGGAGGTGCAGCGATGCCTCGAGGAGGCGGGCGTCCCCAAGAGCGAAGCCGTCGCAGCCGTGCTCGGCCGGGTGTGCGCGTCGCTCGTGCAGAAGCACGGAGGCTCCATCGACGGCCTCGTCGGGGGCGCCGACGGCCTGGAAGACGTGGCGCGGCGACTGTCTCAGCTCGGCGCCGGCTTCGGCAAGGCCGCAGTGCTGCGGTTCCTCACGCCTCTGCGCGATCGCTGGAGCGCGACCTGCGACCTGCCCAGCTCCTCGGCCGTCCTGGCCGCGGGTCAGGACCTCGGCTGGATCTCGTCGACCCAGGACGAGGAAGGCGCTCCCGCCAGCCTGGCACGTCTTGCCTCGACCGCCGGCGGCGTATCGATGCGAGACCTCGAAGCCGCGTTGGAGAAGCTGGGGCGTGCTGCGTGTCTGCGCGGGCGCCCCGACCGGTGCCCGCTCGCCGGGAGTTGCCCCAAAGCGGGGCACGCCTGACGGGCGAGTCGATCGGTCCGCTTGCGGCTCGATGATGTGCGGGACGAGGCGGCGGACACTACCTTCGCCGCCCCATGAGCACCCCGCGCGTCATCCGGAAGAAGACAGGCAACTTCCTCGAAGACTTCGAGTCGGGCCAGATCCTTCGGCACAAGGGAGGCAAGACGATCACTGAGGGTCTCTTCACCACCTTCAGTGACTTCTCGATGTCGACGAACCCGCTGACCAAGAACGACCGGGTTGCGCGCGCTCACGGTTTCGACGGTCTCGTCTGCTCCCCGGGTCTGGTGATGTTGGTCTGCTTCAGCCAGACGGTCGAGGACGTCTCCGAGAACGCCAGGGCGAACCTCGAGTACATCGACATGCGCTTCGGCGCACCGGTCTACATCGGGGACACCCTCGAGGTCGAAACGAAGGTTCTCGGGGTTCGTACCTCTGCGAGCAAGCCCAACCTCGGGATCGTGCACGTCCAGTCCACCGGCCGGAAGAACGTCGGCGGGCCCGATGAGTCGATCGTCATGACCTACCAGCGGAAGGTGCAGGTTTACAAGAACGACGTGGACGCCGAGGTCGAGAGCTTTCAGATCGAGCCGGACGAGATCGAGTGCGAGCTGTGGCTGCCCGAGTATCGCGGCGACGTAGACTACAAGTCGATGGCGCACCTCTTCCGGCCCGATGCCTACTTCGAAGACCTCGAGCCCGGCACCCTGATCGCGCATTCTCGCGGCCGCACCGTCACCGACGAGCACATCCACCTGACGGGCATCCTCGACAACACCAGCCAGGTGCACTGCAACCAGCACATGATCGACCTCAACCCGTCCCAGTACCTGGGAGGCGAGTTGATCATCTTCGGCGGGATTCCGTTCGTGCTCTGTCTCGGGCTCTCGGGACCGGACGTCAGCGACAACGCGCTCGGAGATATCGTCTTCCACACCGGCCGCCACACGGCGCCGCTCCAGAAGGGCGACACGGTCTTCGCGGCAACGGAGATCCTGGGCAAGGAAGACTATCCCGAGCGACCGGACCTGGGCATCGCCCGGACGCGCCTCCTCGGCCACAAGTTCGTCCCGGAAGAGGGTGCCACTCACGAAGATGCACCCCCGGGCTTCAAGAAGGTTTCGATCTTCACTCTGGATCGGGACATCGCCGTCAAGCGTCGCGCCCACTATTCCTAGGAGAGAGGTCCCCCTCTGCGTTTCTACGAGTACGAAGCCAAGGCCCTGTTCCGGCGCCACGGCCTCCCGCTCGGAGACAGCCACGTCGTGTCCACCTCCGACGAGGCCCGCTCCGCCTTCGAGTCGATCGCGGGTCCCGTGGTGTTGAAGGGACAGGTTCTTTCGGGTGGCCGGATGAAGGCCGGCGCCGTGAAGTTCGCCGACACCGCCGACGAGGCCGCCGCACACTTCGATGCGATCATGCCCGTCGAGGTGAAGGGCCAGAAGTCGCGCTCGGTTCTGGTGGAGGCGAAGAGTTCGATCACCCAGGAGTACTTCGCGGCCGTCACCTGGGACGGCCGCAAGAAGAGGCCCGTCCTCGTCTTCAGCGACATGGGCGGGATCGACATCGAAGAGGTGGCGGAGACCCATCCGGATCACGTCTCGAAGACCCACTTCTCGACCATCCTCCCCCTCTCGCCGCGCATCGCGAAGGAAGCCATCGGGGCCACGGGCGTCACCGGCAGCGATCTCAACCGCCTCACTCCGATCATCTTCGAGTTGATGCAGATCTTTCTGCGCTACGACCTCACCCTCGCGGAGATCAACCCGATCGGGAAGCTCGAGAACGGGAGCTTCGTGGTGCTGGACGGCCACGTCGATCTCGAGGCCGAGGCGCGCGGTCTCCACGGAACACTTCTCGAGGAGCTCGGCATCGGCGAAGACGAGACCCGCCAGGCCCGACCCCCGACGGAGTTCGAGATCGCGGGAGCGCGGGTGAACGCCGTGGATCACCGGGGCGTGGCCGGCAACGTCGTCGAGTTCGACGGCAACCTGGGTCTCGTGATCGGCGCTGGAGGCGGTTCGCTCACCCTCTTCGACGCGGTCCGCAAGCACGGCGGCCGGCCTGCCAACTACTGCGAGATCGGCGGCAATCCCAGCGTCAGCAAGGCCCGGGAGCTCACGAAGCTGATCCTCTCGAAGCCCGGCGTCGAGAGCATCGCCGTGATGATGAACGTCGTCTCGAACACGCGGGTCGACATCGTCGCGCGGGGCGTCATCGCGGGCTGTATCGATTCCGGACGCGATCCCGCCGAGGCCATCGCGATCTTCCGGATCCCAGGCGCCTGGGAGGAAGAGGGCTTCAAGATCCTCCGCAAGCACGGGGTCGAGTACTGCGATCGCAGCGTCTCGATGTACGAGGCCGCCGGTCGCGCAGTCGCCAAGATGGACACCTGACCGTGTCGATCCTGATCACGGAAGACACCCGCTTCATCGTCCAGGGCATCACCGGACGCGAAGCCGTGAACCTCACCCGCGAGAACCTCGACTACGGGGCAAAGATCGTCGGCGGCGTAACGCCGGGCCGTGCCGGACGTGACGTCTACGGCGTGCCTGTCTACGACTGCGTGCGCGACATCGTCAAGGCGCACGGACCCGTCGATGGCTCCGTGGTCTGCGTGCCTCCGCGCTTCACCCGGGACGCCGTCTTCGAGGCACTCGAGAACGACGTCAAGCTCATCGTCGTCGTCACCGAGAACGTTCCCCGCCGCGAAGTGGCGCAGGCGGTCGAACTCGCGTCGCTGCGGGGGGCGCGCATCATCGGACCGAATTGCCTCGGCATTATCTCGCCCGGCGAGGCGAAGATGGGCGGCGTCGGCGGCCCGGCGGAGAATACCCGGCAGGCTTACAGCAAGGGCGAGATCGGCGTCATGTCCCGCTCGGGCGGCATGACCACCGAAATCGCGAGCACACTGACGAACGCAGGCCTGGGCCAGTCGACCGCCGTCTCGATCGGCGGCGACGCCATCATCGGCAGCACCTATGCCGAGCTGATGCCCTTGTTCGAGGCCGACCCAGAGACGAAGGCGATCGCAATCTACTCCGAGCCCGGCGGCCGCATGGAGGCGGAGCTCGCGGACTGGATGCGCGAGAATGACTCACGCCTGCCGGTCGTCGCCTTCATGGCCGGCCGCTTCATGGACGAGATGCAGGGCATGCGCTTTGGCCATGCCGGCACCATCGTCGAAGGTGTCGAGGACACGACCGCGGAGAAGATCAAGCGCATGGAGATGGCCGGCATCTCGGTCGCCGAGCGGATCGAGGAAATCCCGGAGTTGCTGCAAAAACGCCTGGCGGAGGCGGTGTAGCGATGCCCGGACTGTTCATCGACGTCAAGGTGAATGACGCGATCGCGAAGGACGCGGAGATTGCCGCGAAGCTCGCGGAGGTGTGTCCCGTGAACATCTTCGAGGCCAGCGAGAGTGGCGTCACGATCGTCGAGAAGGAGCTCGACGAGTGCGTGCTCTGCGATCTCTGCCTCGAAGTCGCGCCCGGCCAGCTGGAGATCATCAAGCTCTACGAGCAGCGCTAGACTGAGAGAGAGAGAGAGAGAGAGAGACGACATGCGAAGTGCAAAAGACTTCTTCAAGCCCAAGGCGCTCGGGGCCCCCGAGCCGCTGCGCGAGATTCCCGTCACCCCGTCCCGGATGATCCACTTTTTCAATCCGGCCAACGAGCGGATGCGCGCGAAGGTTCCGGAGCTCGCGGGCCGCTGCGACGTGCTGCTCGGCAACCTCGAGGACGCGATCCCGGCCGACGACAAGATCCAGGCCCGAGAAGGTCTCGTGAAGGTCGCGAACGAGGTGGACTTGGGAGATTGCCAGCTCTGGACGCGGGTGAACAGCCTCGACTCACCCTGGTGCCTCGATGACCTCACGCTCCTCGTGCAGGAGATCGGCGACAGGCTCGACGTGATCATGATCCCCAAGGTCGAAGGCGCCTGGGATATCCACTACGTCGATCAACTCGTCGCCCAACTCGAGGCCCGGGCAGCGATCAAGAAGCCGATCATGCTGCACGCCATCCTCGAAACGGCGCTCGGCGTGACGAACGTCGAGGAGATCTGCAGCGCCAGCCCGCGCATGCAGGGCCTGTCCCTCGGCCCGGCGGATCTCGCCGCGTCGCGCCGGATGAAGACGACGCGCGTCGGCGGCGGGCACCCGGGCTACCTGGTGCGCGAAGACCCCGAGGAGGGCAAGGACGACTCGGCCCGCGCGGTCGCCCAACAGGATCTCTGGCACTACACCCTGGCGCGCATGGTCGACGCCTGCGCGGCCTACGGCATCCTGCCCTACTACGGCCCCTTCGGAGACATCAAGGACGAACTCGCCACGGAAGACCAGTTCCGGAACGCCTTCCTGATGGGGTGCGTGGGTGCGTGGTCGCTGCACCCGGTGCAGATCGAAATCGCCAAGAAGGTGTTCTCGCCACCCGTCGAGGAAGTGCTCTGGGCCAAGAACGTGATCGAGCAAATGGGCGACGGCAGCGGCGCCGTGATGATCGACGGCAAGATGCAGGACGACGCCACCTACAAGCAGTGCAAGGTGATGGTGGGCCTGGCGGAACTCCTCGCGGAGAAGGATCCGGAGCTGAAGCAGAAGTACGGCTTCTAGGATCAGCTCAGGGCGAGCATCTTCTCGATCGGGGCCAGGGCTCTCGCTTGGATGGCGGGGTCGATCGTGACCTGGGGCTTGAGGTCTCGTAGCGACAGGTAGAGCTTCTCGAGAGTGTTGAGGCGCATGTAGGGGCACTGGTTGCACGCGCAGCTCTCGTCCATGCCGGGGGCCTGAATCAGCTGCTTGCCCGGGGCTCGCTTCCAGATCTCGTGGAAGACGCCGTCCTCGGTTGCGATGATGGCGGTTCGCTCGGGATCGGCGGCAGCTCGGGCGATGATGCCGGTCGTCGATGCGATGAAGTCGGCCTGGTCGAGCACCGCCTGGTCGCACTCGGGGTGCGCGAGCACCTCGGCCTCCGGGTGCTGAAGGCGGAGCTTCTCGAGGCCCCGGGCGCTGAAGAGCTCGTGGACCACGCAGGCGCCCTGCCACACGATCAGGTCGTCGCGCCCCGTCTGTTTGCCGACGAAGCGCGCGAGGTGGCGGTCGGGCGCGAATATGATCGGACGCCCCGCCAGGTGCTCCACCATTTTCACGGCATTCGAGGACGTACAGATGAGATCCGACTTGGCCTTCACGGCCGCCGAGGCGTTGATGTAGGTGAGCACGGCCGCGCCCGGGTGCTCATCGATGAAGGCCTGGAACTCGCCCGGCGGGCAGCCGTCCGCGAGGGAGCAGCCCGCTTCGAGGTCGGGGATCACGACGGGCTTGTCCGGATTCAACAGCTTCGCCGTCTCGGCCATGAAGTGGACGCCGCAGAACGCGATCACGTCGCAGTCGGCGTCCTGGGCGGCTTGCGCGAGAGCGAGCGAGTCGCCGACGACGTCGGCAAGATCCTGAACCTCGGATTCCTGGTAGTAGTGGGCCAGCAGGAGAGCGCGGCGCTCCCGTTTCAGATCGAGGATGGCCTGCTCGAGGTCGTCGGGGAGGTCTGGGTTCGACAGGTTCACGGAAGTCCGGTTCGGGCGTTAGGGGGCGCCGCGGGAGAGTAGCCCGTCAGCCCAGTTCGGGACCCTTCAACAGCGTGGGAACGCTGTGGGTACGGTCTCGGACACTGCAGACCGCGGTTCCCGGCTTGTGCCCCACGCGCTGATCCGAGACGTCGAAGCCCTCGTCGAGTAGGCGAGCACGAATCGCGCTCACGTCGGGTACTTCCCACGCGAGGCCGCCGAAGCGGTCGCCGTCGTCCACGAATGCCGAAGACCCGCCCTCGCTGCGCGTGGCGCCTGCCAGAGCCCCGACCACCTCCACGGTAAGCCCACCCGTGCGGAAGAAGAGGATCTGGATGCCCCGCTTCTCGAACGAGCGGTCGAGGGCCAGGCGCAGGCCGAGTTCCTCGCCGTAGAGCCTGCGCGCCGCCTCGAGATCGCCGGTGGAGACGACGACGTGATCGAGCGCGTCAACCTGGGCACCCGGCTTCACGCAGGCCGGGGCGGGGTCCACCGCCTCGCGGTCGTCCCTTCCCAGGGCGATCGGAATTCGCCTCGTGCGTTCCGGAGGCAGCCAGTGATCCTCCTCGCGCCCGTCCTCCTCGAAGACCAGCGCCGCGACCCCAGGCTTCGAGACGTCGATGCCTTCCTCGGCCAGATCCTCGACGGAAACCAGCTGCAAAGTCGCGTTCCTGAGTCCAAACAGGCCGCGCTCGGCGTCCGACGCCTCCCTTCCGAGCAGGCAGGCATAGTCGGCGAGCGCGGCTCCAACGTCGATCACCGCAACGATCACGCGATCCAGCTTCACGATCATGGGGCCAGAGGATGCCACGTTCGCTATGGGTGCGGCGATGAAGAAGGCATTGCGGCATCTCTCGCGGCTCCTGACCGTCGTGGCAGCCTGCTGCATGGCGGCAGCCCCGACCGGCTGTGGTGGCAGCGCGGAGCCGCCTCCCAACCTCGTCCTGGTGACGGTGGATTCACTGCGCGCGGACTTCCTGGAGTGCTATGGCGGTGAGCCCGAGGTCGGCGTCCGCATGTGCGCCTTGGGACGCGAGGGAGCCCGCTACGCGTGGGCGTTTGCGCCCGCCTCCAACTCGGCGCCTTCGATCGCGTCCCTGCTGACCTCCCAGTATCCGTCCGCCCACGGGGTCGATGTTTCGGCCGCGAGCTTCCTGCCGGACGAGTTCGTCACTCTCGCCGAGGCGCTGCGCCGGGGCGGTTATGCGACCGCGGCTTTCATCGGGAGCCCGGAGCTGAACCGCTCGCGAAACCTGCAGCAGGGATTCGATCTCTACGACGACCGGACATCGCGCACGCTGCCTGCGGGCCTCCCCTGGCGCTCGGCGGCCGACTCCAGCGACGCGGCGCTGCGCTGGCTGCAAGACACGGAGTCTCCCTGGTTCATCTGGATCCACTACCGCGAACCACACGGCCCCTATGCGTCCCCGGCGCTTGCCGAGCTCAGCCCCCCCTCAGCACCCTCGAACGTGCGGGGCGAACGGCTCCGGGTGCTGACCACGCCGACTGGGCGCGGCGGCATTCCCGGCTACCAGGCCATCCCGGGTCTCTTCACCCGCCAAGGCTATGAGGCGCGCTATCGCCGGGAGATTCGCACCGTCGATACCCAGATCGCACGGCTCGTCACGGAGATCGAGGCGACAGGCGAACCCTTCGGGATCGCCGTCACAGCCGACCACGGAGAGGCCTTCGGCGAAGACCGCTACTACTTTTCGCACGGCCACTCGGTCGGTCTCGACCAGATTCGGGTCCCGCTCTTCTGGCGTCCGCCCGTTGGCGGTCAGTCGGACGAGATCCGCGTCCCGGTCAGCACCCTCGACCTGGCGCCGACCCTGCTACGCGCCGCGGGGATCACGGTCCCCGAATCCCTCGAGGGTTGGCCACTGCCCGACGCTGACGATCCTCCCGGCGCCCCCGAGCAGGCACGGGCAGTCTTCGCCGAGCACCCGTTACAGGTGGCGGTGGTGAGCGGCGAGAACTTCTACTCCCGGCTGCGCGAGCCAGCCGTCCCGACCCCGGCGGCCGCGGTGGAGGGCGTGACTCCCGAGTATCTGCGCGCCGCGGTCGCGCGGACCGCCCGCCTGGATTCCCGGACGGACACCCTCCCCCCCACCGAGCCCGCTCGACCTAGCGGGATCACACCGCTCCTCGAGCCGCTGCTTGCCGACTTCGTGGCCGGCGAGCCGGACTGACCGGTGTCTACCCGAGCGTGAGCGGCAAGTCGGCCGAACTCAGAGATCCCAAAAGAAGTCCTCGTTCGTAAGCTCTCGGTCCTCCGCGGGCTTGACGGGCTCTCCGTCTGCGGAAACCACGTCGTCTCCGCGCTGGATTCGCTCCACCTGCTCGGCGAGGTCGCGCGTCTCGGTCTCCCAGTACTGCTCCGAGCCGAAGTGGGGAAACGCGTCCGGAAACGCTGGATCGTGCCAACGCCGGGCGATCCAGCCCGCGTACCACACGAATCGGAACGCGCGCAGGGGCTCGACGAGCGCCAGGCTCCGGTCGTCGAAGTCGCGGAACTCCCGATACGCAGAGACCAACTCGGCGCGTTGACGGGCGGCGATCGCATCGCGACCCGGGAGCAGCATCCACACGTCCTGCACCACCGGGCCCACCACCATGTCATCGAAGTCGAGGAAGAACCAGCCGTCGCCTCCACGGAGGAGGTTCCCCGCGTGGCAGTCGCCGTGGATCGGAACCAGGGGAATTCCATCTGACCGGGTCACGTAGGCCCGGACGACCTCTTCGACGCACTCGCGATAGAGACGCGCACACGACGGCGGCAGGAACGCGTCTTCTTCCAGAACCGCGAGCGCCGCGAGCGGGAACGCCTCGGGCGTGAAGACAGGCCGATGTGGCATCTCGATGGCCGCCCCTACGTTGTGGATACGGGCGAGCAGACGACCCAGCACGGCGACCTCCGAATCGGAGAACTCGTCGGGTGCGCGACCGCCCGTCCGCGGCCAGACGGCGTAGAAGATTCCCTCCACCTCGTGGAGGGTCTCACCGTCCGGCAGCACTAGGGGCGCGCACACGGGGATCTCCGCGTCCCGTAGGGCGAAGAGCATGCGGTGCTCGTCGAGAATCGCCTCGCGGGACCAACGAGCCGGCCGATAGAACTTCGCGACGAAGTGGCCGCCGCCCTCGACGCGGAGGTCGTAGACGCGGTTCTCGAGGGCGTTCAAGGCCGTGCAGTGACCGGTAGGCTCGAGCCCGGCAGCCTCGACCGCCTGCAGGACGCGATCGGGCGACAAGCGGAAGAACGAGTCATCGAGATTCGGCTTCGCCACGCCCGGCCAGTCTACCCGAAATTGCCCCTACGATACTGTTTCGTTAGATTTCCCGGCTACTTATGAGTACTCCGACGCGAGACCGCCCGTGGCTGATCCGCACCTACTCGGGTCACTCGTCCGCACAGGCGAGCAACGAGCTCTACCGCATGAACCTCGCCAAGGGTCAGACCGGGCTCTCCGTCGCCTTCGACCTGCCGACACAGACCGGCTACGACGCCGACCACCCGCTCGCGCTCGGCGAGGTCGGCAAGGTGGGCGTCCCGATCTCGCACATCGACGACATGAGCCAGCTGTTCGACGGGATCCCGCTGGACAAGATGAACAGCAACCTCACCATCAACGCAACCGCCGCCTGGCTGCTGTCGCTCTACACCGCTGTCGCCAAGCGTCAGGGCGTAGATCCCCGACAGCTCCAGGGCACCACCCAGAACGACATCGTCAAGGAGTACCTTTCGCGCGGGACGTACGTCTTCCCGCCCGAGGCGTCCCTGCGGCTGATCGCCGAGATGATCACGTACACGGTCGACGAGATTCCGAAGTGGAATCCGGTGAACGTGTGCTCGTATCACCTGCAGGAGGCCGGCGCGACGCTCGTCCAGGAGATCGCGTACGCGATGGCGACCGCAGTGGCCGTGCTCGACACGGTGAAGGCCCGGGGAGACGTCTCCGACGAGGAGATCCCTCGCATCTTCGGGCGCATCTCGTTCTTCCTGAATTCGGGCATCCGCTTCATCGACGAGGTGTGCAAGTGCCGAGCGATGACGCAGATCTGGGACGAGCTGGGCCGCGAGCGCTACAGCATCGAAGACGCGAAGATGCGCCGCTTCCGCTACGGCGTGCAGGTGAACAGCCTCGGGCTCACGGAAGCCCAGCCCGAGAACAACGTCATCCGGATCGTGCTCGAATCCCTCGGCGTCACGCTCTCGAAGAACGCCCGGGCCCGGAGCCTTCAGCTTCCAGCCTGGAACGAGGCCCTCGGCCTGCCGCGGCCGTGGGATCAGCAGTGGTCGTTGCGGATCCAGCAGATCCTCGCCCACGAGACCGACTTGCTCGAGCACGAGGACATCTTCGAGGGCTCGAAGGTGATCGAGGCACGCACCGCCGAGCTGAAGCAGGCTTCGCTGGAGGAGCTGAACCGGGTGCTCGAAATGGGCGGCGTCGTCGCGGCCGTCGACAACGCGTACATGAAGCAGCGTCTCGTCGAGTCGAATACAGCGCGGGTGCGCGCCATCGAGTCCGGAGAACTCACGGTGGTAGGCGTCAACGACTTCACGGAGACGGAGCCGTCTCTCCTGAATGCAACTGGCAGCGAATCGATTCTCGTCGTCGATGATTCGGCCGAGCGCGAACAGATCGAACGGCTCGAGGCCTTCCGGACAAAGCGCAACGACGCCGAGGTCGCGTCGGCGATCCAGAACCTGCGCGACGTGGTCTCGAACGGCGGCAACGTGATGCCTGCCTCGATTCGCGCCGCCGAAGCCGGCGTGACGACAGGCGAATGGACGAACACCCTGCGCGAGATCTTCGGCGAGTACCGTGCACCCACGGGCGTCGGCGCCACCCGCAGCGCGACCGACAGCGACGCCGCGAAGGGTGTGCGGGATCGCGTCGACGAGGTATCGAAGAGTCTCGGCCGACGCCTGAAGCTGCTGGTGGGCAAGCCGGGCCTCGACGGTCACAGCAACGGCGCCGAGCAGATTGCCGTCGCGGCGCGGGACGTGGGCATGGAGGTCGTCTACGAGGGAATCCGTCTCACGCCCGAGGAGATCGTCATCTCCGCGCGCGACGAAGGCGTCCATGTGATCGGCCTGTCGCTGCTCTCGGGATCCCATGGAGTGCTGGTCCTCGACGTGCTGAAGCGCCTCGGAGACCTAGGTCTGGGCGACGTGCCCGTGGTGGTGGGCGGAATCATCCCCGAGTCCGATGCCGACGAACTGCGCAGCGCGGGCGTCAGCCGTGTCTACACGTCGAAGGACTTCGACCTGACCCGCATCATGAGCGAGATCGTCGAACTGGCTGCAGAGCAGCATGGCGCCTGACGGAGCCGACCTCGGCGTCCGTCTCCAGCGCGGCGACCGGAGCGCGGTCCCCGAGGCGCTGAATCTCGTCGACGACCAACGCCCCGAGCCGCGCCAGCAAGCGCGCGAGCTACTCGATCACCTGCAACGGAACCGCGAGTCGCTGCGGGCCCAACGGGTCGGGATCACCGGTGCGCCGGGTGTCGGAAAGTCGACGCTGCTGGACGCGCTGGTTCGAACCCTGCGTCCGGAACGCAGCGTCGGGATCCTGGCGATCGACCCGTCGAGCCAGCAGACGGGCGGAGCTCTCCTGGGGGACCGCTACCGCGTGCGCTCGGCCAGCCGGGATCCAGGGGTCTACATCCGCTCGATGGCCGCCCGCAATCGCCTGGGCGGGCTCGCAGACGCGACGTCGACGAGCATCGAGATCCTGTCGGCCGTCTTCGACTTCGTCTTCATCGAGACCGTGGGCGTGGGCCAATCCGAGAGCGAGATCTCGCGCCTCGTCGACACCCTCGTCTTCGTCGCCCAGCCCGGCGCCGGCGACATGCTCCAGTTCATGAAAGCCGGAATCCTCGAGGTGCCGGACGTCTTCCTCGTCAACAAAGCCGACCTCGGCGCCCCGGCCGAAAGAACCGCGGGTGAGCTGGGAGCGGGGCTGGGTCTATCCACCCGCCGGGGGGACGGCTGGGAGCCACCCGTCCTGCTGGCGTCGTCCCGCGACACGACCGGCATCGCCGAGTTGGTCGAAGCGATCGACGCGCACGACCGGCAAGCCCGCGAAACCGGGACCGTCGGCGAGCGCCGCCTGGCCGGGCGCGTCCACTCGGCAGCCGACGCCCTCACCGCCCGCTACGGAAGCTTCGGTCTCGAGCACATCGGAGGCCGGGAAGCCCTGGAGATTCGAGTGCGCGAAGCCGACGGGGAATCCGTGGCCTCCCTGATCCACGCGCTGGGCCAGGAAATCGAAGACGCCCTGATCAAGCCCTGAAGGCGGCTCGCCGCCGATCAGCGCGGGCTCCAGGGAACGTCCGCGACTCCAGCTCGCTTGTTTTCGGTGCGGGCCATTACGAAGAGCAGATCGGATAGGCGGTTCAAGTAGCGGAGAGCGAAGCCGCCCAAAGCCTCTTCGCTGTCGAGACCGACCGTCGCGCGCTCGGCTCGGCGGCAGACGGTGCGAGCGACGTGAAAGGCGGCGGCCGCCGCGGTTCCTCCGGGCAGGATGAAGGTGGTCAGCGGCTCGAGTTCGCTTTCCAGACGATCGATCTCGGCTTCGAGCGCTTCGACGTCGGCATCGGTGACCTCCGGAATCGACGCCTTCTCACGCCGCGCCGGATCCGGTGTTGCCAGGAACGAGCCGAGATCGAACAGCTTGCTCTGGATCCGGCGACCGAACTCGAGCAGGTCCTTCTGCTCGCTCGCGGCAACAGCCGCTCCGACGAACGCGTTCAGCTCGTCGACCTGCCCGAACGCCTCGACGCGGGAGTGCTGCTTGCGGACGCGGTCACCACCGAACAGGTCCGTTTCACCGGCGTCGCCGCGGCGGGTGTAGATTTTCACGGCCTCACAGCCTCAAGATCGAGCAAACTCTTCGTCGACGAGACGCTTGAGTTCGGCATCGCTGATCGCGACCCCCGTCGAGACGGCGGGCTTCGCCGAGAGGGGTGTCGGCACCAGCTCCGGGCCAGCACGGGCAAGGCGCGTGAGCATCCAGCCGACGAAGGCCAGGCCAAACGCGAATCCACCGATCGGAATCGCGTAGGCGGAGATCCCCCAGCCTCCCTCCGCTTTCGGCGCGGAGCGCACCGTGTCGCCGAAGCGCTCGAAGAGACTCTCCTCGATCTGCTCGCGGGTCTGGCCGGCGGCGGCCTGGAACAGGATCCACTGGCGCAGCTGATCTGCCTGGGGACTCGGGCACGACGCCAACGTACGGCCGGGACAGAACGGGCTCATCAGATCGTGAGCCATCGAGTACGCCCACGGCGGCGGCCCGCCGCTGGCGGACGACTCATCGGCGAGGCTCTGACCCCACGCCGGCCCCGCCAGGAGCAGTCCCAGAAGGATCGCCACCTGCGCGACACGCCGGGTCATCGCAGGTCCCGTGCTCACGGCCCGGGATCGGGCGTCCTGCTCACACGCCGACCGCGCCTCGATGCTGCCGCGGAGGATCCGCCGGAATTGCGGCTCGCTGGGATTTGCGGCCATGCAGGACTCCTGGGGCTCCCCGGTGCAGCGACGTTGCAGCATAGCAGGCAGCAGACATGACTCGGCCCTGGGGGATGTACCCGCGATACCGTAGGGTATGACGGGGGGACGCTTGACCGAGCTGTTCAGCCATTCGCGTCTGAAGTGCTTCGAGAACTGCGCCAAGCAGTTCCACTTCCGATACGTGCTGCAGCTTCCGCAGGAGACCGAGGGCGTCGAGGCCTTTGTGGGCAAGCGCGTCCACGAGATTCTCGAGCGGCTGTATATCTTCGTCGGCCAGGGGACGGTGCCGAGCCTCCCTCAGGTGAAGATCCGGTACGAGCAGCTATGGGACGCCGAGTACGATCCGGATCGCGTAAAGATCGTCCGGGAGGGCGTCCCTCTCTCGTTCTACAGGGAGCTCGGCATTCGTTGTCTCGAAAGCTACTACCGCAGCCACTACCCGTTCGACCGGGACGAGACGCTCGGCGTCGAGGAGCGGGTGGAGTTTGATCTCGATCCCGCGGCACCCGGCAAGTACCGGATGCAGGGCATCATCGATCGGATCGCCCGCGCACAGGACGGTGTCCTCGAAATCCAGGACTACAAGACGGGCAACTACGTGCCGTCGCAGAAGGCCATCGACGAGGACCGCCAGCTCGCCCTCTACCAGATTGGCCTCGCCGATCGCTACGCGTCGGACGAGAGCATCCGGCTCGTGTGGCACTACGTCGCGCGCGGCATCGTGCGGCGGTCCAGCCGCACCCCCGAGCAGCTGCAGAAGCTGCGAACCACCTGCATCGCGGCGATCGACAAGATCCGGGGGGAGGAGCGCTACGAAGCGAAGAAGAACCAGCTCTGCAGCTGGTGCGAGTACAAGAGCGTGTGCCCCGCCTGGAACCCCGACGCCCTGCCGCCACACCCCCCCTCCGCGCCGCAGCCGCCCGCGACGGGGCCGAAGCAGCTGACGCTGCTGTGATCCCTCGGGCTCGCTAGCCTCCTGGCATGAGTCTGCAGATCGAGCGCATCCCGACCTTCCAGGACAACTACACCTACCTCGTCATCTGTGAGGCCACGCGCGAGGCGGCGGTGATCGACGCACCGGAAGCGGATCCGGTGATCCGCCGCGTGGAGGAGACCGGCGCGAAGGTGACCAAGATCCTCTCGACTCACCACCATCCCGACCACTCGATGGCGAACCCGAAGCTCGCCGAGCAGTATGGAGTGCCGGTGATCGGACACGTCTCGGATTCGGGACGCATCCCCGGCTTCACCGACGGAGTCGACGAAGGCGATACCATCGAGGTAGGCGAGGAGACGGCACGCGTCCTCTTCATCCCGTCGCACACCACCGGCCACATCGCCTACGTGTTCGACGACGCCAAGGCCCTCTTCAGCGGCGACATGCTGTTTGCGGCGGGCTGCGGTCGTCTCTTCGAGGGCACACCCGCAATGATGTACGACGCCCTCTGCAAGAAGCTCAGCCTGCTGCCCGACGACATGCGGGTCTTCTGCGGGCACGAGTACACCGAGTCGAACCTGCGCTTCGCCGCTCATGTCGAGCCCGACAACGAGGACGTGAAGCGCAAGCTCGAGTGGGCCGAGGGCCTGCGGGCGAAGGCCGCCGCCGACTGGCATGACGCGGGGCCCGACGAGATGACCATCCCGTCGACGATCGGCGACGAGAAGAAGACGAACCCCTTCATGCGCGTCCCGGACGCCGACGAACTCGGCCGCCGCCGCGCGCTCAAAGACAACTTCTAGCCTGTTGAAGAACGCATCCAAGATCACGCGCCGCGTCGCCTTCCACGAGACCGACGCGATGGGCGTCGTCTACCACGCGAACTTCCTGCGGTACTTCGAGGAGGCACGCGTCGTCTGGCTCGAGGAGCACGACGAGCCCTACACGGCCTACATGGACCGGGATCTCCACTTCGCCACGACCCGGGTGGAGATCGACTACCACAAGAGCGCCCACTTCGACGAGCGGATCGAGGTAGAGACCTGGCTCGAGAAGCTCCGCGGCGCCTCACTGCGAATGGGCTACCGGATCACCCGAGGCGACGAAGTGCTCGTCAGCGGGGTCACCGAGCACGCCGCCGTCGACACCGAGGGTCGGCTCCGGCGCATTCCGAAGGATCGCCGCGCCAACATGAAGACGAAGCTGAAGCCCGAGAGCTAGAAGCGATGAGCTGCGCGACGTCAACGACCGATTGAAGCCCGGAACGCGAGGGAGGCAGATGCCCGTCGTGTGAGTCCGCTAGCGGGCCGTCCGGGTCAGCCAGGCGGTCAGCTTCCGAACCCGGTCGCCGAACGCGTGCTCGGTCCAGGCGGTGACGCGCTGGATCGCCTCGAGGGCGTCGCCCTGTCCCGACCAGTGGGACCGGACGACGTCGGGGTGCACGCGGTTGAGCATGCGGGAAAGCACCGCGCCGACAACGATCAGGTCGTCGACGAGCCCGATCGGACCCACCAGCATCGCCGGAAGGAGATCGATGGGCGAGATCAGGTAGGCCCCGCCGAGAACCGCGATCGCCTTCGACCCGACGGGTACGCGATCATCGCGCATCAACCGGAAGAGCAGGACGGCCAAGTCCGGGAGCAGGAGCAACAGATCGCGGACATTCGAGCGCTCCCCCGGCTCGGGTTCGACGATCTGAGCCCGCAAGCGATCGTAGACCCGACGCTCCCGAGGATTGAGATCGATGATCAACGGATGTTCGGGACTCACCGAGCCAGGATTCCGTCCAGGGGCCTTCCGTCCGTACCCGCCAGCTCGAAGCCGAGCAGATCGGCCACTGTCGGCGCGACGTCGACCTGCGAAATGTTCGGCACGCGAATCCCAGATCGCACGCCCGCCCCCCAGGCAACGAAGCCGACGGCACTCCCGGGCTGAGTCGGAAGGTATCCCCCGAGTCCACGCCACTCGGTGGCGTCGATCAGCAGGCCCCGAGCGGACCTCCCGATGCCGTAACCCGGTGCTGCCTGCAGCCCGAACCATGCCTCGGGATCCGCGTGGAGCAGCTCGAGCTCGCCCGCCGAGGCGATGCGAAAGGCCTGCGTGCGGCCCGCTTGCTCTTCGAGGGCCCGGCGGGCCAGACGGGCGGCGGCTTCGTCTTTGGCGTAGACGACCGCGGCGCCACCGTAGCTGCGAACGTACGCCTTCCAGCTCGCAATGCCGTAGCTGCGCATGGATGACGGAGTGATGAGCCCGACGCGTTCGAGCGCGACGTTCGGATGCACCACGGTGTGCAGCGGGAAGAAGCTCCGGTCGCCGACCACGACCCAGGCGGTAGTGTCCCGGATCCCCGCGTCGTCGAAGCAGTCGAGCAGGCGACCGATCGATGCGTCCACCCGGGCGAGACTGTCCCGAGCGCCGTCGCTGCCCGGACCGTCGCGCGAGAGCGCCGTGCCGCTCTGCTCGAAAGTCAGGAGCCACAGCGCAGGCGTTGCCGGTTGGCGCGCAATCTCGCAGGCGAGACGTTCCACCAGCGAGTCGCGTACTGCCGGGGTCGGCCAGCGAAGCGTGAGCAGGGTCTCGTCGAGACGGCGGATCCGCTCGACGACCCAGGGCGTCGCCTCGTCGCGCAGATCCTCGAACCAGAGCTGGTCGGGGTCGCTTCGAGGCACGCCCATGTCCGGGAGCAACAATGCAACGTCGGCACCCAGGGTGGAGGGCCAGTTGAGCGCCGTCACCGAATGGCCGGCGACCTGGGCGGCCCGCCACAGCGGAATCCCCCGCATCCGGCTCACGCTCGCCATGCCGCGAATCTGCACTCCCTGCGGACCGAGGATCTCGTCCCCCAGCACGCGGTGTCGGTCGGGCCACAGCCCTGTGACGAGGGTCGCGTGCACCGGGTACGGCGCTGCCGGCAGGACCGGATCGAGGGCCTCCGCGTAGGCCCCCCGCTGGGCGAGCTGCGCGAGGCGCGGCATCGGGACGGCCCGCTGGGAGAGCGTGCCCTCTCGCACGCCGTAGTGGACCGGCTGCAGCCCCGCCACCGAGATCAGCACGACCCGCGCGGGCGGGCGTGCCGGGCTCGTGTCCGGCAAGGACGGGATCGCGTTCCACCCGCCATCGCCTCCACCGGCCTGGACGCATGCCAGCAGCGAAGCCGTCAGCGAGAGCCACAACCACGAGTCGCGACGACGTGTCAACGGAATACGCCCTCACGCTCGCGCAGCCCGCGCTCGAACATCGCCTCCATGGACTCGCGCACGACGTCGGCGTGTCGCTGGATGGCCGCCTCCTCGTCCGACGGATCTCCCTCGAAGAGCAGCGGTTCACCGAAGTAGAAGCGGTACTTGACGGGCAGCGGCATCAAGCCGAGCGGACCGAGCAGTGGGAATGTCGGCGTGATGGGAAGCGCCGGCATCCCCAACAGCCGCCCGAACGACTCGAGATTCGCGAGACCGGGCTGCTGCTCCTCAGAACCGATGAGCGAGATCGGCACGATCGGCGTCTGTGTCTGGAGAGCGAGTCGCAGGAAGCCGAGCCCGAAGCGCTGTAGCTGGTAGCGCTGCGAATAGAGCTTGTTCAGCCCCCGAACGCCTTCGGGGAACACCATCACGCACTCACCCGCCTCGAGCATCTTCAGGCAGTTCTCGCGGGTACCGACCATCGAGCCCATCCGAGCCGCCAGGGTGCTGACGAACGGCAGCCGCGAGACCCAGTACTCTGCCATCGGACGCACCCTCCGCGGCGGCTTCGCTTCGAGCAACATGGCCGTGGCGAGCATCATGGCGTCGAAGGGAAGTTGCCCGGCGTGGTTGCAGACGAGCAACACCCGGCCGGCCGGCACCCGGTCGATGTCGTGGGTCTCCACCCGGAAGTAGTGGCGGTAGAAGAGCGCGCCGGGGAGCGACAGGCGCCGGAACGCATCGGGATGGAAGCCGTAGCGGTCGTAGCCGTACTCGTTTAGTTCCGTCGGGATGTGCTCGATCGAGGCGTCGACCTCCTCGCCAAGACGGCGGAACGCCGTGGGCTGGAAGGCATCCACCAGGTCGACCAGGGTTGCCCAGAGGCCGCTCGGCAGCTGGCTCCGCGGTTGCCCGGAATGGGCCCCGCCTTCGCGAGTTTGGGCGGACGCGCGCGGCGTGCGCGCCCGAGCCGGGCCGCTCTTCGGCTTGCGGCGGACTGCTTCCGTCCGGTCAGTTGTCACCTTCAGCGCCTCACGCTTTCGAAGATCTCGGGCAGACCGTACTGGCATCGGAACCCGGTCGCCCTTACGAATCGCTCGCCGGCCAACGAGACCGGGAATTTCAGGAAGTCCAGCAGGCCCGCCGGGTACGGGAGTATGCCGATGCGGAACAGCCACTCGAAGAGCCAGCGGGCGGGAGGATCCGGAATCGGCCAGGCCGTGCCGCCCGTCTCCTCGATCGCCGTGTGCACCGGTGCCTCACCCGGCCCGACCACGTTGTAGACACCGCGCAGCCGATGATCGACCGCCAGGGAGATTGCCATCGCCAGGTCGGCCTCGTGGATGAAGGGCATCATCGGATCGAAGCCCAGCACCGTCGGCACCCGGGGCTGGGCGAGGTAGGCGCGCACCATCGACTCGATCGTGGGACCGAGAACGTTCACGGGCCGCAGCACGCTCGTGACCAGGTCCGGGTGCCGCCAAATCGCCGCGCTGGCCAGGCCGTCGACCTCGACGAGATCCCGAATCTCGGGGTAGCTGCGGCTTGCCGAGAGAGGCGCCTCTTCGTCGATCTGGTAGGGATTCTCGGGGAAGGCCCCGTACACGTAGCCGCTCGAGAGCACCACGAGCCTCTCCGCACCGTGCTTCACGCAGTGATCGATCAGGCTCCGGGTGCCCCCCACGTTCACCCCATGCCGCTCGCTCTCGCTGCCGCGGAAGTGCCGGATGAAGCCGAGGTGGACCACGACCTGCGGGCGCTCGGTTCTCACGATGTCCTCGAACCTCGGTTTCCGCAGATCGACCTGATACGTCTTGATCCCACCGGGGCTCTGCCTCCCGCTGATCGCATCGACGCCCACCACTTCGTGCCGTCTGCGGAGGCGCTCGACAACGAGACGACCCAGGCCGCCCGCGATCCCAGTGACTAGAACTTTTTCCACTTTTACTCCGAAGACTTACGGGTCATCCGCATAGCCATCTGTGGCGAGTGTCGTAAAGTACCGCCGAATCCCCGACCGTTCCCCATATAGCCCCCGGAGGGACGATGGTCGAGCAATCGCCTCGCTTCGAAGAGCTGAAGATCCGACTTCCCGAGCCCGCTTCCGGGATCGACGAAGTCTCCGCTGTGCTCGGGATCCCCGAGTGGTGGCCGACCGGCTCACGGGTGGCGATTGCAATCGCCCACGGCTCGGCCGGGAACATGGACGACCCGGTCATCGTCGACCTCCACCAGCGCCTCACCGAGCAGAAGTTCCTGACCCTGCGCTTCAACTTCCCGTTCGGCGAACTGGGCAAGCGCAGCGGAACGAGTTCGGTCGAGGCGATGGAGCAAACCTTCAGCGCCGCGTTGTCTGTCCTGGGACGAGACTCCAGCCAGGGCCCGGCCCACCTGATCCTAGCGGGCAAGGGCGCAGGCGCGGCAGTAGCCGCCAAGCTGGCCGGGGGCCGGCTGCGACTCGCAGGGCTCTTCTTCCTGGGGTTCCCACTGCACCCCCAGGACCGCAAGGAGGAGGTACGGGCCGAGAGCCTGTTCCGGATCACCTCCCCGATGCTTTTCATCCAGGGGACGCGCGATCGTCGCTGCGATGTCGATACCCTGCGGGAAACCATCCGCGGCGTCGGTGCATCGACCCAGTTGCACGTGATCGAGGAAGCGGACCAGAACTTCAAGGTGACCAAGCGCTCCCTCCGGACGGAGCAGGACGTCCGCGACGAGACCTTCGACGTCCTCAACAGCTGGCTTGGCAGGGTGATCGGCGAGGTTTGAGCGAGGCGAGCTGGCATGACCTGGGCCCGACCGAGGGCTTCGAAGACGAGCAGCTCCGCGAGCACCTCGTTGCGGGGGTTCGTCTGTGCGTCGGCCGGTCCGGAGATCGCTGGTTCGCGATCGACGACACCTGTCCGCACGCGGGAGGCAGCCTAGCTGCGGGTATGCTCGACGAGGACCTCGTCATCTGCCCTGTGCACGCCTACGCGTTCGAGGCCGCTAGCGGCCGCTGCATCGACGAGCCGGCCTGCTCGGTCTCGTCCTACCCCACCCGCCTGGAAGGCGGCATCCTGCAGGTTCGTCTCTGAGGAGAACCGGTGTCTGACTCAGACCTCTACTTCAAGCAATTCCAGGTAGGCCAGATGGCGAATTTCGTCTACCTGATCGGGAGCCACGCCACGCGCGAGGCGCTGATCGTCGATCCCGCCTGGGAGGTCGATGCACTGCTCGACCAGGCCGAGGCCGACGACATGGAGGTGGTCGGTGCACTCATCACCCACTACCACCAGGACCACGTCGGTGGCTCGCTGTTCGGACAGAGCATCCAGGGGCTCGATCGACTGATGGAGCGCAAGCCCGTCAAGATCCACGTGAACAAGCACGAGGCCGAAGGGCTGAAACAGGTGACGGGTGTCTCCCAGAGTGATCTCGTCGAGCACGAGGGCGGGGACGTCGTGGAGGTCGGCTCGCTTCGAACGCGTCTGATCCACACGCCCGGCCACACCCCGGGCTCCCAGTGCTTCCTCGTGGAGGAGACGGGCCAGCCGGGCCAGCTCGTCTCGGGCGACACCCTGTTCCTGGGTAGCTGCGGGCGGGTGGATCTGCCCGGCAGCGATCCCGAGGCCATGTACGAGAGCCTCAACGGAAAGCTCAAGCAGCTTCCCGACGAGACCCTGCTCTTCCCAGGCCACCTGTACTCGACCGAAGGCCAGTCCACGATGGGAGAGCAGAAGCGCACGAATCCCTTCCTGAGGGTTACGTCCCTGGAGATGTTTCTGAGCTTCATGGGCGCCTAGGTCGCGTCCGCCGCAACGATTTCCTCGATCCGGCGACCGCTGACCCGCGCGGGGCCAACACCCAGCCGAGACGATCAGCGATTTATTTCATGCTCCACGCAGACTTAGGTGGGGTTGAGGCGGATCGCCAAGGGACTCGCTGGGCAGCGATCCTCGACCGGGATCCGCCTCGTCGGACGGTCTCGAGACGCCCGGACTCGCGTTGAAATCGAGTGACCCCTCTTGTAGGGTCTTCCCGCCTTTTCGGGAGGCCCCGCGCGGGGTCCTCCTTCATATCTCGACCCGCGCCGAAGGATTGGCAGAGCGCTCCTGACAGCCACTCCTCGCTGCCGAGCAGGATCGGCAGCAGGAAGGGCCTCGTTACTCAGGCGCGGTGAGAGCATCGCGCGGGCTGGATGACAGCAGACCG
The DNA here is from genome assembly GCA_046583095.1 of Myxococcota bacterium. GTDB lineage: Bacteria > Myxococcota_A > UBA9160 > UBA9160 > UBA4427 > JAJDAN01. The sequence goes on along the minus strand of JAYGDB010000071.1, from coordinate 24,220 downwards.
CACTTCCCACCCACCCCCGGAGGCTCCCCCCATGAAGGTCATGGTGTGCCTGAAGCAGGTGCCGCATCAGGACACGAAGCTCGATGTCCGTGCTGACGGCAGATGGATTCAGGAAGACAACATCAAGTTCGAGATCAACAGCTACGACACCTACGCGCTCGAAGAGGCACTGCGCCTCAAGGATGCGGACGGTGACACCGAGGTGGTCGCGGTCTCCATCGGCCCCGACCGAGTGACCCAGGCACTCCGCACCGCTCTCGGCATGGGCGCCGACCGCGCGATCCACGTCAACGACCCCGACGCAGAGACCTCTGACACGCTGGGCGTCGCGAAGATCCTCGCGGCGATCGCCAAGGACGAAAGCCCTGACATCATCTTCACCGGGCTGATGACGGATGACGGCAACTCGTCGGCCGTCCCGCCGATGCTCGCGGAACTGACCGACATGTCGTCCGCTACGGGCGTCGTGCACACCGAGATCACCGCCGACTCGGTCACCGCAGATCGCGAACTCGAAGGCGGCGCCCTCGAGGTTGTCGAGCTGCCGACGCCGTGCGTGATCGCGATCCAGACCGGCGCGAATCAGGTCCGCTACGCATCCCTCAAGGGGATCATGCAGGCCAAGAAGAAGCCGCTCGACGTGAAGACCGGCGGCGACCTGGGCGTCTCCGGCTCGATTGGCGAAGCCGCCGCCAAGGTCCAGATCGACAAGATCTACCCGCCCCCGAAGAGCGCCACGGCGGAGATCCTCACCGGCAGCACCGCCGAGGTCGCTGCAGGGCTTCTCGGAAAGATCAAGGAGCTCGGCCTCCTCTAGGAGGGTCGGCTCATACCTCAAGAGGGAGAATCTCGATGAGCAACATCCTCGTCGTAACGGAGATCGAAAAGGGACAGATCCGTGAGTGCAGCTACGAGCTGCTGACGTTGGCCCAGAACCTGGGCGGCACCGTCAAGAGTCTGGTGATCGGCAGCGGCGTCGGCGACATCGCGAGCGAGTTCGCCGGCAAGGGTGGTGGCGAGACATTCGTGGCGGACGACGCGGCCTTCTCCGACTACAACGTCGACTGCTGGAACAAGGCAATCCGCGCGGCCGTCGAGGCATCCGGGGCCGACATCGTCCTGATCTCGAACACGCCGTGCGGCTGGGACGTTGCACCTCGCATCGCGGCCGGGCTCGACGCCGCCTTCGTGAGCGACTGCTTCAACGCGGAGATGCAGGACGGCAAGCTCGTGGTATTTCGCCGGATCTTCAACGGCAAGCTCAACGCCCAGCTGACCTGTAGCGAAGGCACGGCGGTGCTCAGCGTCCAGCCCGGCGCAAACGATCCCGCCTCGAGCGGAGACGCCGGCTCGACCACGCCCCTGTCGGTAGACCTCTCGGGCGTGCGCGCAAAGTTCAAGGAGGTCAAGCAGGCCGCGGCGACAGGTATCGACCTCACCAAGGCCGAGGTGGTGGTCTCCGGTGGCCGCGGCGTAGGCGACCCGGAGAAGTTCCCCGAGGTGATCCAACCCCTCGCTGACGCGCTCGGCGGCGCCATGGGCGCCTCGCGCCCAGTGGTGGACGCCGGCTGGTTGCCCCACGCCCACCAGGTGGGCTCCTCGGGGCAGGTGGTGACGCCGAAGCTCTACATCGCCTGCGGCATCTCGGGTGCAATCCAGCACCTGGTGGGCATGAAGAACTCGAACTACATCATCGCGATCAACAAGGACGCGGATGCCCCGATCTTCGAGGTGGCGAATCTCGGCGTGGTGGGTGACCTGTTCGAAGTGGTTCCGGCCCTCACGGCGGCGGTGAACGAAGCCAAGGGTTGAACTCGAGTCCGGAACCAGGCCAGAAGAGTCCACCGCGGTGCGCCCGACGCGCGCTCTCTGTTTGCGCCCGCGAGGTTACTGCGGCCGCACGTTCACCGGCACTGCGCTCTGCAGGGCGAGGCCGGTGACGCTGTCGTAGCGCCAGTCGTCCGGAATCAGCCGCTGGACGTTGCTGCCCTTCTCGCTCGCCGGCCGCGGGTCCTTGGGGTTTCCCCAGCCGAAAGCGAAGGCGATGGTGCGCGGACCCACGTCCTGGCTCGCCTCCGCGAATCCCTCGACCCGGCCGTAATCGTTCTCGACCCAGACCGCATCACCGTCCTCGAGATCTAGCGCCTGCATCGACTCGGGGTGCATCAGGACCGGGTTGTAGCGGCGCTTCGCACGCAGCGAAGGCAGGTTCTGCCCCTGCGTGCAGTACACCTCCTTCATCCGGTACGTGATCATGCGGAAGCCGAACTCCTCGTCCGGCGCGTAGCCGCCACCCGTGATCACGGGCTCGGCCAGGACCTCGCGCAACTCGGCGATCACCGCCGGATGGCCCGCCGCCATTCGCTTGTCGGGATGACCGATCATGTTCGGGATGACGCCACCGGCCGTGGTCGTGCGACCCTCGAACGCGATCCCACTCGGATGTTTGCGCATCTCCGAGACGGGAAGCCGCGCGTGCTTGTACATCTCGTCGAGGAGCTCATCCGTAGTGGGCTTGGCATCAATGGTGAGTTTGCCCACCCGCAGCGGGATGCCGAGACGCATCGCGAGCTCCCAGAAAACCTCCCACTCCTCGATCGTCTCCTCGGGGCCGCCGATCATCGGCGCCGTGTAGTGGCCGAAGGGGAAGGGGTAACTGGCGTCGTTGAGCTTCGCGACATCGGCCCGCTCGAAGGGATGACGCACCCCGAAGACGTAATCGGCCGACTCGGCGGTCGCCGAGCGGAAGAGATCGAGACAGACGAGCAGCTCGAGGTCTTCCAGGGCCTTCTGCACGGAGGCCTCCTCGCTGAGCACCAAGGCCGGGTTGCCGCCGTTCACGATGAGCGCGCGGATCTGCCCCGGGCCCGGCGTCAGGATCTCGTCCGCCAGGGTGTTGGTCGGCATCTCGAAGTAGTTGCCGAAGAGACCGTTCAGCGCCGAGATGCCGCGGATGCGCGACTTGGGGGGTGAAGCGAGCGGCACGGCCTGCATGCTCGAGTCGAAGCTGCGGCCCAGCGCGCCCTCGGTGCGATTCATGCCCCCGGGCCGGTCGTAGCGACCGCAGAGGCCGTTGAGCGTCATCACCAGTTGGGTCGTTAGGTTGTGGTGACCCGCCATGTGGAGGCCGGTGCCGCTGTTGGCACCGCCGGTCCGGGCCGTCGCGAACATCACTGCCGCTTCTTCGATCAGGCTCCCGAGAACGCCGCTGCGCTTCTCCGCGTACTCGAGATCGAAGGGTTTGACCGCCTCGTGGAGTTCCGGGATGCCGCTCACGTACTTCTCGCAGTACTCGTCGTCCTGAAGTCCGCGGTCGAGGATGACCTTCAGCATGGCGGCCAGCAGCGTCGCGTCCTCGCCGGGCTTGACCTGCAGGTGGATGTCGGCCTGCCTCGCCACGTCCGAGCGCCGCGGGTCCACCACGATCATCTTCATGCCGCGCTTGCGGGCTGCGTTCATGCGCGCGCTGGGACTCGACTGAGGCATGTTGAGCTGGTGCGAGGCGACCGGATTGGTTCCGACCCACATCACGCACTCGGCCCGGTCGACGTCGAGAAGGTTCACCGGGACCGGCCCGCCGAAGAAGCGATTGCCCGCGACCACCAGGCTCGGCGAGTCGATCGTGAACGACGTGTACATCTTCGTCGAGCCCAGGGCCTCCAGCCATCGCCGCACGAACCAGGGGCCCCCCGCCGAAGTGCGGTGGCCCCCACATCCGGTGTAGACCGCCACCGAGTCGGGTCCGTGACGCGCGACGATGTCGCCGAGGCGCTCGGAGACCTCGTCGAGGGCGCGGGTCTTCGTGAGCTGGGTCCAGCCGCCTTCGTCCCGCCGCTCCGGAGCCAGCAGGCGGTCCTCGTGATAAACGCGCTCGACCTCGGCCCGGCCCTTCTGGCACGTGTAGCCACGGGTGACCTCGTTGTCGCGGTCCCCACGGACCGCCACCACCCGCCCCTGCTCGACGTCCACCTCCATGCCGCAGAACACGTGACAGAAGCGGCAGAAGGTCTTCTTGGTCTCGATCATGTAGAGATCATTCTACCAGAACCGTATCTTCCCTCGCCCCGACTCTCCTGCGCACGGCGATCCCCTACTTGTCGACGACCCCAACTCCGACGCGATCCCGCAGGCGCTCGGGAAGCTCGCTTCGGGTGACGTGATGGGCCGCATCGTGGTCCGAATCGCGGCTGGCTAGCTCTTCGAAGACCGGCGGACCCGAGCGCAGCGACCGCACCCACCTTCGGTGACCCCGATGGGCCGCTCAACGTCCAGGCCGCAGCGGCCGATGCACTAAACGACCTCGCGGAGACCGCTTACTCGGCTATGATCCCCCGCCGGAAGATCCCCGAAGACCCTGAAAGAGAAAGAGAAAATGGCAGTCGATACATCGCAGTTCCGGAATGGGCTCAAGATCGAGCTCGACGGCAATCCCTTCGTCATCACTTACTTCCAGCACGTGAAGCCCGGCAAGGGCGGCGCCTTCGTACGGACGAAGGTCAAGAACCTCTTGAACGGCAAGGTGATCGAGAAGACCTTCCGCTCGGGAGAAAAGTGCGAGGAACCCGACATCCGCGAGAACCGGATGCAGTACCTCTACGCCGATGGCGACGCTCTGGTCTTCATGGACACCACTACCTTCGACCAGACGCCGATTCCGACCGACGTGATCGGGGACTCGCTGAGCTTCCTCGCCGAGAACGCCGAGGTCGATGTCCTCTTCTGGAAGGGCAACCCAGTGAACATCGAGATGCCCGCATTCGTCGAGGTCGAGGTGACGAAGTCAGACCCGGGCCTCAAGGGCGACACCAGTTCCGGCGCTTCGAAGCCAGCAACCATCGCCACTGGAGCAACCGTTCAGGTGCCGCTCTTCATCAAGGAAGGCGACAGGATCCGAATCGACACGCGAACGCGCGAGTACGTCGAGCGGGTCAACCGGTAGGCGGGCGTTGGTGACTCCTGGCAAGCCGAAGCGGGCGATCGTCCTCTCCGGCGGCGGTGCACGAGGCGCCTACGAGGCGGGCGTGCTCCGCTTCCTGCTCGACGACTTTCCCGAGCGAACCGGTCTCGATCCGAGCTTCGACATCGTCTGCGGTACATCGGTCGGAGCCATCCACGCCTGCTACCTCGCGGGAACGGCAGAGGGCGCTCCGGGGCGCGGGCAGCGGCTGGTCGATATCTGGAGTGATCTGAAGGTCGATGAGGTCTTCAGCTTCTCGGCGAGCAGTCTAATCAGCCTGCCGCGGAAGCTCCTGAGCGTCCGGCGACTGGCGAGCCAGCTCAGGGCTGGACAACGGCCGGATCGACTGTTCGGCTTGCTCGACACCGAGCCCCTCGAGCGCCTCGTCCTCGACGCGATTCCGTGGCAGAACATTCGCCGCAACCTGAGAGATGGATTGGTCGAGAGTGTCTGCGTGGCGGCAACCCAGATCGCCACCGGGCGGGCCGTTGTCTTCGTCGAACAGGCTGAGGACACGCTGCCGAATTGGACCAGCGATGCGAACATCCGCATGCAGCCGATCCGGCTGATGCCCGTCCACGCTCTCGCCTCTGCAGCCATCCCTCTCCTGTTCCCCGCCGTGAGGGTCGGCTCGCGCTACTACGCAGATGGAGGCCTACGGCTCAACACGCCCCTCGCGCCCGTCGTGCGGATGGGGGCCAACCGCATCCTCGTCATCGGCCTGAGTCACGGGGTCCGCCCCACCGTGAACGAGGCGCTTGCCCAGCAGCGCGCGGCCGGGTTCGGCAACCCCATGTTCCTGTTCGGGAAGGTGCTCAACGCCCTGATGCTCTCGCCCCTCGACGCCGACCTCGCGCGCCTGCACTTCATCAACGAGATCATCGACAACGGCGAGGAAGCGTTCGGCCCCGACTTCCTCGATCGGCTGAATACCGCAGCATCCCGGCGCGAGACGCGCGCCGTGCAGAGGATCTCCGACCTGACGATCCGGCCCTCCACCGACCTCGGCCTGCTGGCCGGCGCTCTCGTGAGTGGCCAACAAGGCGACCTCCAGCTCTCCACCTTCCACCGCCTCTTCATGAAGGCCTTCAGCTCCAACACCGGCTCCCAGGAGGCCGACCTGCTCTCCTACCTGCTCTTCGACGAGAACTTCACCAAGCCCCTCACCGATCTCGGCCACGCCGATGCATTGGCCCGCGAGGAAGAGCTGGTGGCTTTCTTCTCGGATTAGCTCGCGCGCGGGCCGCGGACTTCGAGACAAAAGCACCAGGGCGTTCTTCGACTAAGCTCCCCGCGTGCGTGGGGATCAGCTTGCGAGGCAGTGGCAGCTCGTTCAACACCTGGCCCGGAGCCGGGTCGGGATGGGGCTCGACCAGCTGGCCGAGGAACTCGAGTGCGTGCGGCGCACCGTCTACCGCGACCTCGACGCCCTGATGTACGCGGGCTTTCCCGTGGTTTCCGAGAAGCGGGACGGCCATGTCTACTACCGCTTTATCGACAGCTTCAAGCTGAGCGACGTTCCATTCACGGCCGACGAGGTGCTGGCCCTGGCCTTCGGCGAGGATCTCCTCCGCGGTCTCGAGGGCACGCTCTTCCACGACTCGATCCAGTCCGCCCTCGCGAAGATCCGTGCGAGCCTCGGGCCGGAGCTGACCGCCTACCTGGAGCGCCTCGGTGAATCGTTCCGAGTGCTACCCGGGCCGCACAAGCGCTACATCGAGTCGAAAGAGACGGTCCAGGTGCTGAGCGACGCGGTGCTCGGTCGGAAAACCGTCCGGATGCGGTACCGCACAGGGCGCACCCGCACGGAGAGCGAGCGCGAACTTGACCCCTACCGGGTCTGGTACCGGGCAGGTGGGCTCTACGTCATCGGACACGATCACCAGAGCCGAGAGATCCGCACCTTCGCGATCGACCGCATCCAACAGATCGAGGCGACCGACGCGAAGTTCGAGCCGGCGGACGACTTCGACTTCGACGCTTACACCGCGTCTTCCTTCGGGGTAATCGCCGAGCCCGCGACGCGGGTGCGCATCCGCTTCGAGCCGCGCTGGTCGACGTACGCGGAAGAACACACCTGGCATCCGAGTCAGAAGCTCGAATCACTACCCGATGGGTGCACCCTGTTGACCATGGAGGTGGGCGGAACAGCGGAGCTGCGCAGTTGGGTGCTGTCATTCGGCGACGGAGCCGAGGTGCTCGAGCCCCTCGAGCTTCGCGCAGAGGTCTTGCAGGAACTGCGAGCAGCCGCCTCCCGTTACGAAGGCTAGCGCCCGCCCGGATGCGAGCCGCTCACTCGGATTCGAGAGCGCGCCCACGGCTTGCGAATGCCGTTTCGAGCCACGGCCTCCCGCTCCTCATGGCCACGGCGAAGAGGCCGATGGCGGCTCCGATCCGGGTCTGGGTGAGGTGGCCAGTGCGCCCACAAGGGGGGCCGGTAGCTCGGCCGAGTCCCTCGGCATGGGCCAGCTGGGGCAATGCGGGTTAGGCTGTGCGCCCTCCCGAAGCCCCCAGAATGAGAGCGTCGATCCTGCCCGCAAGAGCGCTGCCATGAGAGGACTGCTGCCGCTCTTCGGGCAGGCCCGCCAGAGCCGCCTCGCCGTTTCGCTCGCGTCCGGATGCCTGCTTCTCTCCGGGATCACGCTCGCCGCTCCGGCCTTCGCCCAGGCCGACGGAGCCGCCAAGCGCCCCGAGCCGGGCGCCACATTCCTCGTGAGCCGCTTCACGGTTCGTTACCAGCACCCCCATCCGGACCATCCTCCCCTGGACACGATCCTGCCGCTGAAGGTACGGCTGGGCGTAATCCCGAGCGGGCTGGTCGCCCCGAGGCCGGGTATCAGGGAGACACGGGTGCGAGTCGGTAGGACGGGCGAACCCCGTGCCTATCACGCCGGCGCCATCGGCAGAGTCGCTTCCTCCCTGCTGGCTGCGCTGCAGCAGCGCGGACTCCTCGGTGTCTACGTCGAGCCGGATCCAGACGACATTGACATCCGGAACGAACGCGACCTGCGCGCCGAAGGCGATACCGAGATGGGCCTCGTGGTTTCGACCGCCCGGGTGCGCGTGCTCCGCACGGTCGCCAGCGGCAATCGCATCGAAACCGAGTGGCGCATCGACAACGCGGCCCACGAGCGTATTCGAAGTCTATCGCCCATCCAGCCGACGGGCGCAGATAGCGACGAAACCACGGACCTGGTAAACGGCCGCATCCTCGACGACTACCTGTTTCGCCTGAACCGGCACCCCGGCCGCCGGGTCGATGCCGCGCTGGCACCCGCCGGAGACGGTACGGGCGTCTCGCTCGACTACCTGGTAGCCGAGTCGAAGCCGTGGTACGTGCACGCCCAGGTGTCGAACACCGGCACGCAGGCGGGCGGCGAGTGGCAACAGACCTTCGGATTCACAAACCTCCAGCTGACGGGCCGGGACGACATCCTGGCATTGAAATACTTCCGTTCGGGCCTGAACCAGTCGAACGGCGCGAACTTCTCCTACGAGGCGCCCTGGTTCGACTCCGAGCGGCCGTGGTGGTGGAGCACGCCCACGGACGGCCCGAGTTGGCTCTCCTGGTGGGACCGCTCCGAGTGGCCCTGGTTCGGCAACAACGACCTGCGCTGGCGCGTTTGGGGGCATTACCTCGACTACAAGACCGAGATCGACCTGTCGGCGGCCGGGATCGGCAAGGAGAACGTCGAAGGCAAGGACTGGAACCTCGGCGCACGACTCATCTACAACGTGTTCCAGTACCGTGCGTTCTTCATCGACGCCTTCATCGGTGCCGACATCCGGGACGTGGGTGTGGACAACAAGGCGGCGGTGGTTAGCGCGTCCCGCTTCTTCTTCCTGCCCCACATCGGCCTCGAGGCGGAGCGGGTCAACCCGGTTTCGTCGTTCTTCACAACCGTCACGTTCGAGAGCAATGTCGCGTCCGCGGGCTCGTCCTCCCTCGAAGATGGCGACGACCCGGCCACGGGAATCGAGGCGTTGGGCCGCGCCAACCCGGACGACCTCTGGTACATCCTGCACGCCCAGGTGGGACTCACCCACTACCTGGAGCCGCTCTTCAACCGGAAGTCCTGGAAGGACCCGTCCACCGAGCTGAGCTCGACTCTGGCCCACGAAGTCGCGATCGGCGCGCGCGGGCAATATGCCTTCGGCCACCGGGTCATCCCCCAGGCCGAGCAAGTGATCGGCGGGCTCTACAGCGTACGCGGCTACGAGCAGTCGGCCGCCGCCGGCGACGACGTGATCATCGGCTCGTTCGAATACCGCTTCCACCTCCCTCACGCCCTCCCCGTCGACCGGGAGCCCATGCGCCTGCCGCTGCTGGGCGATTTCCGAGTATCGCCCCAGCAGGTGTACGGCCGAGCGGATTGGGATTTCATCATCCGCGCCTTCGTAGATACCGGTTACACGCACAGCAACAAGCGTCCGAGTTCGAACGAGCGCAGTGAGTTCCTGCTGGGCACCGGCGTGGGCGCCGAACTGGTCTTCCGCAACAACTTGCGGGCGCGCTTCGATTGGGGAACCGCGCTCCGCGATACGAAGTCGACTGTCAATCCGGTGGACGCCGGGGACGATGCGTTCCACCTTCTATTTACGGTTATGTACTGACATGGCCCTGTCGAACAATCGACCTCGCTACGCGCGCCTGGGACACGTGACCGGTCGCTGGCTTGCCGGCGTCTGCCTGCTGACGGGACTCGGCCTCACGGCGAACTCCGCGCTCGGAGAGCCGACCGGCGGCGAAGTCCTGGACGGCAGCGCGACGATCACCCGGGAAGGCACCCACACCCTGATCGAGACGGGCAGTCGCCGAACTCGGATCGGGTGGAACGGCTTCGACATCGCCAGCGACGAGTCGGTGCACGCCCAGCAGCCCGACGCGGGCTCCGTGCTGATCAACGACGTCTCCGACGCGAGCTATACGACGATCGACGGCAGTCTCTCGTCGAACGGCGCGATCTGGATCCTGAACCCGGCCGGCGTCTACTTCGGCGGCTCGGCGATCGTCGAAGTGGCCGGCCTCGTCGCCGCAGCGGGCGAGCTCTCGGACCAGTCCTTCGTGCTGGGCATGCAGCACTTCACGAACCTCCGCGGAGAGGTTCGAAACGACGGCCGGATCCTCACGGACGGCGGCGATGTCGCGCTGATCGGTCGCCGCGTTGCGAACCACGGGCAGATCGTCACGCGAGGCGGTGATCTCGTCATGGCCAGCGGCGACAGCGTCTTCGTCTTCCGCCACGACACCCACATCCAGGTCCACCTGCCGGACCTCGACATGAACCCGAACGTCGAGAACAGCGGCACGATCGATACCGCGGGCGGGCGGGCGCGACTCGCCGCGGGAGACTTCCTCGGGTTGGCGATTCGCAACACCGGCGAGATCCACGCCAGCCAGATCGCCTTCGAGGCCGGCGCCGAGAGCATCATCGAGATTTCGGGCAGCCTCGACGCAAGGAATGAAAACCCCGGGCAGCCCGGCGGCCACATCGAGGTGACCGGTGACTGGGTGATCGTCGAAGATGCCGCCCTCGACGCGTCCGGCACCACCGGCGGTGGCGAGATCTGGATCGGCGGCGAAGCCGCGGGAGCCGGCACGCTTGCCACGGCCCGCGGGGCCTTCGTGGGCGACGACGTGGAGATCCACGCCGACGCTCTCCACCACGGCGACGGCGGGCAGATCGTCATCTGGTCCGACGAGATGGCCCGGGTTCAGGGGCTGCTCTCGGCAGAGGGCGGGCCCTTCGGCGGCGACGGCGGCTTCATCGAGACCTCCAGCTGGGGGCGCATCGACGTCGCCGCCGACATCCGGGTGGGCGCGGTGCGCGGCCAGCCGGGAACCTGGCTCCTCGATCCGGTCAACATCGCGATCGTGAGTCAAATGGAGCTCGACGCGGCGCTCCTGGCTGCCGGGCCCGACGACGTCATCGAACTGCTCGAGGTGGACGACACCAGCGGCACCATCCGCTTCCAGCCCCAAGAGCCGCCGCCGGCTCTCCCCGGTGAGTCTCTCGTCTCCGCCGATACCCTGGTGAGCACGCTGCAGCGCGGCGGCACCATCGTGGTCTCCACCCAATCCTTGAACATCAGCGAGCCGGGAGAGGATCTCGGGACCATCCAGGTACGCCATGAGGTGGTGATTCCCGCCGGCGCGGCTGTCCAGCCGAATACCGTGAGCGAGCTGCAACTGGTCGCGACCGATGACATCCATCTGCAGCAACGAATCGCGAGCCTCGACGAAGATCTCGAACTCTCCGTCACGATGCAGGCAAACGACAACCCGGTGCTCTTCGGACTGCAGGGTCAACCCGAGCCCTCGGAGCAGGAGCGCTTCGGCGACGTAATCATCGACGCCGACATCATCACGCAGGGCGGCGACATCCTGGCCAGTGGCACGAACATCAGCCTCAACGCCGTCCTCGACACACGCAGCCCCAATCCCTCGTCCGACGACCCGGGTGGCCGTGTCAGCTTCTTCGCCATCGACCTGGCCGATGCAGGTCTGATCGACGGTCCCCCGGACGCTGCGGACGAGTTCGGAAACGTCACGGTCGCCGCTGCTTCGCGCATCACGACCGGGGGCGGCACCTTCTTCAGCAACGGTGAGCTCTTCAGCCTGGCCGAGGGTGCGGTGATCGATGTCTTCCTTCCGGCGACGCTTCCCGCCGACGGGGACCCGAACCTCGGCGCAGCTCAGGTGTTTCACAGCGACACGGTCGAGATCGAGGGCGACATCCACGCGGAGACCCTGGTGATCTCTGCGGCCACCCGCGGCGAGGGCGATCTCATCATCGGTGGCGCGGCGACCGACACCGTCCTGAGCGCCACGACACTCCGGTTGACGGCCGGCGACGGCACCGCGACGAGTGGCACCCACGTAGACGCCGAGGTCGTGATCGACCCCACGGTGCGCTTCCAGAGCGGTGGCCAGGAGGGCTCTCCCGAGAGCTTCACATTCACCCAGGACGCGGCGATCCGGGAGGCCCACATTCCAGACGCCGGCCAGTTCGCCAACGGTGTCTCGGGCCTGTTCTTGGCGCTCACCACCTCGGACGGCTTCCAAGGCACTGAAGAGGCCGACATCGAACTCGGGATGATTCCCGCGAAATTCGGGGACGCCGAGTTGGTCCTTTCGGCGCCAGATTCGATCGACCTGACGGACGAGATCAACCCGCGCAACGTCGCGGTACTGATCGGTGGTGACTTCACCGTCGATACCACGCTGGCCGCCAACCTCCGTCCCATCGACAACACGCTAGACGCCGAGGACGACGGCATCGTCCAGATCCAGGCCGGGCGGGACGGCACGGGCAGCCTCTTCTTCGAGACAGGCGCGACGCTGGTCGCCGATCACATCGTACTCCAGGCCGGCGACCCCTTGAGCAGTGGCTCCGAGTCGATCGTCGATCCGACCGGCGCAAGCTTCGACGCGGGCGAGTCGTTCGAACTCCGACAGGACGCCGACATCAGCGACGACAACATCCCCGAGCAGAGCCAGTTCAGCGGTGGAGTCGCCGGCCTCGATTACTCGCTGCTCTCGGAAGGGGGCTCGATCACGATCGCCGACGCCACCCAGGTCACGGGCACGGCCCTCACCCTCACCGCCCTCGAGACCATCGAGATCGAAGCCGGGGAGACTCCCGCTCCGATCGTCGTCGAGCGTGCCGACTTCGGCGGCTTCGCCGGCTTCCAGGTAACCCAGGAGCTGCTGGACGCGTTCGAAATCGCCCCGGCTGGAGGCGGCAAGAGCATTCTCACGCTCCGCTCGGGCAGCGGAGTTCTCGGGTTCGAGTCCATCTCCGAGGAGAACACCGCAATCCAGGTCCAGGTCGAAGCCGACCGCATCCACCTGATCGGCTCGAGCATCAACGTGACGACGGGAAGACCCATCTTCCAAAGCGATCCAGCCACGTCCCCCGAGCGCCTGGTCTTCGAGCAGGACGGCTTGATCACGAACAGCATCCTGCCCACCGAGGAGAACTTCCCGGACGGCCTGGGGCCGAGCGAACTGTTCGTTCTGCAGTCGAACGCTGTCGGCGTCGGCCTGCTGCAGGGCGCTCCCCAGGTGCTGCCCGGGGAGGACTTCCGGGGCTGGAGCTTCCCCGTGCAACCCCTCACGCGTGTGATCCTCGCTGGGCCGGGAATCTCGCTGGAGCGCAACGACGGCTTCGATCTGGTGCTCGACGTGCGCGACGACCTCTGGGGAACGAGCGTCTCCCTGCTCGCGGCATTCGAGCCGCAAAGCGACCACGACGGCAACCCGATTTCAGACGCCGTCATCGACGCCTCGCGCGTGAATTCGATCCGCGGCTTCGAGTCGGGCATCGACTTCCTGACGCCGGAGGTCTCGAACATCCAGATGCCTCGAGACGAGGACGGAATCGCGATCAGCGCCAGCAGCCTCGCGCTGCAGCAGGAGGGCGATTTCAATCTCCGCAGTGGCTTCGCACTTCCGGACTTGAGCGACATGCTGCCGCTCGAGTTCCAGCCGGGCACCTACTCGCTCACGAGCCGGCTGGGCTCCATCGAGATCCACAACTCGTTCCTGTCCGAAACGAACCTGATCCTGCGCGTCGATTCGCTGGAGGACGAGTACATCGACTTCGACCTCGACCTCGTCAATGAAGGCGGCGTGTTGAGAGTGAAGTCACTCACCGCCCAGATGGGCGGGGACTTCGAGGTCGGCAGCGTCGAGACCGGGGACGAGGGCGCACAGGTCGTCGCCGACGACACGATCGCCCTCGGTTCGGGCCTGCTGGGAGCAGGCTCTCTCTCCTTTGGCAGCGGCGTCATGCTGACAGCCGAAACCGTCACCCTGACCGCGGGCCTGAACCCCGGGGTGAATCCGAACGCCGAGGTAGACGCTCGAACCAACACCCCGCTCTTCGACGTCCAGCACTTCGGAATCCTCCAGAGCGGCGATCTTCGCAACGGTCTGAGCACGGCGGAGGGTGAGGCGCTGTCGACCCTTCCGGTGCCGAGCCAGTTTCTCTCGACCCCTCTCGACTCCTACACGCTGGCGACCGTCTTCGGCGATATCGAGATCAACGATCCGAGTGAGGTGCTAATCGCCCGGAACGTCGAGTTGTTCGCCGGGTCGCAGAGCGCCCCCGCCACCCTCACCCTGCGTGCCGACGTGGGCGCGAGCGGTCCGATGGGCACTTGTCAGACGGTCTGTGGAACCGCCACGGACCCGAACCTCGTCCTGATCGGGGGCGACTCGGCGGCCGAAGCGGTGCTCTTGACGGCTGCCGAGATCTTGCTCGAAGCCCCCGACGGCTACGTGGACGTGGGCGACGAGCGGGTCCGCTTCGATCTGCAGGACGGCGGCCGCTTCGCGATCCGTCAGGGGGACGCGATCGACGACGCGACGCGACTCCCGCACAACTTCCAGTTCCTGCGCAACCTCGAGATCACAGCCATCGAACTCCAGTCCCTGCAAGATGTCGGCGTGAGCGCATCAGTGGCCGAGCGACTGGAGGAGACACACCTCATCCTTCGCGCCGGCATCTCGGATGACGCCTTCGACGCAGCCGAGACGGGACGCCGGCTAGAGGATCCCGTCCCGGATCTCGACCCGAACATCCCAGACCACGTCTACGACCGGATGGCCGACTCGAACGGGGACGGGATCGTCGACGTCGCTAATGACGGGGCCATCACCGACAAGGACGTCACGATCCACGACACGAACCAATTCGATCTCGCGCTGCGCAGCCTGACCATCGAATCGGGAGAGGACGGAAGCATCAACCTCGGCAACGTTCACATCATGACTGAGGCCAATCAGGTCTACGAAAACGTGGTTCAGCTCCTGGGTGATACGGAGCTCACCGCACGCTCGGGTCTTCTCTCCCCGACCCTGCCGACGATAACGGCCCCGGCGAGTACGATCATCTTCGAGCAGAAGATCGACGGCACGATCGCCGGCGGGCAGTCTCTCAGCGTGAACGCAACCGAGCGCATCCACTTCATGGACGAGATCGGAACGGTCACGCGACTCGGCACCCTCACCGTCAACCTCGAGCAGCTCATCCAGCTCGAGGAACCACCGCCGACTCCCCGCGTCGAGTTCGGAACCGAGGAGTTCACCGAAACCTTCCACGTGGAGGCCGACAACGTTCTCCTGAATCCCGAGTCCGGCGACCCCGGCTCTCAGTACGTGCGAGCCCGGATTCCGGACGCAGCAACCTTCTTCCGGCGCGGCGGGAACCTCGAATTCGTGGTCGGGACGACGGGATCGCCGGGAACCTTCTCCATGGGGGTCAACGAGAAGCTGTCCGTCGATGGCTCGGAATTGCGCATCGACGCAGCCGGCGGCACCGTGACGATCGGCGACCTCTCGGCACTCGATCGGATTCAGGTGATCGCTCAGGACATCCACATCCAGCGGCGCGAGGGCGGCAGCGTCGTGCAGGCAAACGGTCGCACCCGCAGCGATCCCGGGGTCGACTTCGTGGCGCGCGACATCGACTTCCAGTTCGCCTTCGACGCCAGCTCGGATCCCACCGGCAGCACGACCCTCTACCAGAACCAGCTCGGAGCCGGCAGGGACGCACGCTTCGGCGTCGAGAACCCGATCGACGCACCGGGCTTCATGGACGAGTTCTCGGTGCTCTCGCTTCAGTTCAACCAGCTGACCGGGGAGGGACTGGGCTTTGGCGGAGCGGACCTGCCGATCGACGGCGTGCCGGACGGCATCTCGCGGATCGAGCTGGCACGAAGCTACGCACCGGAAAGACCCGACGTGCCCATCGCCGTTCCCGCCGTGCGGCGCATCCGGAAGCCCGGCGCCCTCGCGGTCGTGGGCATCGAACTACGCGAGCCGACCGCCCTCGAACTGCAGTCTGCAGCCCGCAGCGCGGCGATCTACCAGAACCTGGACAGCGTCCAGACGGACCGGGACGGCGTGGCCTCGATCTCCGAGCCACGACTCGTGGCGCACGAGGTGGAACAGACGGCGAGGCTCTACGAGCGCGTCTTCGGCAGCGACGGCAGTCGGGCCACCCAGGTACGCGGCACGCTGCAGGCCGTGGTCGACGACTACAAGCGCAGCACGGGGGCTCAGCGCGTCGTCGGCTTCGAGCTGCGGCGCTACGTCTACAACCGTCCCAGCAGCCAGTTCAACGCCTACCAGGAGCTGCAGAGCCTTGACGCCCTCTTCCGGCACCACCGGCGCTCTGGGCTGACCCCCACCGAGTACGGCCCGATCCAGTACGGATGGTTGGAGACCGTCCTGCCGGACGGGATCAGCGTGCGCGAGCTGTCCGAGTTCGTACACCCGTCGCGCTACGTTCGCGGGAGCGACGTCCTGGACGTCTTTGGAGACTAATCCGGATGGAGGCCAGGTCTCTCGACAGCGACGACGACCTGCGGGAACTGCTCGAAGCTTCACGCACCATCGCGGTAGTCGGCATCAAGGACGACGAGTCCGAAGACGCCTATCGCGTGCCCCTCTACATGCAGCGTCAGGGTCACCGCATCCTACCGGTGAACCCGAAGCTCGACCGGGCCCTGGGCGAGCGCGCCAGCGGCTCGCTTGGTGAGATCTCGCTCCCGGTCGATCTCGTAAACCTGTTCCGGGCTCCGGACCACATCCCTGAGCACGTGGACGAGATCCTGGCAATGCAGCCACGCCCCCGGGCCGTCTGGATGCAGCTCGGAATCGTGCACGGTGCATCGGCCGCACGTCTCCGGGCCGAGGGCATCCAGGTCGTGCAGGATCGCTGCATCATGGTGGAGCATCGCCGGTTGCTCGCTCCCGGATGAACGGCGACGACCCGATCATCGTTCCGATCCACTATGACTTCGCTTCCACCCTCTGTTTCGTGGCCCACCGGGTGATGGAGCGGATCGCGCACCGCTTCCAGGCCTCGGCGCACGACGCGGGACGCCCGCCCGTCCACTTCGAATGGACCCCCCTCGACCTCGCGGCCTTGCTCAACTGGAACCGCGGCGGCGTCGTGCCCGACGACCGGCTCGCGAACGCCCGACGCGTCGCTCGGGAGCTCGAGGTGCCGGCGCAAACACCGCGCGTCTGGCTCGACTCGCGCGCTGCGATGGCCGCGGCCCTGTGTCTGGAAGACCCCGACCGCGAAGCCGCCTGGCGCGAGCGCGTCTACACCGCGATCTTCGAAGAGGGGCGCAGCTGTGATGATCCGGGTGAGGTCGAGAGCTGGGGCCACGACCTGGGACTCGACTTCGAAGTGGACGCCATCGAACGCGGGCTCGCGGAGCTCGAACGCCGAACCCGCAAGGCCGCCGACGCGATGGTGACGGGCGTCCCCACCTTCATGCTGGCAGACTGGCCGATGGGCGGCATCCAGGACGACGACACCATGGTCACCCTGATCTGCCGCTTCGCCCGGCGGGCACGGGAGCGGGGAACTGCATGAGCCGCAGGCGTGATGCCACGGTCTATTCGTCCGAGCACGGACGCCTATGTCCCCACTGCGGCCTGCCCACGAAGCGCTGCCAGTGTCGCAGCAGCCCCCGAGGCCCGGGCGAGGCGGTACCCGCCGGAGACGGCGTTGCGCGGGTCCGGAGAGAAACAAAGGGAAGAGGTGGGAAAACGGTCACCACCGTCACCGGAGTGCCTCTCCCACTCGACGAGCTGAAGGACCTCGCGAAGGATCTCCGCCGCGGCTGCGGAACCGGAGGCACCGTCAAGGACGGAGTCATCGAGATCCAGGGAGACCACGCCGACACCATCCGCGACATCCTGGAGCAACGCGGGTTCGCAGCCAAGCGAGCCGGGGGCTAAGAGTCGGCCTCGCCGTGCCACCCCTCGCGGGTGAGCAGGAACCAGCTCCCCATATCTCTGCCCTTGCGAGCTGCGGAACCGATGGTGACGTGCTCGGACACCCGGCGCAGGGTGTCCACCATGAAGCCATAGACGAAGCGCGAGAGCCCTCGCTCGTTCGGCTGGATCACGGGCCAGCTGTCCGGGCGGGTGTCGGGAACGCGGCGGTAGTCGACGATGACCTCGTCTCGCTCCGCGTCTTCGACAGCCACGAAGTACCCTGGCCCCGTGACGCGCGACAGGGTCTGGAAGTTGAATCCATAGAGTTCGTCTGGTCGCTCGAGCTCGGCGCCCTTCGCCCAACAGAAGTGCTTCTCGAAGTGCGAGAAGGCGGGCAAGGTGTTCTTGCCGAAGTGACGGACCGTCTCGAGGGCCCCGACGCCCGAGGGAACGAAATCGACGAGCTTCAGCTGACCGAAACCTTCGACGGCTTCGTAGAGACACTGCTGGTCGCGCCGGCCGGCAGCGCGAATCGCGCCGACACGCTCTGCGTGGGAGAGACCGTCGAGAAATCGAGCCACCTCCGCGGGCTTGATGGCGCCTCCACCAAGCAGCGCGCGGAACTCTTCTGCTGAACCCATGTGCACCTCCGCCACGGGACGGTACCGTCAATCCGTCTTGAGCTCCCATACCCAGCACAGGGCCCTCCTCCTCGTGGCATCGGCTCTGCTCCTGTGCGTCGGGCTGGGCGGCACGGACTTCTGGGCGCCGGATGAGCCACGCTACGGCCAGGTCGCCGAAGAAGTGCGTGCGATGGAGCAAGGCGCGAAGGGGTTGGTCCTGCTGCATCTCGGCGGCGAACCCTACACCCAGAAGCCCCCACTCTATTTCTGGCTTGCGGCGCTGACGGGTTCAGTCCTCGGCAGGGTGACCGAGGTGGCGGCACGACTGCCCTCGGCCCTCGCCGGCATTGGGACGGTGCTCGTCACCTACGCCCTGGGACGCAGGCTGTTCCCGGCGCCCGGGGCCGCGCTCTTCGGGGGCGTACTCCTTCTCACGAGTTTCCGATTCGCACACCTCGCGCGGCGCGTGCAGCTGGACGTCCTGCTCGGACTCTTCGAGACAGTCGCACTCTTCGCGTTCTGGCGAATCGACCAGCAGGCGCGAAGCGACGAGAGCCGCACTCCAACGGGGCTCGTGCTGCTCCTGCATGCGATGCTCGGATTGGCAGCCCTCACCAAGGGGCCTGTCGGCTGGCTCCCTGGCGTCGTGATCATCGTGTACCTCGCCTGGGAAGGCCGGCTGTCCCTGCTGCGGCGGCTGCTGCCACCGTGGGCGTTGCTCGTCTCGATCGGTCCAGTCGTCTCGTGGACCTTGGCGGCGACCTGGTTGGCTCCGAGCGGCTTCTTCTCGGAGGCCGTCGTCGACAACCTGGTAGGACGCATTCTGGACGCCGGCTCCCACGTCCGTCCGCTGTACTACTACCTCTACCAGCTGCCCCTCGACTTCCTCCCCTGGACACTGCTCTGGCCGCTGGCTTGGCTCGCCGCTCGGCGGGAGTGGCGTGCGAGCCGCGAGAGGGCTCGGCCCTGGCGCCTCCTGGTCGCCTGGGTGCTCGTCCCGTTGGTCTTCTTCTCGCTCCTCTCTGGAAAGAGAGGGCTCTACCTCGTGCCCGCCTTCCCGGCACTCGCCCTGATGTGCGGCGCGGCGCTCGAGGCTTGGCGAGCCCGAAGAGAAGGCGCACCTGCATGGGTGGGAATGGCTCTCGCAGGACTGGCAACGGCGACCGCTGCAACAGCCGCCATCGCATGGGGAACCGGCGAGCTGGAGTCGGCCCGCTACCCCGGCTTCGCTGTCTCGCCGACAGGGGCCGCGGCACTCGGCATGGCGGCGGCCGTCGGCCTCATCGCAGGGCTCACGGGGTGGAAGCGGGCACCGGTAGTGCCGATCGGCGTGGCGATCTCCACGATCCTCGTCCTCGAACTCGTGCTGTTCACTGTCGTGTATCCGGGTTTCGACGCCGAGAAGTCCCCGCGGCACGTAGCCGTCCTGGCGGCCCAGTTGACGACACCTGACGAGACCGTCGGAATTTTCGCCGACGACGGACTTGCGGGAGGCATTCTGTACTACGGCAATCGAAATGTAGAAGTACTCCCCCACCCGCAGCAGGTACAGAGCTTTCTCGACCGAGGCGGGCGCTACTTCATCGTCGATCGCCGGAAGCTCCCATGGCTCGATCCCGTCGGTCGCTTCGAGGTACACGCAACTACACGCAGCAGTCAGCGCGAAGTCGCCATCGTGAGCCGTATCCCCTAGGACGAATCGCGATCGAGCGACGTCTGGGGTATTCTATGATGCCGTTCCGGACCCGGCGCACAGTCGGACGCTTCGTCGCTGAAACCGCTGAATTTGCTCGAAGAGAGCGCCGACCGGCGCCGACCGGCGAGGGAACCGGACGCGACTGCGCCGCTGCAAAGGAGCCCCCAATGGCAGACACCGCACAGCTTCGACTCGGCGACCAAACCGTGGAGCTTCCCGTCATCGTCGGCTCCGAGGGCGAAAAGGCAATCGACATCACGAAGCTGCGCAGTGAGACGGGCTGCGTCACCTACGACAGCGGCTATGCCAACACCAGCTCGGCACGCAGCGCCATCACCTTCATCGACGGCGAGAAAGGCATCCTCCGCTACCGCGGCTACCCGATCGAGGAACTGGCCGAGAAGAGCGACTTCCTCGAGGTCGCCTACCTGCTCATCTACGGCGAGTTGCCGAGCTTGGAGGAGTACACCAACTTCACCGAGTCGGTACGCCGACACACGATGCTGCACGAAGACTTCAAGGCCTTCTTCGGAGCGCTCCCCAAGGACGCACATCCGATGGCCGCATGCTCGGCTGCCGTCGGCGCACTCTCGACCTTCTACCCGGACTCGCTCGATCCGAACGACCCCCGGCACGTCGAGATCTCGGTTCACCGGCTGCTCGCGAAGTTTCCGACGATCGCAGCCTACGCCTACAAACACTCGTTCGGGCAGCCGTTCCTCTACCCGCGCAACGACTTCAACTACGTCGCGAATTTCATGTACATGATGTTCGCCAACCCCTGCGAGGGGTACGAGGTAGACGAGGTCGTCCGCAAGGCGCTCCACGAACTCTTCATCCTGCACGCCGACCACGAGCAGAACTGCTCGACCGCGAGCGTTCGAATCGTTGGCTCGTCGAAAGTGAACCTCTTCAGCGCGATCTCCGCGGGCATCAACGCCCTCTGGGGTCCGCTGCACGGCGGTGCCAACCAGGCGGTCATCGAAATGCTCGCGGAGATCCGCGACGAGGGAATGACCGGACGCGAGTTCGTTGAGCGCGCGAAGAGCAGGGACGACACCTCGCGGCTGATGGGCTTCGGCCATCGCGTCTACAAGAACTTCGACCCACGCATGACGATCCTGAAGAAGTCGTGCTTCGAGGTACTCGGCAAGCTGGGCATCCACAGCAAGATGCTCGAGATCGCCGTCGAGCTCGAGGAGATCGCTCTCAAGGACGAGTATTTCGTGGAGCGAAACCTCTACCCGAACATCGACTTCTACTCGGGCGTGATCTACAACGCCATCGGGATCCCCGAGAACATGTTCACGGCCCTGTTCGCCGTCGGCAGACTCCCCGGCTGGATCGCCCACTGGATGGAGATGCATGCCGACCCGGACTTCAAGATCGGTCGTCCGCGTCAGATCTACGAAGGCGCAATGAAGCGGTCGTACGTGCCCGCCGCCGAGCGCTGAAGCGACCCGCGGCACCCGATGGACCGCCCCCCCCGGTTCTGCTGGGTCGATGGCGCCTTGTTGCCGATCGACGAGCCCGCCGTAGTCGCGAGCGATAGCGCGTTCTGTGTCGGACGGGGCTGCTACACGACCGCCCGGATCCGGAACGGCTGCGCGCGCTTCGTAGACCATCACGCCGCTCGGCTGGCCCGAGACGCCCGCCTCCTCGGCCTCGGGGAGGTCGATCCGAAGCGAGTCGCTCAGGCCTTCGAAGAGCTCGGCCGGGCCTGCTTCGACGACGACACGGACGGAATCGTGCGCGTGCAGGCGAGCCGGGACGCTTCGGGTCGGCTGCACCTGACTGCCCTGCCTCGGGGCACCGGCGCGGAGGCCGACACCTGGACTGCGTGCATTTCTAGCGTGACCCACGAGGGGCCGATGCCCTGGTCGGGCGTCAAGGTGTCGAACCACCTGCTGCTCGCCCTGGCAAGCGATCGGGCCCGCGAGGCCGGGGCCGACGAGGCCCTGCTGCTCGACCGCGACGGCTACCTGGTCGAGGGAAGTCGCTCGAACGTGGTCGTCGTCACAGGCGACGGTGAGACCGCCACGCCGGACCTGTCGCGGGGGGGCGTGGCCGGTGTGGGGCTCCAGGTCCTGAACGAGCGCGGCGCCCAGATCCGGGTCCGACACCTTCCCGGAAGCGAGTTGACGGAGGCGGTCGAGTTGATCGCCGTCAATGCGGTTCGCGGCCCCCGACCCATCGTCGCCCTCGACGGACGACCGGTGGGCGAGGGACGGCCCGGCCCCGTCGCGACGCGCCTTGCGGACTGCTTCGAAGCCGACTGAGCTACGCTGCGCCGCTCCAACAGGCCTGCAACGACCAGAGAGGGACAGCACCGAATGCAGATCCAGGGCCTCGTGGCCGTCGTGACGGGGGGAGGCTCCGGGCTCGGAGAAGCGACGACGAGGGCCCTCACTGCCGGCGGCGCCCGGGTCACCATCCTCGACCTGCCCTCGTCGAAGGGCGCGGATGTAGCCGAAGACCTGGGCAAGCACGCGATCTTCGCTCCCGCGGACGTCACGAGCGAAGAGCAGGTGACGGCCGCCCTCGATCTCGCCATCGAGACCTTCGGCGCAGTTCACGTGAACGTGAACTGCGCAGGCATCGGCAGTGCCGGCCGCACCGTCGCCAAGGACGGTACGCCCTTCCAACTCGACTGGTTTCGCAGAACCATCGAGGTGAATCTCGTTGGCACGTTCAATGTGCTGCGACTCTGCGCGGCCCGCATGGCGGCCAACGAGCCGAACGATCAGAAGGAGCGCGGCGTGATCGTGAACACCGCATCGGTCGCCGCCTACGAGGGGCAGATCGGCCAGTGCGCCTACTCCGCCTCGAAGGGAGGCGTGGTGGGCATGACGCTTCCGATCGCGCGCGACCTCTCGAACATCGGCATACGGGTCTGCACCATTGCGCCCGGCCTGTTCGCGACGCCGATGCTGATGGGCCTGCCCGAGTCGGCCCGGGAAGCCCTGGGGGCGAGCATCCCCTTCCCGTCGCGTCTAGGCGACCCGCCCGAGTACGCGGCGCTGGCGTGCCACATCGTCGAGAACTCGATGCTGAACGGGGAGGTGATCCGCCTGGACGGCGCCATACGGATGCAACCGAAATGAACCTGGGAAAGCTCGCGATCACTCTTCCGGCGCCGTTCCTGTCTGTGGCCCAATGCGTCGATCTCGCCCGCAAGGCGGAAGACGAGTGGGGCTACCGAGCGATCTGGCTCGCCGAGACCGGCGGCGCCGAATCCTTCGCGCTCGCGGGTGCCCTGTCCCAGGCGACGAGCCAGGTCGAAATCGGAACCGCGATCGTTCCCACCTACAACCGAACGCCCGCGATCCTCGCAGCCGGCGCTGGAACCGTCGCGCAACTCTCGGACGACCGCTTCATCCTCGGCCTCGGCACCTCGAGCCACGCCATCATCGAGCAGTGGAACGGCGTGCCCCTCGAGCAACCTCTCGCCCGGGTGCGCGAAACAGTGGCCATCCTGCGCCAGGCGCTCGCCGGCGAGAAGACGGACTTCGACGGCAAGACGCTGCACTCCCACGGGTTCCGGCTGGGCGCCCAGCCGGCCAAACCCCTGCGAATCTACCTCGCCGGCCTGCGCGAGAAGATGCTCACGCTCGCGGGCGAAGTCGGGGAAGGACTGATCATCAACTTCATGCCTCTGGAAGCAATGCCGAAGATCCTCGGCGCCTACCAGGCCGGCGGGAAACGCGGCGGGCGGGACGCCACTGGGGACGAGGTCGTGGCGCGCTTCCAGATCGCCATCACCGACGACGTTCCGGCTGCGCGAAACCTCGTGCGCCTGGGATTCGGCGGCTACGTGGCGACTCCCGTCTACAACAAGTTCTTCGAGTGGGTCGGCTACGGTGACGTGGCCAAGGGCGTGCGGGAAGCGTTCGCGGCCAGGGACCGGAAGGGCAGCGCCGCCGCCATGACCGACGACTTCATCGACAGCGTGACGATCCTCGGCAGCGCGGAAGAGTGCCGTGAGAAGCTCGCGGCTTTCGTCGAGGCCGGTGTCACGACTCCCATCCTCGCCCCGGTCGCAGTCAGCCCCCAGGCAACCGAGGCCGTCTTCGAGGCCCTGGCCCCAGGCCTTTCCTGAACGAGCCACGGACGACCGGGAGGAGCCCTTCTCGAATGATGGGGAAAGCGCAGGACTGGATCCTGGGGATCCTGTTGCTGGCCGGCCTGGGCGGGCCCGC
>JAYGDB010000220.1:0-43903 GCA_046583095.1 Myxococcota bacterium | reverse complement strand
ACTGGATCACGCGCGGGTGGTTCGAATGGGAGAGCGACGGCTATCCGTACTGGTCGCTCCTCCACCACGCGCAGACCTGGTGGGAGCACCGGGCGCTTCCCAACATCCACTGCGTCCACTACCGCGACCTGCTCGCCGATCTCGCGGGCGAAATCGCCCGGATCGCGAACTTCCTCGGGATCGAGCACTCCGACGAGGCCTTCGCAGGAATCACCGAAGCCTGTCGCTTCGAGACCGCCAAGAAGAACGCGGATCGCATCGTGGGCGACATGAGCCAGAGCTTTCGGGCCGGCAACCAGACCTTCTTCCACAGGGGCACGAACGGCCGCTGGAGGGACGTTCTGAGAGAAGAGGATCTCGCCCTCTACCGGCAGGCGATGGATCGGCTCCCGCTCGATCTCGCGCGCTGGCTCGAGAATGGGGGGCCCGTAGCCTGAAGTCATGGCTCGCGCCGTGACTCGTGTCACGCGCAACCAACGCCTCGCCGCCGATCTCCCAGGGATCTTTCGAACCCGCACTGCAGAGGGAGCCCTGTGGGAATCTTCTCCAACACACCCGACTACGATCGAACGCGGATCCTCGAGGCGGCGTCTCGCGCCTGTGACCGCGCGCGCCACCGCAAGGCCAGCGCGCTGTACCGACGCGTTCTCAGCGTGGAGCCCAACAACATGGAGTTGCACGCGCGCCTCGCGCCGCTCCTGGCCGCTACCGGCCGCCGCTTCGACGCCTGGACGAGCTTCGAAGCGAGTGGCCGGGCGGCGATCGCCGAGAACAAGATCGAGCAGGCGGCCGGCATCTACCGGGAAGCCGTGCGCTGCCTGCCGCGCGAGTTCCACGCCTGGCAGATGCTCGCGCGGGTCGAGCAACTGCGGGGTCGGGAGCAGCAGGCCCTCGATGCCTTGCTCGAAGGTCGACGGCAGTTTCGGCGTCGAAGCCGTCGGCCGCAGGCGATCGCCCTGCTGCGCCGCGCCCTCGAGATCGCCGAGTGGAACCTCGATGTGATCCTCGACCTCGCTCGGTTGCTCGCCCGAAGCGACCAGGAGAGCGAGGCACGGCTGCTCCTGGAGCGCCTCGCGGAGCGATCCCGTGGAACGAGCCTGCGCCGCGTGCGCGGCGCCCAGTGGCGAATCGCGCCGACCCTGGTGAACAGCTGGCGGTGGATCCACGCCGCGCTCACCGCGGGACGAGACACTCACGACCCCCACGGCATCCACGCGTAGCCGCGGATCTGCGTCTGGGTTGCAGATTCCTGACGGGTTGACACCCGGGACGCCACCGCCACATCATCTGTTGCTTGAAGGTTCTCGTCACAGGAGGCTGTGGATTCCTCGGATCCCACGTCTGCGAGATCTTCCTGGCACGCGGCTGGGACGTCATCTCATTCGACAACATGACGAAGTCCGAGCTGGTGCGAACCGGCTACCAGACCGACGCCGCGCGAGACCACAACTGGTCGCTGCTCGAAGGCCTCGGCACCCGGATGCTGAAGGGCGACATCCGGGATCTCGATTCCCTGCTCGACGCCAGCTCGGGTTGCGACTACCTCGTCCACACCGCCGCCCAGCCCGCCGTCACGATCAGCATGGAGGACCCCCTCCTCGATCAGTCGACGAACGTGACGGGCAGCCTGCACGTGCTGGAGGCGGCGCGTCGTCATGGCATCCCCATCGCGAGCTGTGCGACCGTGCACGTCTACGGGAACTGGGTGAACGACAGCCTCGAAGAGCAGCCAACCCGCTACGTCCGCGAGCCGGCAACCATCGCGGAAGATGAACCCACGATGCAGGGCTACCTGACACCGCTCCACGCCTCCAAGGCCTCGGCCGAGCACTACGTCACCGTCTACGCCTCCACCTATGGAGTCCGGGCCGCGAGCTTCCGACTGACGGGCATCTACGGCTCGCGCCAGCTCGGGGGCGAGGATCACGGCTGGGTGGCGAACTTCATCATCCGCAACCTGCTCGGCTGGCCGGTCACTTTGTTCGGGACCGGCAAGCAGGTACGCGACATCATCTACGCAACGGATGTCGCCGAGGCGTTTCTGGCCTTCTACGAGCGCGGTGAAGCCGGCACCTACAATATTGGCGGCGGCCCGGAGAGCGCGATCTCGCTGCTCGAGTGCATCCAACTGATCGACGACGTCACGGGCCGCAAGACCGAAGTGCGGATGGAGGACGGCCGCTTCGGCGACCTGTTGTACTTCATCTGCAACATCGAGCGCGCGCGGCGGACGCTCCAATGGGAGCCCAAGATTCGCCCGAAGGAGGGGGTGCCCCGATTGATCGAGTGGGCGGAAGAGAACCGCCATCTCTTCCAAGCCGGAGACTCCGCATGAAGGCACTGGTACTGGCCGCGGGCCGCGGATCTCGCCTGGGCGAAGAGACGACGGAGAGCAACAAGTGCATGCTGCGACTCTTCGGCAAGCCCCTCGTCCAGTACAGCCTGGAGAACGCGGTCCAAGCGGGCGTCTCCGAGATCGTCGTCGTCGTGGGGTACCGCGCCGAGAACGTCATCAACGGCTTCGGGATCGACTTCGAAGGGACGCGCATCCAGTACGTCATCCAGGACGACCCGCGTGGCCTGGTGCACGCCATCGAGACGGCCGGACCGGCCATCGACGGCGAGGACTTCATGCTGCTGCTCGCCGACGAGATCCTCTGGCGCCCTCACCACGCCAAGATGGTGAAGGCCTTCGAGGAGCATGATCTCTTCGGCCTCTGCGGTGTCGTCCGGGAAACCAACCGCGAGGAGATCCGCAAGACCTACGCGCTCATTCAGGATGAAGCCAGCCAGCGCATCCACCGGCTGATCGAGAAGCCGCGGCGACCGCCGAGCGACATCCGGGGCACCGGCAACTGCATCTTTCGCCACGAGATCTTCGACTACGTCCCATTGACGCCAATCAACCAGGGCCGGGGTGAGAAGGAACTGCCGGACCTGATCCAGTGTGCGATCGATGACGGAGAGGACGTCCGCGCCTTCGACATTGGCGAGGGCTACGTGAACATCAACACCCCCGAAGACATCCTGATCGCCGAGCGAGAACACGCCGAGCGCTTCTCCTCCGGATGAACCAGGCCGACCGGCGGCCGCTACTGGTGGTCGTCCCCGCCTACAACGAGGCGGAGACGATCGAAGAAGTCATCACCCGCAGCCTGCCCCACGCGGATGTCTGCGTCGTGGACGACTGCAGCTCGGATGACACCGCCGTTCTCGCGGAGGCGATTCCCGGAACCCACGTCCTGAGACACGAGCAGAACACCCACATCGCGGGGGCCCTGCTCGACGGCTTCCGCTACGCCAGCGCCTGCGGCTACGAGCACTGCATCAGCATGGACGCGGGACTCTCGCACGACCCCGACGCGATTCCCGACTTCCACGCTCGGCGCGAGGCCGATCTGGTCGTCGGCATCCGCACCGAGAAGCTCGATGCACCCTGGTACCGCCACGCCCTCAGCTGGGGCGCGCGGACACTGACCAACCTCGCGCTCGAGCGCCGCTTCGTACCCTGGGGCGGCGCGGGATTGCGCGACACGACCTCCGGCTACCGCATGTACTCCAAGCGGGCCTACGAACTGCTGCTCGCTGCACCCATGCGGAGCCAGTCCTTCGACTTCCACCTCGAGGCCCTCGCCTACGTGTTCCGCGCGGGCTTCCGCATCGAAGAGGTCGAGATTGCCTACCAGTTCTCGAACTCGTCCCTGCAGGCGGGCATCGTCGTCGAGGCCCTCAAGACCTGCGGACGTCTCTGGGTCGAGGACTTCCGGATCTAGGCGACCGAGTCGGGGACCTCGGCTCCGAGGAGCGACCGCCAGAGCCGGGGGAGGAAGACCCGGGCGTCTTCGAGCACCACGTACAGCGAGGGCACCAGGAAGAGCGTGAACACGGACGCGACCAGCACTCCGTAGCCCAACGAGATCGCCATCGGAATCATCATCGTCGCCTGCGGATTCGCCTCGAACATCAGGGGCATGAGGCCCGCGTAGGTGGTCACCGATGTCAGGGCAATCGGACGGAAACGGGCCACCCCGGCGGTCGAGACGGCTTCGAGGAAAGGCACCCCGTCCTCCCGCCGCCGATTGATGAAGTGGACCAGCACGAGACTCGCGTTCACCACGACCCCGGCCAGAGCCACCATCCCGAGCACCGAGAAGAAAACGACGTCCCAGCCCATCACGAGATGACCGAGCACGGCCCCGACGGTGCCGAACGGGATCACGCTCATGATGATGAGGGGCTGGCTGTAGGACCTGAGCGGAATCGCGAGCAGCGCGTAGATGAGCAGCAGCGCGATGACGAGACCGCGGAAGAGGCCCTCGGCCGCCTCGGTGTGCGCCTGCTGCTCGCCTTCGAGCGAGAAGTCGATTCCGGGGTGCTCGAGGAGCAACGCGGGCATCCGCTTCTCGACGTCGGCGAGCAGAGCCTCGGGCGTGATGGTGCCGCGAGCGACGTCGGCGGTGACGTTGATGACCCGCTCGTGATCCCGGCGGCGAATCGTCGAGTAGCCGCGGCCCACTTCTGCGATCGCGACACTCGCGAACGGCACCTCGGTGCCATCGGCCGTGCGGATCCGCATGTCTTCGAGGTTGGCGAGCGAGCGGCGCTCGCTGTCCGGGTAGCGGAGCATCACCCGAACGTCGTCTCGACCCCGCTGCACCCGCTGAACCTCGAAACCGTAGAAGGCCTGGCGCACCTGCCGGGCGAGATCGTCGAGGGTCAGGCCCAGCGGTTTCGCTTCCGGCAGGATCGAGAGCTTCAGCTCCTGCTTGCCGTCGCGGAAGGAGTCCGCGATCTCGGTCACCCCGTCGTAGCCAGCGAGCAAGGTCTTCAGGTCGGCGGCCGCTTCGGTCAGCGCTCGAACGCTTCCGCCCTTGAGCTCGATGTTCACTGCCTCCCCCATGGAGAACGCGCTGGACGAGAAGACGAGGTCGATGGCGCCGGGGACGGCCCCGGCCAGCTCGCGCCACCTCACCTCGATATCCCGGGTGGCGAGGTCACGGTCGGCGCGCGGCGTCAACTGCAGTGACACCTCGGCGAGGTGAGAGCCACCACTGGTTGGCCGCCGCGAGGACCCGGGGCCGTCGCGGTTCTGGGTTCCCCCGATCGTCGACAGGTGGCTCCGGATGATGCTGCCCGGCCCCGTTTCGGCCTCGACCTCACGCCGGAGTCGATCCGCGGCCTCCTCGAGCTGCGCGACAGCGGCCTCGGTGAGGCTCACAGGCACGCCGGCCGGCATCGTCAACGTGGCGAAGATCGACTCCCCCTCGACTTCGGGCATGAACTGGTAGCGAAGGCGTCCGCTCGTGAAGAGCGCGCTCGTCACGATGATGACGCCGACCGCGATCGCCAGGGTCAGGTAGCGCCACTCGATGGCGCGCCGGAGGCTCGCCGCGTAGAGGTCGTGGGCCACGTGGTCCATCCAGTCCTCGACCCGCTGTTGCCAGGCCGTCCAGCGGCGCACGATCCAGATCGAGGTCTGCTTGTCACGGCTCGTGCGTCGGTAAGCGAGATGGGCGGGCAGCACCAGCTGAGATTCGATCAGCGAGAAGATCAGGCACACGATCGCCGTCGTGCCGATCACGCCGAAAAACTGACCCATCCGGGACGTGACGAGGGTGAGAGGCAGGAAAGCCGCAACCGTGGTCATCACTCCGAAGATCACCGGTACGCAGACCTCCCGCGTGCCGTTGATTGCGGCCTGGACCTGGTCTTCTCCCTGACGTTCGTGGCTGTAGACGCTCTCGCCAATCACGATGGCGTCGTCGACCACGATGCCGAGCACGAGGATGAACGCCATCACCGAGAGCGTGCTGATGGCAAGCCCCAAGGTGGGAAACAGCGCGAGCGCTCCGAGGAACGCGATCGGAACGCCCGCCGCCACCCACATGGCAAGCCGAAAGCGCAGGAACATGCCGAGCAGGAGCAGCACCAGGACGAGCCCGCCGCCCGCGCTGCGCATCAGGGCATCGAGACGGGCGACGAGATCCTCGCTGTCATCATCGAGCACGACGAGTTCGGCGCCGGCGGGCATGCGGGCTTGCTTCTGCGCCACATACGCGTTCACCCGCTCTGAAATCGCGAGGGTGTCCTCCTCGCCGATGCGGCGCACCTCGATCAGCACCGCGGTGCGCCCATTGAAGCTGGCCACCAGGTCGGCGTCCTCGAAGCCGTCCCGCACCTCGGCGATGTCGCCGAGCCGAATGCTCGTACCGTCCGGCCGCGTCAGGATGACGATATCCTCGAAGTCGCCCCCCACGTACGCTTGCCCCTTCGTGCGCAGCAGGATCTCGCCGCTGGCCGTCTTGACCGAGCCCCCGGGCATGTCGAGAGAGGCGCGTCGCACCGCTCGTGCGACCTGATCGAGACTGAGTCCGTGACGCCGGAGCGACGCCTCGGAGACCTCGAGCGAGATCTCGTAGGGTTTCGCGAACAGCAGCGAGACCTGGGAGATGCCGTCGAGAGCGGCGATGTCGTCGCGGACCTCCTGGCCGAGCACCTTCAGGGTGCGCTCATCTGCATCGGCCATGACGGCCAACTGGAGCACGTGGTTCGCGATTACGACCTGCGAAATGATCGGCTTCTCGGTCTCCGCCGGGAAGGTCGTGATGCTGTCGATGCGGTTCTTGACCGCAGCAGTGACGGCATCCCCATCGCTCTGGAGAGGCAGTTCGAGGGTGACGACACAGGCTCCTTCGACCGCCAGGGAGGAAATGCGGTCGACTCCTTCGGTGCCCTCGAGTTCTTCCTCGATCCGGATGCAGACGGCGTCCTCGGACTCCTCGGGAGAAGCGCCCAGATACTCGACAGTGATGCGAATGATTCCGACATCGATGCTCGGAAATTCCTCCTGGTGGATGCTCGGCAGCGTGACGAGCCCCCCCACGACGAGCACCATCATCAGCAGGTTCGCGGCGACGGGGTTGTGGACGAACCACGCGATGATCCCGTTCACGACCGGGTCTCAGCGCTCGCGGGGACGGTCACCTCGACCTCTCGAGGGTCGTCGTCCAGAACGCGCACGAGCATGCCCTCGACGACGGCCTGCAGGGGTGTGACGCACACGCGCTCCCCGACTGCCAGTTGCGTTCGGATCAGCACGTCCTCCCCGTCGATTCGCAGGACGTCCACCTCGCGCAGATGCATTCGGCTGTCGGCATCCACGACCATCAGGCGCCGACCGTCGCGCAGCGCCACGCGCGGAACCACGGTGACATCGTGGACCTCGACCCCGGCGATCTCCGCGTGGACGAAGAGCCCGACCGCGAGTGGCGGACGTCCTATTTCCGACTCGGCGTAGGGATCTTCGACCCGCGCGACCACGTGAACCATGCGGCTCTTCGGATCGATCTCACCCTCGGTACGGACGATCCGACCGATCCACTCGTGCTCGGCACCCGCGAAGCGGGCGCGAATCGAAACGGGCGGCCCTTCCGCGAGAGCGGCCTCGCCTCTCCAGAGCGGCAGATCGAGATACGCCAACTCAGCGTCCAGAATCGGCAGCCGCACCTCGACGAAGTCCGTCGCGTAGATAGTCGCGATCTTCGCACCGCGGCTCACGAACTGTCCGAGATCCACCCCCTCCTCTCGTACACGGCCCGTGAAGGGCGCCCGGATCAGGGTTCGATCGAGGTCGCGCTCCGCCTGCGCGAGGCTGACCCGGGCCTCCTCGAGAACCGCTGCCGCAACCCGGTGGGCGCGGCGGGCGTCATCGAGTTGAGAGATGCTCGAGATATCTCGCTTCGAGAGCCGCTGGTAGCGCTCGAGGTTCTGGGCCGCGTGCTCGAACTCGCCCTCGGCCCGAGCCAAGTTCGCGCGCGACCGGGCCACACCGGCCTCGTAGTCGAGGGCAGCGATCTGGAGCAGCGGGGCACCTGCCT
This sequence comes from Myxococcota bacterium, assembly GCA_046583095.1. Lineage (GTDB taxonomy): Bacteria > Myxococcota_A > UBA9160 > UBA9160 > UBA4427 > JAJDAN01. Next base: position 36,026 of record JAYGDB010000220.1, on the reverse strand, counting down.
CGAAGAAGCCGCCCGAGACCAGTGTCGGAGACACCGAGACCACCCGGCCCGAAACTTCGGGAATCAGCGCGCTCTCGGTGCGGGGCGCAACGGTTCCCTGGGATCGCACGCGCAGGGTGAGCGTCTCTGGGCGCACCTCGATCACTCTCACGACTGTCAGGAAGTCGGGCGGCACCAAGGTCTGCGGAGTCGGGGCCGTGGCGATCAACGCACCCGCGCCCAACAACGCGACCCCCAGAACGCCCAACGGCGCGATCCACTTCAGCCGCGGCATCACGTCTCGACTTTCTCGGCGTCGAGATTACGGCTGGCAGAGCCCGTGGCGCCTTGGGAACGACTCGCTTCGAGCGCCGCGACGATGCGCTGGCGGTAAAGTTTCATCATCGCGTAGGTAATCTCGCTGGCCCGGGAGCCGTCGCGCCGCGCGACTGCCGCCTCTAGATCCTCGGCATGAGCGGCCGACAAGTCGCGGGATGGGCGCATCTCGATCCCGGCGATCTGCAGCTGCTCCCAGAACTGCATGCGGAGCCCGCGCCGCATCAGCCGCAACACCAGGTTCGTCGAATCGCCGACGAGCTGGACGAGCTCTTGAACGTGCTTCGCGTGATCGACCTCGCTTGCGGTGGGATCCGCAAGGCGGCGCATCACCGCGCAGCAGGCTTCGATCTCCTCGTCCGAGCCACGATCGGCGAGTACCCGCATCCAACCTGAAACCAGCACCGCATGGGCTTCCAGCAGCTGATCGACGAGCACGGGGTCCGGTCGCTCCTCGAGCCGCAGCAGGTGACCGAGAACATCGAGGCTCGCCTCTTCGAGAGACTGCGCACGCGCACCGCCCGGCCCGATCTTCACGATCCCCAACTGCTCGAGAACGCGAAGCGCTTCGCGTACCGCGCCGCGGTTCACACCGAACCGCTCCGCAAGATCGCGCTCCGAGGGCAGGCGCTCGCCCGGGCGAATTCTTTGCCTCAGGAGGTCATCGCGCAGTGCGCTGGCAACACACTCGACGCTGTCGGGAAGGTGGGACATGGGGGGGGAACGCTCTCGATCGGGGTAGCTCGGTCCGTTTGGTCTGACCGATTTGGTATGACCATAGCGACTGGACGCCACCCACGCCAGCCTGACAGAATCCCCTTGTGACCGGCAAGCGAATCGGCCTGCTGGCAGCGGCCCTGTTCGCGTCGCTGCTGTTGCTCGAAGTGGGCGCCCGCGTCCTCTACCGGGTCTCCGAAGGGGAGCCGTTTCCGGGTGACGACCTGCGCGAACGGCTCGCGCCGACCCTCGATCCCGACCGGATCCTGCGAGCCCCCGGGAACACCGAGCCCGCGGACGGCGGCGCGAAGATCACCAACAAGGTGATCCACCCGTATCTCGGGTACGTGTTCGACCGCGCCGGCGGCAACATCAACCGCTTCGGCCTTCCTGGAATCGATCCTTTCGAGCCTCGGAGCCCGAACGAGATCCGGGTTGCGATCACCGGCGGCTCGGTCGCGCTCCAAGTCTTCGGCGAGGGAAGCGAGACGCTGAGGACGAGCCTCGCGCCGGCGTTTCCGGGCAAGCGGATCGAGTTCGTCGGACTCACCCTCGGCGGCTACAAGCAGCCCCAGCAGCTGATGGCTCTGGCCTGGATGCTCTCGCTCGGCGCCCACTTCGACCTGGTCGTCAATCTCGACGGCTTCAACGAGGTCGTACTGCCGTATGCCGAGAACGATCCGCTCGGCATCCACCCCGCTTACCCGCGCAGCTGGCATCTGTATCAGAGCGGCGCTGTGGATCCGATCTGGACTGCCCACAGGGCCGAAACTCACGACCTGCTGGAAGAGCAAAACCGCTGGCGGAATCTCCTCGCTACCGGGCTGGCATCACGGAGCGCGTTCGCCCTCCAGATGCTCCATCGAGTCGACACACGGATCGCCCAGAAAATCGCCGACCGTGACGCGGCGTTTCGGAGTGCTTTGAACCCGGCCGGCCTGGGCTTTCAGGCAACCGGGCCCTTCGTCCGATATGCGAACGAGGCCGCACTTCTCGCAGCTTCCATCGAAATCTGGAAGACATCGTCGCTGCAGATGCACGCCCTCGCCGAGGCCTCGGGCGCGCAGTACTTCCACTTTCTGCAGCCGAACCAGTGGGTGCCCAACGCCAAGCCGTTCAGCGGCATCGAGCGCAGCCAGCTTCGTGTGAAAGGGCGATTCGCGCCTCGCGACGTGGTGCCCCGGGCCTACCCCCTACTCCGACGCGCGGGCGCACAGCTTCGGCTGCGGGGGATCGCGTTCAGGAGCCTCGACCGCGTCTTCCAGCGAGAGCGCCGGACGGTCTATCGGGACACCTGCTGCCACTTCAACCAGCTGGGCATCGACGCGATCGCTGAGTCGATCGCAAAGGCAATCACCTCGAAGGCGAAGAAAGATCTGTAAAATTTCCCTTTGATTCCCAATATTTACAAGAAACATGGAATTCGGGACAAGTTTTCTGACACCCCCTCCCCCTTCGGGGCCACCTCTTAATACAAAACAAATCCCCTTCCCAGGGAGAGCGGGAACACCCTCTTGGTGTTCCCGCTCACTTTTTGTGGCGCTCCCACGCAACCCACGCGCGACGAACAGCCGACCGGGTCAGGGACTCGAGGGCAGTGGCTGAGCGAGGCCGAGCACCCTACAGAGTTCGCCCCCACTGATCAGCGTGAGCGCATCCGGGCCCGACGCGCGGTACTCCATCGACACGGTTCTTGGGGCTGGAGCCGCAAGGCGCCTGCACGCACCCTGGTTGGGAACCACGACAATCAGGCGCTGGGTTCCGCCGAAGCCGAGCTGAGCCGCGAGCGGAAAGCGACCGGCCAGCTGCATGAGGTCATCGTCGCGGTAGATCGTGTCGTAGCGGGCGGGTGCCCGGGGCAACGGCTCTTGGGAGAAGCGCGGCTGCCGATCCCGCCAGGCCTGCAGAGACAGCACGCCAACGGCATCACAGCGTTGATCCCCGTTCGTGACACGACCGAGCGTTCCGAGCCACACGAAGCGCAGATCGGGCTGCCCGAGCAGGGCCTGACAGACGGGTTCGTTCGGGAAGAAGAAGCGATAGTCGAATCCACCCGCGGTCACCTGGGCGTCGAGGTAACTCCCGCGCGTCGTAGCGGGGCCGACCTCGGCGTCCAAGCGGGTCCCGGGCACGCCGGCCGCGGCGATCGCCGAGTCCAGGCTGCAACTCGAGGTCACGATTCCGACGGCGAGCAGACCGACCAGCGGGATCAGGCGCCGAGATTCTGCAGATAGTCGATAATGTCGCGCGAGTCGTGCTTCCATTCGACCTCCCCTTCCTGGGACTCGATTCGCAAGCAGGGCACCGTCTTCCGACCGGTCGCCGCAATGAGTTCCCGGCGGCGCGCGGAACTCTCGAGGATGTCGCGCTCCTCAACCTCGAGACCGAGCCGGTCGATCGTCTGGCGCACGACCTCGCAGAACGAGCAGCCGAAATAGTGGTAGAGAGAAAGTTTCACTGCAGACATTAGATGCCGAAGATCTCTCGAAGGTGCGAATTGAGGAAGCACCCTGTCGGGTCGAGTCGCTCGCGGATGGCCAGGAACCGCTCCCAGCCGGGATACAGATCGCACAGCTGAGCCGCGCCCAGCGTATGGATCTTGCCCCAGTGGGGCCGGCCCTCGTAGCTCCAGAAGATCGGCTCGACGTCCTCGAAGAACTCCCGGTAGGGCAGCGTGCCGTCCTGGTGAACCGAGAGGGTAACCGTCGGGCGGTCGTGCGCGTTACTCAGGAAGGCGTCGTCCGGGGCGACGGTTCGGTACTCGACCGGCCACAGCACATCCGAATGCCGCTCCTGCATGCGCGCCCGCAGCTCCCGGAAACAGGCGGGGCCGTGTTCGGCCGGAACCGCGTACTCCATCTCGAAGAACTTGACGTCGCGGATCGACGCGATGATGTCAGAGCTCCAACCGATTCTCTCGTACGGGTGGTCGGGTAGATCCGAGGGCTCCTCCGACGTGATTTCGAGGCTCTTCATCTCGGCCGCGTCGCTGTGGGGCATCCAGAAGAACTCGAAGTGACGATGGCTCTGGATCTCGTCTTCGAGACGCTCCAGGCACTCATCGATGGGCTGGCGACGGATGCGCTCGTGCAGCCGATAGGCGGGTACGAGGCGCAACCGGAGTGCTGCGAACACGCCGAGGGACCCGAGCGCGACGCGCAGGGCGCGCATCGTCTCGAGATCGTCTGTGTTCGAGAACTCGCGAATCTCGCCCGCGGCAGTCACGAGCCGAACCACCTCGACCTGGGACGAGATGCTGCCCAGCTGTACACCCGTGCCGTGCGTCCCGGTGCCGACGGCGCCCCCGAGCGCCTGCGTGTCGATGTCACCGAGGTTCTCGAGCCCCATCCCGAGTTCGAGCAGAGGACCGCCGAGGTCGCAGAGCTTGGTTCCGGCGCGCACAACCGCGGTCAGTCCTTCACGGTCGTGGGATTCGATCCCGGACACGGCGTCGAGGGACAGCAGCACCCCCTCCGTCGCAACCAGGGGGGTGCCGGAGTGGCCTGCCCCGACCACCCGCACCGGGGTTCCGGCGGACGCCGCATCGGCGACGAGCGCCGCCACTTCCGCCTCGTCGGAGGGCCGCGGGCTTCGCGACGGATCGCAGGAGACCGAGCCGGACCAGTTCGTCCATCGCGAATTGGCTGACATAGACGGTTCTCCGGCGCGGATGACTCGAAACCGACGCCCGGGCCGCGCCGCGCAGCCGAAGGATGCAGCGGGGTCATCCCCCAAGTCATCGGAATCAAAGAGCTTCCCAACAACCCTACCACCGCCTCGGCGCTGGCACACCCGCTGCAAGTGCGTACCCCATGCCCTTCCAGTTGGAGACCCGGCCTCGCGAGAGCCTCGAGCGCGCGCTGCGCGCCCTCGACCCCTGCGGCCCCGAGCTATCGCTCGTCGACGTCGTGTTGTTGGCCTGTGACGTCAGCGAGGACGCGACAGAGATCGACGATCTCGTGGCGGGTGTGATCCGGAGCGCAACCGCTCGCATCCTGCCGCAGCAGCGGGATCCGATGCTCGCCCGCGCCGTCTAGCCCCGAACGTCTTCCAATCAGCCGAGACCGAGACGTCGCGCGATGATCACCTTCATGATCTCGTTCGTTCCGGCGTAGATGGACTGCACGGCGGCGTCCTGGTAGTCACCCGAGATCGGGGTTTCGGACATGAATCCGTAGCCACCGTGGAGCTGCAGGCACTCCGCAGCCACCTTCTTCTGGAGATCCGTCGTCCAGTACTTCGCCATGCTCACCTCCTTGACGACCTCGTCAGCACGAACGTGAGCGACCAGTAGCTTATCGACGAAGGCTTGACCGACTTCGATCTCCGTCGCCAGCTCGGCCAGGGTGAACTGGGTGTTCTGGAAGCTGGCGATCGGCTGTCCGAACGCCTTGCGCTGCTTGACATATGCGAGGGTATCGTCGAGGGACCGTTGGCTGGATGCAATCGACGCGACGGCAATCGACAGTCGCTCCTGCTGCAGCTGGTTCATGAGCATCTTGAAGCCCTGGCCTTCGAGCCCGAGCAGGTTCTCCCTCGGGACGCGACAGTCTCGGAAGAACAGCTCGCTGGTGTCCTGGCCTTTCAACCCGATCTTCTCGAGATTCCGACCGCGCTCGAAACCGGGGGTGTCCGTATCCACCAGCAGGAGACTGATACCGCTGTGGGGCGGGTCGGCGGCGGGATCGGTCTTCGCTACGACGATCACCATGTCTGCGATCTGCCCGTTCGAGATGAAGGTCTTCGCACCCTCGAGCACGTATTCGTCACCGTCGAGGATCGCGCGGGTCTGCACGTTCGCGAGATCCGACCCGGTCCCGGGCTCGGTCATCGCAATCGCGAGCACGCACTCCCCGGAGATCGCCGGAGCCAGGTAGCGCTGTTTCTGGTCCCGATTCGCGAACTCGCTGAGGTAGGGCATGCAGATGTCAGAGTGGAGCGAGAGCATCAGTGCATGCGCGCGCGCAGCCGCGAGCTCCTCGATGATCACGGCTTCGAAGAGGAAGTCGGCGCCGCCTCCGCCGTACTCCTCCGGCGCGCTCGCACCGAGGTAGCCCTGCTGGCCGCAGAGCCGCCAGGTATCCCGATCGGTGGTGCCCGCCCGGTTCCAGCCCTCCACCTTGGGCTCGATCTCGGCTTCCACGAAGCGCCTGAACTCAGCGCGGAAGTGCTCGTGCTCGTCGCAGAAGATCTCCCGCCGCATCTCCCGTACCTCTCTTTCCAACCCGGGGTTACGCCCTCGCGCGACCATAACCCAGCCGGCTAGACTCGGTGCGGCTCGAGCGGGCGGGCAATTCGAGGAGATCCTCAGTGCAGATCAGCGAGATTCCGATCGGGCACGGCGCGCCCCTGGTGCTGATCTCCGGACTGAACGTCCTCGAACGCAAGACCGCAGCGATCGAGTGCGCCTGTATCACCCAGGAAATTGCCCAGGGTCACGGCCTCCCGCTCGTCTTCAAGGCCTCCTTCGACAAGGCCAACCGCTCCCGCGCGGACGCCTACCGCGGCCCGGGCCTCGACGAGGGTCTGCGGATGCTCGCCGCCATCAAGCAGGAGACGGGCCTCCCGATCGTGACGGACATCCACGAGCCCGGCCACGCGAAGATCGCCGCCGAGGTGGCCGACTGCCTCCAGGTACCCGCATTCCTGTGCCGGCAGACGGACCTGATCGCCGCCGTTGCAGCTACGGGACTCCCCATCAACCTGAAGAAGGCCCAATTCATGGCGCCCCCAGACATCCGGCAGGCGGTCGACAAGCTGCGAAGCTTCGGTGCCGACGACGTGCTCGTCACCGATCGCGGGACGGCTTTCGGTTACAACAATCTGATCGCAGACATGCGTGGCCTGATCCAGATCCGCGAGTTCGCACCCGTCTGCTTCGACGCCACGCACGCCGTCCAGTACCCAGGCACCCAGGAGGGCGCGTCGGGCGGTGACCGGACCCTGGTCTCTGCCCTCTCGCGCGCCGCGGTGGCAACCGGGATCGACGCTCTCTTCGTCGAGGCGCACCCGAATCCGGACCAGGCACCGTGTGACGGTGGCAGTCAACTCGACTTCGACGCCCTCGACGCGCTCCTCACTGAAGTCGTAGCGATCGACGGCGCGCTCTCACAGATCCCCGAGGCCACCCGCCGTCGAGCGCGCTGCGAGCCCTGACCGGTTCGGGCTGAAGGCCGAGGCGGCCGGCCACAGCGCTAGAACGACCCGCCGAAGCCCCTCAGGCGCAGCCCCAGATACGCTGCCAGCACCGCGAACAGGACCACTGGCGCCCCTCCCGCGACCCATGGGACCACGACCCCCCCGTAGCCGAGACTCGTCCCGATGCCCGTCAGCAATACGTACGCGACGGCAACCACCGCGCTGAGCACCAGCGTGAGCGCCGAACTCGGGTGAGGCGGTCCACCGACCGCAAAGAAGAGCGCCAGCGCGGGCAGGATGATGCACGCGACAGGTGAAGCGAGCTTCGCGAAGAGATCGACCCGGTAGTGGGTCGCGTCGAGGCCACTTGCCTCGACCTCCACGATCTCGTCCCGGAGGTCTCCAACCGACAGGTGTCGCGTATTGACATCCGCCTGGATCGCCTCGCCGATGCGGGCATGGGCCGATCCCGCTACCCGGGTGAGCTTTCCCGCCTGCGTCCGCTCGACCCGGACCGAGTCGTGCAGCAGCCAGACACCGCCCCCGATGTGGCGCGCCGAGCGCGCGTCTTCGCGGGCGGCCGGCAACCCGTCGTCACCCAACTCGAAGATCGTGATGTTCCTCGCGGTCCCGTCCTGGGGATCGAGGTGATCCGCTTGGAAGAAGCGACTGCCGTCCCGGAACCAGGCGCCGAGCCCCTCTCGATGGTCTCCCCGGTTCTTCACCGCGGCCTTGTAGTAGCTGGCGAGAGCGTTCGTCTCGGGCAGCACCTCGTTGTTGAGAACGAAGTACGCAGGCGCGATCAGCAGGCAGATCACGAGGATGGGCATCAGCGCCCGCGGCGCGGGAATACCGCTCGCGCGCATACCCATCAACTCACCCTGGGCGGCCAGCACGCTGACGGTCAGCGCGGTTGCGACCAGCAGGGACATGGGTACCACGCGAGACGCGAGCAGGGGAATTCGCGCGACGTAGTAGCTCGTCACCTGGGTCAGGGTCGCTCCGTACCTCCCCATCCACTGCAGGCGCTCGAGGATGTCGATCAACATGTATCCCGTCAGCACGACTGCGAAGCAGATCCCGGCCATCTGCAGGAAGCGAAGCGCGACATAGCGTTCGAGGGGCCACGGGCGGGCGCGCAGCCGGATCGGCTTGCCGGCCGTCGGCTCGGGCGGCTCGCGCGACGATGACGGCCGATCCGAGTGCCGTCCGAAGGCCGTCATCCGTGTCATGCGAGCGACCATCACTCCCGCCAGCACGGCGAGCGTGAGGTTGGGGAGCCAGGTTCCCATCAGAGCCGAAAGGGTGCCGTCGTAGACGAGGGAATCACCCAGCTGCGCCAGTCCGTAGTAGGTCAGGGTCGCGAGCAGCCCGAGGACCCCGCCGCCGGAGCGCGAGAAGTGAGCACGGGCTAGGAACAGCGGCACGATGAGGAATCCGAAGACGATTGTGGCAGCCGGAAGCGCGAAGCGACGGTGCAGCTGGAGGGCCGAATCCAGCTTCTGGCGCTTCCCGAGGGCGGGATTCTGCTGCATCGCGACCAACTCGCTTAGGGTCGCACCATCGAGCTGGTCCTTCGCGTCCCGGGAGAGGGGCTTGCTGCTGCTCGGCAGCTCGGTCGTCATTCGATCGAAGCGCAGCTCGCGCGCGGTCTCGCGGGGATCCAGGATCACACTGCCGTTCTCGAGAACGACCCGGTTCTCGCTCTCGGCCCCGGAGACCAGCTGCCCGGACTGGGCGAAGACGGTCTCGCCGACGGACGGCATCCAGAGAAACACTCCGCGCATGCTGTCACCGCGCGGAGACACTTCACGCGCCTGCAGCATCCACTCACCGAATCGATGCACTCCACCCGCCGTGATGGCGGTCCCCGGGTTGCGGCGCCCGATTTCCGTGAGCTTCGCGTCGAGGGAACGGCTCGCCCAGGGCGAGATCTCGACGGAGAGGAAGAACGCAACGGCGCTCATGACGCCCGCGAAGAGCATTACGGGACCGAGGATGCGCGGCGACGACACCCCGCTCGCCTCGAACATCAGCAACTCTCGATCGGACCCAAGGCGACCGAGGGCGACCAGTCCGCCAACCAGCACCGCAAACGGGAGCATCTGCGCGACCACGGGCAGCATCTGGTAGACCGCGAGCCCGCCGACGTCGCCTAACGACAGCCCCCGATTGATGACCATCTCGGAGTAGCCGATCAGCTCGCGCGTCAGGATCACGAGCGTGAGTCCCCCGAGGGTGTACAACGTGGGGAACACCATCTCGACGACGAGATAGCGATATAGCGTTCTACCCGGACGCCTGTGAAGCGGCATGGATGTGGTCATGGCAGCTGCAATGATCCGCTCTGGCTCGGGGGCATGCGCTCCGGAGCCTGCCTGCTGACTGACTCCCAGAGGTGGATTAGAGTTTTGATTGGCCCCCCTGGACAGCTCCATCGTAGCCCGAGTGCCGCCAAGCCGTGACGGACCTGGCACTTGGCCCTAGGACGGCCCCTGAGAGGACCATGCGAGCGATCATTCTGAGCGCGGGTCAAGGCAAGCGTCTGCTCCCGCTGACGGCGGATACCCCCAAGTGCCTGCTAGCCGTGCAGGACGAGGTGTCCATCCTCGAGTTCCAGCTCCAGACCCTGGCGACATGCGGCGTCCGCGAGGCCTCCGTGATCGTCGGATTCGGGGCCGACCGCGTGGACGCGGCGCTCGCCATACGTCCCATTTCGGGCCTGACGGTTCGGACCGTCTACAACCCGTTCTATGCCCAGAGCGACAACCTCGCAACGGCCTGGCTGGCGCGCTCGGAGATGAGCGGAGACTTCCTGCTGCTCAACGGGGACACGCTCTTCACCGCAGAGGTGCTGAACCGGCTGCTGGCCTCACCCGACGCACCTCTCACCCTCGCCATCAACGTCAAGGACGTCTACGACGACGACGACATGAAGGTGAGCCTCGAAGATGGAACGCGCCTGACCGCCGTCGGCAAGACACTGCCGGCCGAGCGGATCGACGGAGAGTCGATCGGGCTCATGCTCTTCCGCGGCGGCGGCGGCAAGGCCTTCCGGACGGCCCTCGAGACGACCATCCGAGAGCCCGAGGCCCTGACACTCTGGTACCTCTCTGTAATCGATCGGCTCTCCGATTCGTTGCGGATCGAAACCGCGAACATCACCGGCATGTGGTGGGGTGAGATCGACAGCCCGAACGATCTCACCGAGGTCCGCAAAGCCCTGTCCACCGCGGGCACGAGCGAGAGCCGCACATCCTACGGGCAATGAACCCGCGCCTGCCGGTGCGCGGCTACGCGGCCCTGGTGCTAGCCGGCCGCCGAGGACCCGACGATCCGCTGGCGGCGGCGGCCGATGCTCCCCACCGGGCGCTCCTCGACATCCACGGCACCCCGATGCTCGAACGGGTGCTTCGCACACTCGTCGCGACCCCGTGCATCGGCGAGATCGTCGTCAGCATCGACGAGCCCCAGCTGCTCGAGTCGTTCCCGGGGATCGTGGCACTCCGCGCGGCAAACGACCGCATCGTCGTCGTGCAGGCGGCGAACTCACCGAGCCGGAGCGTGCTCGAGGTCCTCGATGAAGGCTCGCCCGAGCAGCCGCTGCTCGTGACCACCGCGGACCACGCCCTGCTCACAGTCGAGATGGTCGAGAGCTTCTTGGGCCGCGCAGAGTCGCGCGGCGGAGACGTTGCCGTCGCGTTGGTGCCCTCGACGGTCCTACGCGCGCGCTTCCCCGAAGCTGTCCGCACCTACCTGCGCTTCGCCGACGAACGGTACAGCGGCGCAAACCTCTTCGCGTTCCTCACGCCGCGCGCCGGGAAGGCGGTGCAGTTCTGGACCCGGTCCGAGACTTTCCGGAAGCGCCCTTGGCGACTCGTCGCGACCTTCGGGCTGCGCGCTCTAGTTCTCTTTCTCACTCGTCAACTCGATCTCGAGGCCGCATTCGTCGAGGTTTCGAACCGCCTTGGCGTCCGGGTGCAACCGGTCGTCATGGATCAGGCAGAAGCCGCCATCGACGTCGACAAGCTGGCGGACCTCGAACTCGTACGACGCATCCTGCGCGAGGAGTCGAGCCCGCAGACCGAGCAGGATCAGAGCAGCTCGTCACCCTCGGCGGCGAAGCCACCGCTCGCAGCCTCGTAGCCCCGCGTCTCGAGACGGAATCGGAAGCGCGGCCCCGTCGAGCCCGCGGCTCTCTCGATCCCGAATAGGTGGTACTGGGCGCGCCCCGCTTCAGGCTCCTCGATGTGGGCGGCAGAACGGACTCCCACGACCGGAATCGGCCCTTCGGGTCCTTCGATTTCGTTGCGAAGCGTGCGGTGACCGTGTCCGTGCAGCACGAGGTCGGCGCCGACATCCGCGAGAACGGCGCGGAAGTCCGCTGAATCGACCAGCCGCCGACGCGGCGTGAAGCCCACGTCGACCACCGGATGGTGGATGAGAACGACACAACACAGCTCCCGGCTGCGCAGCTCGGCGAGTGTCACAGCAAGACGCTCGAGCTGACCGGCTCCAACGCGGCCGGAGGCATGACCGAGCCGGGTCGGCAATGCGCTGCACACGCCGACCAGCGCCAGGGGCCCGCGGATCCGCACGGTCGGAAACTCATCGACCGTGGGAGCCTGCAACGCAGCCGAATCCGACTCCCGACCCGCGAGGACCTGATCGGAAACCATGTACTCCGACCACAGGTCCCAACTCGTCGCTCTCGGCATCGGGACGTAGGCGTCGTGGTTGCCGGGAACCAGAGAGATCCACTCCGGAGGCCCAAGCTCGGCCAGCAACTGGGCCGTGGCCTCGAACTCCTCGACGAGCGCGATGTTCGTGAGGTCTCCGGTCACCGCAACGTGATCCGGCGCCTGTCGCTTGAGGTCCTTGAAGAGGCTCCGCAAGACGTCGAGGCGATGGCGGTGACGTCGCCGGTGCCGCCAGGAGAGCCATCCCAGAAAGCGCTTGTTCGCGAGATCGCGCATGCGGCAATCGTCGAGCGAGGTGACGTGCCAGTCGGACAGGTGTGCGAGCGTGTACGACACCGAGGGTGTCTCCCAGGGGGATCGAGGACCGGCCGGCCCAAGCTGAGGCTATCTCACCCATTGCCCGTGTGATAGCCTCGCGCGTCGCTCTCCTGCCCAGGGAGCACGCGCACTGCCGGGGAGGATTGGTGGGGGACGAAGCGCGCGAACGGCCGCAGGCTTGGATCGTCGCAATGCCGCGCATTGGGCCTGCCAGTTCGGACCCAGAGCCAAGGGTCTGGGGTCTCACTGCCGCCGAACGTCTGAGCCGCAGCCTGGCTCGTGCCGGGGTCACCCGCGTCGAGTGCGTCGAGCCCGGAGAGCCCCCGCCCCAAGCCAGCGGCGAGTGCGTTGTCCTTCGAGATGACCTCTTCTACGACGAGCGCCTGCTGGTCGGCTTGCTCGACTCGAGAGACATCGTCCTTCGTCACAGCCTGACGCCGGACGCCCCCGAGCCCATCGCCGCGATCTGTCAAGCGCGACACCTCTCGCAGCTGGTCGCTGTGCTCGAGGGAGGAGACCCCGACGCGCCGGTGGACATCCGTTCCGCGGGCATTCTCGATCTCGCATCGGCCTACAACCCCGAGTTGAAGCGGGTCGACCCACCCTTCGTGTTCCCCGCGCGAGGGGCGACTCTCGATGTCGAAGAGGTCGAAAACCGACTCTTCGCGGCCTCCTACAAAGGAATCACCGACCTCGTCACGAAGTGGGTGTTTCCACTTCCAGCCCGGGCAACGGTTCGGGTGCTGGCACGCTGGGGCGTGCGTCCGAATACAGTCACGGTCTTCAGCTACCTGCTCGCAGCTGCCGTGACCTGGCTGTTCGCCGACGGATGGCTCTTCCTGGGGCTGCTGCTCGCCTGGCTGATGACGTTCCTCGACACCGTCGATGGAAAGCTGGCCCGCTGCACCCTCACATCTTCTCGCTTCGGGTACTACTTCGACCACGCGCTCGATCTCGTCCACCCGCCGATCTGGTGGACGGCCTGGGCGATGGCGCTACCCGGGGGTATTGCCAACCACGAGCTGGCCCTCTGGGTGGTGATCGGCGGGTATGTCGTGGGTCGTCTGCTGGAGGGAATTTTCACGCTGGCCTTCGGCATCCCGATGTTCGTGTGGCGTCCGTTCGACGGCTTCTTCCGCGCGATCATTGCCCGGCGCAATCCGAATCTGCTCCTGCTCAGCGGCAGCCTGTTGCTCGGATCGCCGGCTCTCGGCTTCCAGGCCATCGCCGCCTGGACCGCGATCTGCATCGTGATCGAGGCAGCGCGAAATCTACAGGCCCACCTCGAGACCTGGAGAGGGGGAGACATCCGGTCGTGGCTCGACGATCGCCAACCCCGTGAGGCTGCGTTGGGAATCGCGACCCAAGGGCCTACCTGAGAATCGAGGGACTTCCCCTCCGATTTCTGCTCCCTGCCGCTCTCGGGGCAGTGGTGCGGGCCTAGAAGCGCTTCCGGTCAAGGCCACTCACTGGACCGACGATGGGGGTGGGCCTCGATCCCGGCCGGTTCAACCCCTGCGGGGCGCCTCTCCCCGTTGGGTGGCAGAGGGCTGGCGAGAAGTTACGCTTGGGCCCGTTCGAAAAGACCCCTCCCCCACAAGGGTCTGGCGTAGCCAAGGTCAACATCCTTAGAGCCGTGACTGGCCCGAGCCTCCATGCGAACGGGCCGTAACGAAACGCCGTCAGTCGACAATCCGCGAACCCCGCCCTCACTGGAGTCCTACCTGTGCGTATCGGTCTACTCAACAACCTCCGCGCCGGTCGCAGCACCAGCCGCGTGACGCGTCTGCTCCACTTCCTGAAGAGGCATCCCGAGGTCGTGAGCGTGGAGACCGACAGCGCGCTGGCAGTCCCGGAGGCGCTCTCCGAGCTGGCCCGGCAGGAGGTCGAGTTACTTGCCATCAATGGCGGCGACGGCACCGTTCAGCACGCCCTCACCGAGATCCTGGGCCAACGAGCCTTCGAAGATCGGGTCCCCCTGATCGCCCCGCTCCGGGGCGGCAGCACCAACATGACGGCGCTGGACGTCGGCGCCCACCGCGACCCGAGGACGGGCATGGCCAATCTGATCACCGCCGTCCGCGAGGGCACCCTCGATGAGCGGCTCGTCGAGCGCAAGGTACTCCGCGTCGAGTACGGCGCTACCCGCCAGCGCCTCTACGGCATGTTCTTCGGCGGCGGGATGATCGCCAAGGCCATCGAACTGAACAACCGCCTCTTCAAGAAGGATACCCGGGGCCAAGGAGTGTTCAGCGCCACCCTCGTGACGGCCGGTCTCGTAGCCCGGGCCGCCCTGGGACAGACCGCCGGCATTCTCGAGCCCAACAAGGTGCAGTTGCTGCTCGATGGCGAACCGATCGCGAGGAGCGAGTTCTTGATGGTGATCTCGACCTCGCTGCAGCGACTCTTCGCCGGTATGCGCCCCTTCTGGGGCTCGGGATCTGGTGGCGTCCGCTTCACCGCCTTCGCGAGCGACGCCGAGAACTTCAAGGCCGCCGTACCCGGCATCTTGCGCGGCAAGCCACGAGCCTTCGTGAGCGAAGAAAGCGGCTATCTGAGCCGCAACGTAAAGCGCGCCGAGTTGCGATTCGACTGCGGATTTACCGTCGACGGGGAGTTGGTGATGCCCGACCCGGGCTGCATCGCCAGCCTGACCGCGGACGAGAGCGTCTCGTTCGTGCGCGCCTAGCCGGTCGCCTGCCAATACTCTCCCATCCCTTGGAGTCTGCGGAACCTCTCGCTTCCCGAATTGCGGAGGAGATCGACCGCCCCGCGCCCGCCGCCGCGAAGCTCCTGACCGACGCCATCCTAGAACGTCACGGCGATACCGTGGCTGCGGTGATCTTCTACGGCTCCTGCCTCCGGAAGCACACCCACGACGGAGTGCTCGACTTCTACGTTGTCGTGGACGACTACCGGCAGGCCTATCGCTCCCGATACCTGCGGACTGTCAACGCGCTCGTGCCTCCGAACGTCTTCTTCCTGAGCCGGGACAGCGAACTCGGAGCCCTCCGCTGCAAGTACGCGGTGATCTCCCGGAGCGCCTTCGAGCGAGGCGTCTCGCCCGAGTGCCGCATCCCCTACTTCTGGGCACGCTTCTGCCAACCCGTGCTCGTCACCTACGCCCGCGACGACGAGGCTCGCATGCTCGTGCTGCAGGCATGCGTGCAGTCGGTGCTGACGCTGGTACAGCGGCTTGGAGTCTTCCTGCCCGCCCGCGGTGCGGTGCAGCGCTTCTCGGCGGCAGCGCTGTGGCATGAGGCGCTGCGACGCACGTATTCGTCCGAACTCCGCACCGAGTCGGCCCAGACGATCCGCGGCCACTACGACGCCGATGCGGCGCGTTACGACGCCGTGACCGGGCCGGCCCTCGAAACACTTCGGCAACAGGGCTGGCTCGACGCGCTCCACTTGAGAGGACCCGCCTTCGAGCTGCACATCGCGCCCGCACGCCGCCGACGCGCGCGCTTGCGGTGGCAGCTGGCATGGCCCCTCGTCAAGGCCCTCGCGTTCGTCCGCCTCGTGAAGAACGCCACGACGTTCGGCGACTGGGTCCCCTACATCCTGTGGAAACTCGAACGTCACATCGGACAGCCTGTCGAGATGACCGAGCGGCAGCGACGCCACCCGTTCCTCTTCGGCTGGCCGGTGCTGGCGCGGCTGCTCTGGCGTCGCGACATCTTCTGAACGTGCCCGAGCGACGCTTCGCGCCCGGGTCGACTGCTCTGTACGCAGTTCTCTGGCTCGCGGTCGTAATCCACGGCTGGTCGCCGCTGGCGGCCCAGGATTCGATGGCGTGGCTGAGGGCTCCCGGAGACTCCGCAACCCGGAAGACGAGCCGCGACCTCGAACTGGCCGAGGCGAACGATCGGGCCTCCGCGCTCGAGCGATGGAGCCTTGGCTTCCTGGTTGGATCGCGCGACGAGGCACTCGGGGAGGCCATCGACACCCAGCGCCAGGTGCTGGCCTACCTCGACGCGCAGGGGTCCCGCACCGAGGCGACTCGGGCCCGGCTCGCCGTCCTGCTCGTGGAGGCGGGCGAATCCGAAGCCGGGCCGGAATCGCCGGTGGGTCTCGACGACTGGTACGCCGACGCGCTGGAGCGACAGCGGGCCGTCGCGACGGGGGATCGAGTCGGCGCGGCGTTCCTTACCGACCAGATTGTCGAACGCGGGCTGCGCTGGAAACATCACTCGCAGGCCCTGGTCGCAGCGAAGTTCGCCCTGGTGGTGGTCGGCCTCGTCCTGGCAACGGCGCGAATCCGGGTGTTCCGGGAGCTGCTCCGAGGCAGCCCCGCTGGCCCACCCTGGTCGCTCGAGGACGGGATCGGAGTCTTCGTCCGGGGCGAGTTCTGGAACCGCCTGTACTTCGTGACTCTCTCCTGGCTGTCGAGCCAGCCCTTCGGCCCGGCTCTCGCAGACAGCCCCCTGGGCAGCATTCTTCACGGCTGGGGGACGCTCTTCGCGTCACTGCCCCTCCTGTGGCTCATTCAGCGTCACCTGCTGGCTCCCCACGGCCGCTTCCTCGTGGAGACCTTCGGGCTGAACGCGAGGCTGCGAGTGGCCTTGGGGGTTGGCGCGTGCGCGCTCGCAATCGACCTGCTCGGCACCCATGCGCTGGCCTGGGCGGCCTGGGCGCTCGGCTTCGGATCGAGCTGGGCCGAGGGCTTCGACGAACTCCTCGTCTGGGGGACGAACCTGGACGCACTCGCGACCGCGATGGACTACATCCTGTGGGCCCCGGGAATGGAGGAGCTCGCGTTCCGCGGCGTCCTCTACTACTCGCTGCGCCATCGGCTCACCCCGCTGGCCGCCGCCCTGACAACCGCGGGTTTCTTTGCCGGACTCCACTTCTACTCCCTGCCCGGCTTCCTGATGACCGCCTGGAGTGGTCTCGTCTGGGCCCTGGCCTTCGAGCGACTGCGAAGCCTGCTACCGGGGATCGGCGCCCACGCGGTCTACAACGTCCTCTACGTCGCCGGACTGGTGCTTCTGTACCGCTGACGGGTCCTATACTGGCCCCCCACCCGATCTGGAGGCAGGCTGCGATGGAGCTCGAAGGCAAGGCGGCAATCGTCACCGGAGCCAGCCGTGGCGTCGGCAAGCAGACCGCCCTGCGGCTGGCAGCCGGCGGATGCTCGGTGCTCGTCAACTACAGCCAGTCGGCCGACGCGGCCGAGCAGGTCGCCAAGCAGGCCGAGTCCGAGGGCGTGCAGGCGATTCCGTTCCGCGCAGACGTCTCGTCGGACGCCGACTGCAGGGCGATGGTCGCCGAGGCGACGAGCGCCTTCGGGCGCCTCGACATCCTTGTCAACAACGCCGGAACCACGCGCTTCATCGACCACCGCGATCTCGACAGCGTGACGGACGAGGCCTGGGACGAGATCCTCGGCGTGAATCTCAAGGGCCCCTTCCAGTGCACGCGCGCCGCCCGGGAAGCACTCGAGGCATCGGGCAACGCCGAGGTCGTGATGACGTCGAGCGTCGCGGGGATCGCCGGGACGGGAAGCTCGATCCCGTACTGCGCTTCGAAAGCCGGCCTCAACATCCTCACGGTCTCCCTCGCGCGTGTGCTCGGCCCGAGCGTCCGTGTCAACGCTGTAGCGCCGGGCTTCATCGACGGTGAGTGGCTCGCCAAGGGACTCGGAGCCGCCTACGAGCCCATCAAGAAGGCCATGCAGGACAAGTCGCCGCTGGGCCGGGTGTGCACGCCCGACGACGTCGCCCAGACGATCCTGGCGGTCATCACCGGCTCCGACCTCGTTACGGGCCACGTGCTTCCCGTCGAGGGCGGCATGCTGATCGGCGGATAGGCGCGCGTGTCCCGACCCACGCTACTCATCACCGGCGCCTCGTCGGGGATCGGCGCGGCCGCCGCCTCGGCGCTGGCGCAGCGCGGCTTTCGGGTCTTCGGAACCCACCGCCGTTCGCGTCCGGATGCCGACCCCGAGGTCGAGTGGCTGACAATGGACGTCTGCGACGACGCCTCCGTCACGACCGGCGTCGCTCGCGTGCTGGACCGCGCCGGTCGCATCGATGCAGTCGTCTGCTGTGCCGGCTTCGGAATCTTCGGAAGCGTCGAAGACGTCGGCCTCGAAGACGCCCAGCGCCAGCTCGACACGAACTTCTTCGGCATCCTGCGGGTGCTGCGCGCGGTGCTGCCCGGCCTGCGAGAACTCGCCGCGGACGGAGGTGACGCGCGCGTGGTGCTCGTCGGCTCCCTGGCCGGACGGGCACCGATTCCCTTCCAGGCCCACTACTCGGCCAGCAAGGCCGCCGTCGACGCACTGAGTCTGGCGCTTCGTATCGAGCTACACCCCCTCGGCGTCCACGTCTCGCTCGTCGAACCCGGCGACATCGACACGCCCTTCAACGACGCGATGGACTGGGGAGACGCGCAGGGATCCGCGTACCGCGAGCAACTCGCGCGCTGTGAAGCGGTGATCCGCGAGTCACTCCCCAAGGCACCCGGGCCGGAGGTCGTCGTCCGAGCAATCGAGAAGGCCCTGACCGCGAAACGACCGCGCGTCCGCTATGCGGTGGGTGCCGACTCGAAGCTCGTCCCCTTCGCGCGCAGGCTCCTCCCGGACTGGCTGAATCTGTACTTGATCCGCAACCACTTCGATCTCTAGGAGAGCTGGCATGTCGATCCGCGACTGGATCAAGCCCCGCCTGCAGGACCTCGTGATGCGACAGATGAACGAACTGCGGCCTGAGACGGTGGAGTCCGCACGCGGCGAGGTACTCGAAGTAGGGTTTGGAACCGCCCTCAACCTCGCACTCTACGGTCCCGAGGTGCAGTCGGTAATCGGAGTCGACCCGATGGAGATCGAGCATGTCGAGAGCGTGATGCGAAGGATCACCGACACCTCGTTCCCGGTGAAGCACCAGACTCTGCGGGCAGACGGGGGGCTGCCGTTCGACACCGGCCGCTTCGACACGGTCGTCACCACCTGGACGCTCTGCTCGATCGCAGACGCGAGGGCGGCGCTCGGCGAGATGCGCCGCGTCTTGAAGCCGGGGGGCCGCTACCTCTTCATCGAGCACGGCCGCGCGCCGTCCGAGGGGACCGCACGCTGGCAGGACCGGGTCAACCCCCTGTGGAACCGGATCGCAGATGGCTGCAATATCAATCGCCAGATCGATCGCATCGTCGAAGACAGTGGATTCGAACTGACGAGCCTGGACCGGTTCCGCGGCAGAGGCCCGGGACTGTTCGCTCACATGTTCCGCGGAGTGGCAACCCGTCAGGCCTGAGCCAAGCCCAGGACAGCCACCGCGACGACCGAGGAGACCCGATGCCGACACCGTCACGAGAAGCGCTGAAGCAGTGGGCCGAGAATTACGTGGCGCTCTGGAACGCAGGCGACAAGCAAGCCTGGGTGGAGAACTGGCGCAGCGTCGGTCCCGGTGAGTTCCGAATGCTCGACCCCGTCGGCACGCCCGAGAAGATCGGCTTCGAGGACTGCTGCGCGAAATCCTTCGACCTCTTCCAGCCGAACGTCAAGTTCAAGATCCAGGAAGGCGCGCTCTTCATCTGCGACAACGAGGTCGCCTGGCTGCTCGAGAACTACATCACGACCGATGGACGCGAGTTCGTCGGCCACAGCATCGAGACCTATCGCTTCGAAGAGGACGGTTCGGTCGTGATCCGCACCTACTACAAGGTGCCGGCCCGGACCGAGGACGAACTCGGCACGATCTTCCAGGAGTACCTGCCCGAGTAACCTCCGGCCCCGGCCCGACTCTCGCGTCGATCCTGTCTCACAGGTGGGTGTAGCCGCCCCCACCCCGTGCACGCGGATGCGCAATCTCGTCCACCTCGAACGGATTTTTCTAAAGGAATCGGATTCGCGGCCGATTCAGGGAGTGCAGTCAACGACACCCTGGAGGAGCCATCATGGCCAGCAGACCGCTTGCTTTCGGAATTCGCCTTCGCGACGGGGGCCGCACCCTCAAGGTGCACCAGGTCGAACGCAGGTACGTCGTCGAGGTTAGCCAGGAAGGCAGCCGCACCCGCAGGCGCGAGCATGGGTCGCTCGGCAGCGCGATCCGCGACGCCGCGTCCAGCTGGCGGCAGCGACTGCACTGAGCCACGGGCTCTTCGAGCTACAGACGACCCTGCTCGATCAGGTCTAGCGGATCGGCGGTATCGACCGCGCCGAGGTAGCCGCCGCCGCTCATCAGCGCGTCGTGGGCCGAGTAGCCCATCAAGTCGAGGGCCTGGCGCGGCAGGGTTCGCGCCAACTCGACTGGCGTAGTCAGGTAGTGGTTCTCTTCCGTCCGGAGCCACCCGAGCGTGTAGCTCTGATGCATGCCCCGGCGGCGGCGATCTGCCGTGGTATTCGGTCCGCCGCCGTGGATCGTCGAGCCGAGGTAGAGCACCGCCGACCCGGCGGGCATCTCCGCGGCGACCCCCTCGGCGAGCTGAGGCTCGCGCTCGCGCGGCCACCGGTGACTCCCCGGGATGACGCGGGTCGCGCCGTTCTCCGCGTCGAAATCCTCGAGGGCGAGGATGCTCGCCACCTGGACCTCGGGGCGCGGACGAGACTGCCATGCCCCCTGGAAGAGATGAACCCAGACCAGTTCGTCGCGATGCAGCAGCTGCTGCACCGCGCCGGGTCCGCGGTCGAGCACGTGGGCAATGTTGAGCTGGTAGCGCGCGCAGGACGGCAGCAGGATCGCGTCGCAGACTCCGAGCAACACGGGATGACATAGCACGTGGTCCACGAAGGTCCGGCTCTTCGCGGCCACACCCGTGATGTGACGGGTGGCCTTGCCGAAGAAACCTTCGATCACGGGGTTCATGAGCGGCCGGCCGGGATCCGCGGCCTCGAGGTGTTCGTCGATTTCCGCGTTGAAGCGCGCGAGCACCTCGGCGTCGAGCATTTCGTCCACCCGAACGACACCCGACTCCTGCAGCGCAGCGACGATGTCCGAAATCGGATCACTCGACCTCAACTGGGGGATCGTCTCCACCATGGGGTTCTCCTGTCAGTCCGAAACTTCGGGGCAACCGAGCGTATGCAGCCCCGCTCGAATCGTCGCTGCGGCCTTGGCGATGTCTTCGGACTTGGCGTCCGGGTCGGCATTCGCGAAGTCGAGGTCGAAGGGAGTCCAGATGGGCACGACGTGGATGTGCACGTGAGGCACCTCGAGGCCCAGGATCGTCGATCCGACCTTCACCGGGTTGAAGCCGTTCTGGATCGCCTTGCCGACGCTGTGTGCAACCCCGGCCAGGTGCCGCATCGCGGCGGGCTCGAGATCGATCCAGTGGTCGACCTCGGCGCGGGGCACGACCAGGGTGTGACCGGGCTTGAGCGGCGCGATCGACATGAAGGCCACCGCCAGGTCGTCCTTCCAGACGAACTCCCCGGGTATCTGGCCCTGGATGATCTTCGTGAAAATCGACGCCATCGAGCGCCCTCCCGTGGATACGACGCCGATGCTAGCCTCCGGCCTCCCCGAAAACCCTCATCCGAAAGCGAGAAGATTCATGGGCAGGAAGACGTACGTCGTCGGTGTCGGAATGACCAAGTTCGAGAAGCCAGGCTCCCGGGATTGGGACTATCCCGACATGGGCCGCGAAGCGGGCACCAAGGCGCTCGAAGACGCGGGAATCCAGGTGACGGATCTCGATCAGGCGGCCGTCGGCTACTGCTACGGTGACTCGACCTGCGGGCAGCGAGCCTTCTACGAGCTCGGCCACCCGGGCATCCCCATCTACAACGTGAACAACAACTGCTCGACCGGCTCGACGGCGCTGTTCATGGCAAAGCAGTTCGTCGAAGGCGATATCGCCGACTGCGTGATGGCCCTGGGCTTCGAGAAGATGGAAAAGGGCTCCCTGGGCATCAAGTACACCGACCGCACCGTCTCTCTCGACAAGCACATGAAGGTGATGGTGGACGAGCGCGGCTTCACCCCGGCGCCGGCCGCCGCCCAGATGTTCGGCAACGCCGGCATCGAGCACATGGAGAAGTACGGAACCACCCCCGAACAATTCGCCAAGATCGGCTGGAAGAATCACAAGCACTCGGTCAACAACCCCTACAGCCAGTTCCAGGACGAGTACAGCCTCGAGGACATCCTGAACGCCCGGACGGTCTTCGGTCCCCTCACGAAGCTCCAGTGCTGCCCGACCTCGGACGGCGCGGGCGCGGCGATCGTGGCAAGCGAGGACTTCGTCAAGAAGCACGGCCTGGAGGACCAGGCCGTCGAGATCCTGGGGATGGCCATGACGACCGACTTCCCGAGCTCGTACGAGAAGAGCATGATCAAGATGGTCGGCTCCGACATGACCAAGGCGGCGGGAGAGAAGGTCTACGAACAGTCGGGCTTCGGTCCGGAGAACGTGGACGTCGTCGAGCTGCACGACTGTTTCTCGTGCAACGAGATGATCACCTACGAGGGCCTCGGCCTGTGTCCCGAAGGCAAGGGCGGCGAGTTCGTCGACAGCGGCGCTCAGACCTACGGCGGACAGGTCGTCGTGAACCCGTCGGGCGGCCTGATCTCGAAGGGCCATCCCCTCGGAGCCACGGGCCTCGCCCAATGCGCCGAGCTCAACTGGCAGCTACGGGGCGAAGCCGACAAGCGGCAGGTGGAGGGGGCCAAGCTCGCCCTGCAGCACAACCTGGGCCTCGGCGGCGCGGCCGTGGTGGCGATGTACCGCAAGGCGAGCTTCGCCTAGCAGGCACTTCACCGCGCTCGAGCCTCGCAGCACTTCGCTCCCGCGACAGACCCCAAGGCCCAGGGCTGCCAGCTAGCGCGGATCGCAGCTGGTCTCCGCGCCTCCGGGCCGCTCGTATGGGATCGAGGCGTCGCACAGCCCGTCGCAGAAGTTCTCGACCTGCCCACCCGGCTGCAGGAAAGTCGCGAGCTGATCGAGAGACGCCGGGATCCCGAGCCGCGCCGCATGCGGATCGCAATTGCTACTCGGGATCACGTTGGCCAGGGGCGGAATCAGAGCGCCGCTGGGATGAGGCAGGTAGTAGCTCAGGTCGAAGATGTCGAAGGAGCCGGTGTCGTAGATGACCATCGCGGAGTCCACGGGACCCGACACATCGGGAATTCCCGGGAAGCCCTGTTGGATCGAGCTGTCCAGATTCGGGATCCCGAGCGAGCGCGCCAGGATCTCCGTCGCCTGGTTGGAAACCTGCTTGTCCAGCCAAGCCATCGTCAGCAGGATCTTCTTCACGTTCGTACCCGGGAGCGGATCGCGGGTGATGTGGCGGACGTAGCCCGCGGGCTCGCTCCGGACCCACACCTCCTGGTTCAGGGATAGGGTGAGCAGCGTGTAGAGCGGATCCGTGAGCCCGATGCTCTCCAAGAGCAGTTCGAATTGACCGAACTGAGTGGAGCGCTGGAGCAGCATGGCGAAGTTCATCGCGGGCACGTCGATATTCAGACGCTCGACGTCCGGGCTCATCGCAGCGAACCAGGTTCCCATGATGCCGCCGAGGCTGATCCCGTAGTAGAACATCTCCGCCGCCGGTCCCGGAAAGACGCCTTCACCCGACGGCGTCTGGAAGGCAGGATCCGTATTGAAAAGCCCGTTCTTCATCATGCGCGCCAGCAGCACGGTGTTGATCTGTCCCTGCTTGAGGCGATCGGCAAACGCGGGGAACTGCTCGAACCTGTTGCCCCCAGCTCCCAGACCCACCACCTCGAAGATGACGTAGTTGAGATCCGCACTCGACAGACCCCGCCAGTTCGTCGCGCCCGCGAGTACGTCGATGTCGAGCCCGAGGCCGTCGACGAGCCCGGTCACCATGCTGTCGCCGGTCCCGAAGAGACCGTGGCCGAGGACGACCGGGTGCACGACCGGCGCCTCCGGAGCGAGAGACACGCACGGGATCGAGATACTGAAGTCCGGGTTCGTCAGGCCGTTCTGCACCGGGTCATCGTTGGCATCGACGTTGAGAAAACCGACGCTGAGGATGTCGACTTCGGGGTCCTCGGTGAGGAACAGCGGAGCCTGGTAGGTCCCGCGAACGATCCGCCAGGTGCCCTCGCCGTCATCGCACGCTCCCGGCACTTCCTCGATGGAATCGACCGTGAAGGTCTGCTGGCCGGCCGCCTGCTGGGCGTTCAGCCACGCGAAGGACATGTCGCGCATGTCCAGGGCGTGGTGGGTAAGTCCGTAGTCAGTCTGGGTCCGGAAGTCCCAAGCCAGGATCAGCCCGCTCCGATCGATCCCAGCCGCCTCGATCACCGGAAAGATATCCTGCTCGAAGTGCTGCTTCTTTTCGACGTAGCCGGGGATCGAGCTCTCGCGCCCGTCGCGAATCGCCGCGAAGACAGCCTCTGCTTCGACGGGCGCAGCGTCGGCTCCGGGATGCACCAGATTGCGGACTGCAACGATGTAGCGATCGCCGGGGACCAGGCTCGCGCCCGGGCGCATGATCAGCGCCTGGCGGGCCGGGTTGCCCCTTGCGCGAGCGTCGAGTTCCACCCAATGCAGCACCCGCTCGCCCGTCTCGGCGTTGAGTAGCACGGTCGGGCTGTCGGGCTCGAGTGACCTCTCGTTGGTCATGCGAATGCCCACATAGGGGGGCGGTGTTGGGCTACCGATCCTCGGCGGGATGAGCCGAGGCAAACCCGATGCGACGACATCGACTCCGCCTGGGAAGTGCGCCTGAATCGCGACCGCCGGTGAGAAGCCATCCAGAGCGCGGAACTGCGCGGCCGTCGGCGGCGGTCCGATGAGTCCGGGGAACGCGAGAGCCGAGTCGGGAAATTCGAGCTGTCGGCGGCCCTTCTCGACGTTGAAGCCGAGGAAACGGTCGGAGGGGTACGGGTAAAGGCAGTGAACGTTGTTGAGAATCTCGCACTCCTCCGGGTTCTCGAGTTCGACTGCCTCGAAGGCGACCGAGTACGCCGAGGATGCCCCGCCCTCGCGATCAACGGTTGCAGTGACGCCGTGCGCGCCGGCCTCGGCGATGACGACTTCCTCGTTCACGCCGTCCGGCGACTCGGTCAGCGAGGAAGTGATGTCTTCGCCGTCGAGGATAACGACGAGGGAGCCCTGGATCGCATCCTCCGGCTTCTTGATCGACAGCGGCTGGCTCCCGGTCAGGAGCAAACTGCCCGCTTCGGGGAGCCGGATCGAAAGATCCCGATCGTCGCAGAGCCCATTGCCATCCGTGTCACCGCTGGCGTCGTCGCCGGCGCAGAGATCCGCGTGGTCCCCCACACCGTCACCATCGGCATCGGGGAAGCTCGTATCGGATGTCGGATCGGTCCCCGAAGAGACCTCGAGCCCATCGTCCGCACCATCGCCGTCGGTATCGGAATTCAGCGGATCCGTACCGAGTAGTGCCTCCAGGGCATCCGCGAGACCGTCCTGGTCCTGGTCGAAGTCGGCCAGGACTCCGGCGCGACCTCGACCCTCGAAGCGCACCTCGATCTTGGCCCGTCGAGTGCGGAAATTGCCGGACGCCCTGCAGCGGAACTTGTGCCTCATCCTGAACCTGAGGCCCCCCCTCCGGGCGCGCCCCTTCAACTCCGAGCGGGTGGTTCGACATCGAACGCGGTCGACCACGTCTCCTGCCTGCCGCAGGTGGTCGGCGAAGTCCTCCTCCCAGAGGGCCTCCCACTCGTCGAGAAGATCATCCTCGACAGACAGGCGAAGCCGGCGACCGCGCTGCCGATAGTCTCCCCGCACGCTCGAGGCCTCGAAGGTGTCGTCCGCGAATCGAATGCCCATCTGCTGCGGTTCGCGCAGGTTCTCGCGATAGCTCAGCGTGGTGACCGTCGTACCCACGACGTGGAACGTCTGTCCCGCCAGCGCGTTGGTGCGCGCCAACCCAGGGACTGCGAGCATGAAACTCGCGGCGACTCCGGATACGAGGATCCACTTCCGCATGGGGGCTCCGGTCAGCTTCTCAGCAGCAGATTCGGCTCGCCCTCGAGAGGGCGTCTTCTCTAGGCCTAAACGTAGCGAAACACCAGCGCGCAAAGCCCTCGGACATCGGAGAGCCTTGGATCGAAAGACGAACGCCCCGCAGGGAGTTCCGGCAGCGACCGCCCCAGCCCCCGGGGCGGGGAACGACGAGCGTCGCCACCGCCGGGAGGACCCCGTAGAGTTCAGGCTTCCGAGGAGACACCGTATGGCGACCCCGAACGAACCGAGTGCCGATGGAACGCAGGTCGAAGACACCCTGAACCTGCAAGCGTTGATCCCCGACCTCTTCGCGCGCTACTTCGAGTTCTTCCGGCCGGGTCACCAGGAAGGCATCGTGCCGTCGCGAATCAAGGAGATGGCCCGGCTCAAGATCGCCGCCCTCAACGAGTGTGATACCTGACTGTTTGCCCGCTACGCGTCGGCGACGCGTCAGGGACTCGACGAGGAGACGATCTCCCAGATCCACCTTCCGGAACCGGAGCGGCAGCTGCCGGCCCGCGAGGCGCTCGCGGTCCGCTTCGCCGAGAAGATGGCGATGGACTTTCGCAGCGTAGACGCCGGCTTCAAGACGGAGCTTCGCGAGCATTTCAGCGATGCCGAGATCGCCGAACTGGGAATGATGATCGGCCAGTACCTCGCTCTCGGCCGTCTACTCGTGATTGCCGGCGGTCACAAGATGGCCTGCGAGCTCTACGTCCCCGACGCCTGAGCGCTCCACCCGCGCGTGGAATCGAGCCCATTCGTGCGGGCGAATCTCATCGAGGAGAGCAGCATGAACGCGGATCCGGTCACGATCGGAATCGTCCTCTACGAGGACGCGGAAGAACTCGACTGGGCCGGCCCCTACGAGGTGTTCGGGATGGCGACGATGGCGCTCGAGAACGCCCGGGTCGTCACGATCGCCGAGAGCCTGGAAGCGGTCAGGTGCTTCAACGGCCTGCGGGTCCTGCCGGACCACGACTTCTCGAACGCTCCAGAGCTCGACGTCGTTCTGGTACCCGGCGGCCAGGGAACCCGCAAGGAAATCGACAACCCGGTAATAATGGACTGGCTCGCGAAGATCGCGCCACGCTGCCAGTGGCTGACGAGCGTGTGTACCGGTTCCCTGCTCCTCCACGCAGCCGGGCTCACCGATGGAAAGCGCATCACCACGCACTGGGGCTTCATCGAGCAGCTGCGCGACTACGCCTCGAAGGCGACGGTCCTCGCGGACGTCCGCTACGTACGGGACGGAAACCTCGTCACCGCCGCCGGCGTCTCCGCGGGAATCGACATGTCGCTCTGGCTGGTCGGTCAGATCTGGGGCGTCGAGCACGCGCGAGGCACGCAGCGCCTGATGGAGTACGACCCTGCGCCGCCGTACACCGCGGACGTCTAGATCTCGAGGCGCATCTCCAGCAGGCGCCTTCCACCCACTCGACCCCGCTGCGGCTCAGCCCCGGCGCAGGTTGTACTTGAGCACGCACCAGATCGCGCGGAAGCCGTCCTGCCAGGCAATCTTCTTGCCTTCCTCGTAGGTGCGGCCCGAGTAGGAGATGCCCATCTCGTAGATGCGCCAGTGCCCCTTGGCGATCTTGGCGGTGATCTCGGGCTCGAACCCGAAGCGTGACTCCTCGAGCTCGATCGACTGGATGACCTCGCGCCGGAAGAGCTTGTAACCAGTCTCCATGTCCGTGAGGTTCAGATCCGACAACATGTTGGACAGGAGCGTAAGCAGCTGGTTGCCGATCGAGTGCCAGAAGTAGAGGACTCGGTGGGGCGCGGCGCCGATGAAGCGTGAGCCGTATACCACGTCCGCCTTGCCGGCGAGGATCGGCTGCATCAGCCCCAGGATCTCACGGGGGTCATACTCGAGGTCGGCGTCCTGGATGATTACCAGGTCCTTCTCCGCCTCGGCCAGGCCGGTTCGGATCGCCATACCCTTGCCCTGGTTGCGGTCGTGGTACAGGACCTTGATGCCGGCCTGGTTCTCGAACTGCTGCAGCTTCTCCCGCGAGCCGTCGGTAGACCCGTCATCGACGAGGATGATCTCTTTCTCGACGGGTATCGCCGAAACGGCGAGCATGATCTCGTCGAGAGTATCCACCTCGTTATAGACCGGAATGATCACCGACAGATCCATTCCCGGGCCCTCCTCCAGACTCGTTTTCGGCTTCCGGATCGACAGCTTGACTCCGATCCCGCCGCGCTGGATTCTAGTCCGCGTTCGCGTCCAATCACCACGAGGCTCACGGCGGTCGAAGTTCACCCGGTTGGACGTCCGGTGGTGACCCCATCGATACGATTTGCGGCACACCGTTGAACCCGTCTCCGAGCTTTTTCCCCAGGGGCCACCCATTCGAGGCTTCGGGCAAGCCCGACGAACCGCTCGGTGACTCCGTCGGCGGCGTTCGCAGCTAGGCTCTGCCAGCGTGACTCGTAAGCCCGAGACGATCCCCGCAAACCCGTTCGACCGTCAGTGGGCGGCAATCGGGCCCGATGTCTTGGAGGCCGTCGAGCGCGTCGGAGCCAGCGGTTCATACGTGCTGGGCCAGGAGGTCGCGGGCTTCGAGCAGGCGTTCGCGGAGCAGAGCAGCGTCGCTCACGCGGTGGGCTGTGGGAGCGGTCTCGACGCCATCGAGATCGGCTTGCGCGCACTGGGGATCGCGCCGGGCGACCGGGTACTCACGACACCGCTGAGCGCGTTCGCGACCGCTCTCGCCATCATCCGGGCGGGCGGCGTTCCTTGCTTCGTGGACGTTGACGACTCGGGGCTGTTGGATCTCGACGAGGCCGAGAAGCGGCTGACGGACGACTCGGGGATTCGATTCATGCTGCCCGTGCATCTCTTCGGACACGCCCTCGATCTCGAGCACCTGGCCGAGCTGCGCGATCGCTTCCAGCTTCGGATCTTGGAGGACGCCGCCCAGGCCGCCCTTGCACGCTCGAACGGCCGCGCCGTGGGAAGCGTCGGACAAGCCACAGCAGTGAGCTTCTATCCCACCAAGAACCTCGGCGCGCTGGGAGACGGCGGCTGCGTGCTGACGGATGACCGACGCGTCGCCGACGACTGCCGCGCGATTCGCGACTACGGCCAGTCGGACAAGTACGTCCACGATCGTCTCGGAATGAACAGTCGGCTGGACGAACTCCACGCCGCCGTCTTGCGCACTGCCCTGCTGCCCCGACTCTCGGATTGGACCGCGCAGCGGAGACAGATCGCCGCGCAGTATCTCCGCGGGCTCGCGGACGCCCCCGTAGACATCCCGCCGACTCCCGAACGCTCGGAATCGGTCTGGCACCTGTTTCCCGTGCTCGCGCGGGAGGGCAACCGGGACGGCCTACTCGAACACCTGCGATCGAACGGCATCCAGGCGGGTATCCACTATCCGCGACTCATCGACGAGCAGCCGGCCCTGCCGAGGGACCCAGACCGCGCGCTGGGCGGCCTGGCCAACGCCCGACGTTTCCGAACCGACGAGGTCTCGCTGCCGATCCACCCCTACCTGCGCGACGACGAGATCGACCGGGTCATCGCACTCGTGCGAGAGTGGAAGCGATGATCTCAGTCGTCATTCCCGTCTACCGCAACGCCGAGAACATCCCGAGCCTGCTCGAGGCCCTGCAGCAGCTCGATCAAGATCTCGACGGAGACCTGGAGGTCGTCTTCGTCGTCGATGGCAGCCCGGACGACTCCGCCCTACGCCTGTCCACGGAACTGCCGACCCTCGGCATGCGGGCGCAGCTGCTGACCCTGTCGCGCAACTTCGGCTCCTTCGAGGCAATCCGTGCCGGCCTCGAGGCCGGCCGGGGCGACTACTTCGCGGTGATGGCCGCCGATCTTCAGGAGCCGCCGAGCCTGATGGCGTCATTTCACCAGCGACTCCGGTCCGGCGAGTGTGACATCACCATCGGCCAGCGCGCGACGCGCGACGACCCGGCGCTACGCAGGCTCATGAGCACCACCTTCTGGGGCTTCTACCGGCGCTTCGTGGTTCCCGACGTCCCGCCCGGCGGACTCGACGTATTCGGCTGCACGCGCGCAGTGCGCGACCAGATTCTGCGGCTGCGCGAACGCAACAGCTCCCTGGTAGGCCTGCTCTTGTGGGTGGGCTTCCGCCGGGAGTACGTCCGCTACGAGCGCCGAGCCCGTGAGATCGGGGAGAGCGCCTGGAGCCTGCGGAAGCGCCTCGCCTACCTGATGGACAGCGTCTTCTCCTTCTCGGCCCTGCCGATCCAGATCCTGTTGCGGCTCGGGACTCTCGGCCTCGGCGTGAGCGCGGTCTTCTCGCTGGTGGTCATCGCGACGAAGCTCTTCAGCGAGATTCCCGTGCCCGGGTACGCCGCCACCGTGCTGGTCGTCACTTTCTTCGGAGCGCTGAACTGCTTTGGGCTGGGCGTCGTCGGGCAGTATGTCTGGCGCACCTTCGAGAACACCAAGGCCCGGCCTAGCCACATCGTGGCAAGCCGGGAGGAGTTCGAGCCCAACACGAACTAGCCGCGTAATCCGAGAGTCGGGTGCCGCTCCGGTGCACGAGGCTCCTCCTGGCTCGCCTCTGCTGCCGTATCTGCCCAAGGGGCGCGGGCCTCGGCGTTTTCTGCGTTCTCTCGAGACGATCGGTCGGCTGGGACTTGCGGCAGGCTGCTAGCCTGCCCACATGAGCGACGGGTACTTCCGCCACCCCCAGGCGATTGTCGAAACCGAGCAGGTCGGACGGGACAGCCGAGTCTGGGCCTTCGCCCACATCCTCCCGGGCGCCCGCATCGGCGCCGAGTGCAACATCTGCGATCACGTGTTCATCGAGAACGAGGTCGTTCTCGGCGACCGCGTCACAGTCAAGAACGGCGTTCAGATCTGGGACGGCGTGACACTCGAGGACGACGTCTTCGTCGGGCCGAACGCGACATTCACGAACGACCCGGCGCCGCGAAGCCGGCAGCAACTCGCGGAGTGGCCCCGGTTGACGGTCCGCCAAGGCGCGTCCATCGGTGCGAACGCGACACTCCTGCCCGGGATCACGATCGGCCAGTACGCAATGGTGGGCGCTGGTGCCGTCGTGACACGTTCCGTTCCGCCCCACGCCGTGGTCGTCGGCAACCCGGCCCGCATCGTCCGCTACACGGACGAGAAGGGCTCCCGCATGCCGGCTCGCAGCCACTCTGACCCGGACCTATCACGCATCGAAGAGAGTTCCGTTGCTGGCGTCACGATCCACTTGGCCCCGATGATCCGCGACCTGCGGGGGAACCTCTCTGCCCGCGAACTGGGAGACGGACTCCCGTTCCAGCCGAAGCGCTACTTCGTCGTAGTCGACGTTCCGAACCGCGAGGTGCGTGGCGAGCACGCTCATCGAAAGTGCGCCCAGCTACTCGTCTGTCTCCGGGGAAGCGTCGCCTGCGTGGTGGACGACGGCAGTCAGCACGAGGAGATCGCGCTCCACTCGCCGGAGATCGCCCTGCACGTTCCGCCGATGGTCTGGACGGTGCAGTACAAGTACTCGGAAGACGCGATGCTGCTGGTCCTGGCTTCCGAAGAATACGACCCAGAGGACTACATCCGCGACTACGACGAATTCCTGGTCGAGGTGCGCAAGTAGCCAACGCTCGAAGCTCAGAGCCGCTACGAAGAACTCGCGCTCCACACGATGCCGTTCTGGCGCAGGGTCGTTTCGATCAGGTTCTTCACACCTCGCTCTCGCGCGAAGCTGAGATGGCTGCCCTGGTACCACTCTATGGGCGGCTCATCCCAGTGCTCGTGGAGGTCACGCACCTGGTCGGGCGGGACGAGACGGTCCGCCACGCCGCCAAAAATCGCGCGGCCTTCCGGGGCCACCTTCGGCTCGAGCACGAGCGGCGAAATCGGGCGGAACACCCGGGAGAGGATCTGCTCCGTGAGGCCCGCCCGCAGAAATTCCCGAACCATCGCGTCGTGGGCGTGCCTGAAGAGGAGCCGTTCGAAGCTCGTCGCGGGGATGCCGGGGATCGAACACGCCAGATCCTGCTCGACGCAGGCGAGGAGCGCGGCGCTGTATCCGCCGAGGGACAGGCCAAAGACGCCGATCGCCGGCGCGTCCTGGGCACGAACCCAGGAAAGCAGGCGCCGGATGTCCCATATCGCCTGGGCTTCGGCGTGCACGGTGTCGAGTGGATGGGCGCCCATGAAGCCGTCCCCGCTGCGACGCCCGTACCTGCGCTCGCCGTGGAGCGGTAGCACGGGCAGCAACAGGTTGAGGCCGAGCTTCTGGTGATAGATGCGCGGGTCGAAGGCACTGATATCCATCAGCGGCGAGCCCATTCGGTAGCCGTGGATGCAGACCAGCCAGGGGCGCGCGGGGCCGGGATGACGCAGCACCCAGGCGTGGGCGGTCTGGTTCTTCGTGTAACCGAGCCAACGCTCGCGGCCCGGCTCCTCGGCGTGGGGCTCGTATTCGCTGTCGAAGGAGAGGTGCTCGTACGCGATCGCGCGCGACTCCGCTTGGCGGATGCGCGGCGCGTCGAGGGGAATCGGGGTCTGGTGATAGCTCTCTGGCTTCTCGAGCCAACCGCGAGACGCGAAGATCTCGAGCGCATCGTCGACCTCTGCGCGAACTCGCACGGCACGCTCTCCTCGCGGAAGCGAGCGCGTCACGCTCATCGTCGACAACACGGCTTCGTCCAGGGCAACCTTCGCGGCCATCGCGACGCCGGACCGAGGCGTGGGCACCCTCTCGGTGTCCGGCACGGAGCGCAGCGAGAGCGTGCCCACTGCCACGCAGGAGGCAGCCGAGAGCAGGCCCACTCCCAGCGCGGCCCAGAAGCCGAGGATCAAGAGCCCGGGAAGTGCCAGGACGACGCCGAGGGCGCCACCGAGGGCACCGAACTGCAGCAGGCGATGATCGTCCGACCAGAGGAGTTCGCCGGCACCCGTTGCAACCAGCAGGACACCCGGCACGAGAGAAAGAAGCAGCGCCAACATGCCGCCACTGGTGCCGGCGGCGAGCCAGGCAAGCCCGGCCACTAGAGGAAGCCAGGCCTCGCGGGATCTATGCTCTTCCATCTCGGGGCTCCCTTGCAACCCGACCGATCAGCATAACGCCGGCCCGAAGACGAGGCGAACCCGGTTACACTCGACAGATGGCTTCCGGACGGCTCGTCGCGGGTCGGCTCGAGAGCGAGCCCACCTGGCCCAACGCGGGTTCGCGGCGGGTCCTGCTTCTCGTCGATGCATCGAGTCGAATCGAGCGGCGGCTGCTGAAAGCCTGGCAGAAGCGGACCCGGCCCGATCCCGACTCGAACGGCCGGACCGGCGATGACTGGATCGAGATCCCGCCCTCCCGGCGCAGGCGCCGCCGGCGCACGCTCGATCCTCATCTCGAAGCCGCCCTCGCCTCGAACGACGATCCGCTGCTCGCCCCGATCCGGGTCGCCTGGCTTCCGGCTCTCGTAAACGGAGAGCGGCAGGCAAGGCTCTCGGACCTGCTGAAGCTCGGCGATCCCCGCGATCCCGGAAGCCTGCGCCAGCTGTGGGTGTTGGCATTCCGCCGGGATCGCTGCCACATCGTGGCCGGCGAGCCCGCCCCGTCCTCGGACCTCCACCAGCGCTGGCGCGACCGGGGCGGTGTGGATAGCGCACAGACGGCCGACTTCGCGGAGTACGTGGCCCGCCAGGCCGCACTCGCACTCGAACGCGCCGAGCGGGTGCTGCGGGGCGCACGCTACAAGGTGCCGCGTCTCGTCCGCGAGGAGATCCTCGAGCGGCCCGCCTTCCGGGATGGCCTTCAACGGGTCGCTTCCGAGACGGGCATCCCCCTGCCCCGCGCGACGAAGACCGCACATCGCTACCTGCGCGAGATCGCCGCCGCCCACAGTCCCTTCGTAATCGACCTGGTGTCGAATTGGATTCGCTGGAGCTACACCCGCAGCTACGGCGAAGATCTCCACTACGATCGGGAGCAACTCGCCAGCATCGCGAAGCTCTCGCAGCTCCATCCCGTCGTTTTCCTGCCGACCCACAAGTCGAATCTCGATCACCTCGTCCTGCAGTACATGCTCTACGAGCAGGGCCTGCCGCCGAACCACACTGCCGGCGGCATCAACATGAACTTCTTTCCGATGGGCGCTCTCTTCCGGCGTGCCGGCGTCTTCTTCATCCGCCGCAGCTTCAAGGACAACAAGATCTACAAGCACGTCCTGCGGAGCTATATCGATTACTTGATCGAGAAGCGCTTCAACCTCGAGTGGTACATCGAAGGCGGACGCTCTCGTTCCGGCAAGCTGTTGCCCCCCCGCTTCGGGATGCTCGCCTACGTGGTCGACGCGTTCCGCCGCGGCCGGAGCGAGGACGTCTACCTGATCCCGGTGTCGATCGCGTACGACCTGATCCAGGAGGTGAGCTCCTACACCTCCGAGGCCCGGGGAGGTGACAAGCGGCCGGAAAGCTTCGGCTGGTTCCTGTCCTTCCTGCGCGGACTGTCGCGTCGGTCCGGCGACATCCACATCCGCTTCGGCGAGCCCCTCTCTCTTCGCAGTGCGCTCGGCCCACCCGATCTCGACGCGAGTCCCGATCCGGACGAGCAGAGTCTCGAACTCCAGAAGATCGCCTTCGAAGTGTCGGTCCGGATCAACCAGGTGACACCGATCACGCCGACCTCACTCGTGACGCTTGCGCTCCTCGGCTGGGGGGATCGGGCGGTCACCGTTCGAGAGGTGACGGTAAGCCTCGTGAACCTGCTGGACACGGTGGAGGCGCGGAACCGCCCGGCCACCATGGCCCTCGGGCCCTTGCGAAGCGACGAAGGCGTTCGCAGTGTCCTCAACGCCCTCGTCGAGCACGGACTCGTCTCCTGCTACGACGAGGGGCCCGAAGCCGTCTACGTCATCGACCGCGAGGCAGAGCTGACAGCCGCCTACTACCGCAACACGGTCATCCACTTCTTCGTCAACAGCGCCATCTGCGAGCTGGCGCTGCTGCAGATCGCAGAGACCGGAAGCAGCCGCGACGGCGATCCGGTCGATGCCCTGATCGAGGAGACGATGCGCCTCCGCGACCTGTTCAAATTCGAGTTCTTCTTCGCTCGCAAGCAGGCCTTCCAGCACGAGATCCGAAATGAGCTGCGGCACCTGGACCCCCAGTGGGAAGAGAAAGTCCGAGCAGGGGGCGACGCCATCCATGCGATGGTCCAGCACATGCGGCCCTTCAGCGCCCACCGCAGCCTGCTTCCATTCCTCGAGAGCTACCGCGTGGTGGCCGAGAACCTGGTCCGCTGCGATCCGGATGTCGACTTCGACGAGTCGCGCTTCCTGAACGAGTGCCTGGCGCTGGGCAAGCAGCAGCTACTGCAGCGACGCATCCACAGCGGCTCCTCGGTCTCGAAGGTGCTCTTCCAGACCGCCCTGAAGCTCGCGAAGAACCGGGCACTTGCGGATACCTCCGCTCCGGCCCTTGCCGAGCGTCGGGAGGAGTTCGCGGTCGAGATCCGGAGCGCGCTTCGACACGCCGAAGCCATCGCGGCGCTGGCTGCAAGGCGACGCGCCGGTCTGATTTCCTGAAGGTGGAAAAACCCTACCCAGCGGAAGCCGCCGAATCGCCTCCACGCGATTTCAGGAACCGGCAGAACGACCCCGAACCTGCGTCGCGGCCTGCGGGAATGCGTTCGCACCCGGGATCGGCCGTCGTTGGCAGGATCATTGCACTTCCCCTCCTCGGGATCCTGGGACATCGACCAAAACAGGAGCTGGGATGCAGGTTCGGCTGGCGACGCTCAACGTGTGGGCTCTTCCGGAGCCCCTCGGACGCGACGTCACCACCCGAATCGACGCCATCGGCCGCCGGATTCCCTCCCTCGGTCTGGATCTCATCGCCTTCCAGGAAGTCTGGACCCGGGCGGCCTGGGCCCAACTACGGGATGCAGGGCATCGCGCGGGGCTGCAGCAGGCGTGGTCCGGCGGCGCGAATAGCGGCGGGCTGCTGCTGCT
>JAYGDB010000190.1:0-8736 GCA_046583095.1 Myxococcota bacterium | reverse complement strand
CTCGCGAGGAGCTGTTGCAGCTGATCCTCGACGTCTCCTTCGAGCGCCGGAAGGTGACGCTCGCGAGCGGACGCGAGAGCGACTTCTATCTCGACCTGCGCCAGACCCTGATGCGTCCCCGTGGCGTGGAACTCGCGGGTAACCTCGCCCTCGATCAGCTGCTCTCCGGGCCGGCCGTGCAGGCGGTGGGCGGCATGGCAGTGGGCGCCGTCCCATTCGTCTCGGCGGTTCTCGGCGCTGCGGCCCGGCGTGATCCCCCGGCAGACCTGCTCGGTTTCTTTGTTCGCAAGCAGACCAAGCAGCACGGTCTGGGCCGCCGCATCGAGGGAGCCTTTGCGGAGGGGCAGACAGTCGCCCTGCTCGAAGATACGACCACCACGGGCGGCTCTACGATCGACGCGGTCCTGGCCGTCCGGGAGGCCGGCGGCAAGGTGGCGCGAGTGCTCTGCCTGGTGGATCGGGGGGAGGGAGCGCGCGACGCCTTCGAGGCTCAGGGCATCGAACTCGAAACCATCTTCAGCCGGGATGATCTTCCCGTCTGACACTGCGAGGAATCCATGATCGAACTGTATACGTCTCCGACTCCGAACGGCTGGAAGGCCTCGATCACTCTCGAAGAGCTCGAGATCCCCTACCAGGTGACGCCCATTCGCCTCGACAAGTTGGAGCAGAAGCAGGAGTGGTTCCTGAAGCTCAACCCGAACGGGCGTATCCCGGTGATCGTCGATGACGGCTTCCCGGTGTTCGAGTCGGGTGCCATCATGGTCTACCTGGCCGAGAAGGCCGGGAAGCTGCTGCCCAGTGATCCCCAGGGCCGCTCCCTGGTGATGCAATGGCTGATGTTCCAGATGGGCGGCATCGGCCCGATGCAGGGGCAGGCGAACGTCTTCTTCCGCTACGCGCCCGAGAAGATCCAGTACGCGATCGACCGCTACCAGAACGAGACGCGCCGCCTCTACGAGGTGCTCGATACGCGCCTGGCCGACAACGAGTGGCTCGCGGGAGACTACTCGCTCGCCGACATCGCGAACTGGAGTTGGGTGTCGCTGCACGGCTGGGCGGGGGTCGAGACCGACGATCTTCCCCACCTGAGTCGCTGGAAGGACGCCGTCAAGGCGCGTCCCGGCGTACAGCGCGGCCGCGCCGTTCCCGTGGCCGCCGAGCCGAGCGATGCGAACGCGGAAGAGGTGGCGAAGTCGGGGAGCAAGATCCTGGTATAGGGCTCTCGTTGCACCGGGTATGGTTGTAGAGAGCTAGCTGAGGAGCTGCGATCGATGGACTGGCACACGCGGTTGGGCACGAAGCTGGTTTCTGTCGAGGAGGCGGTTGGCCACGTGCGCTCCGGCGACAGCGTCGGTTGTTCTCCCTACACGACTTCTCCGCTCACGCTCTGCGAAGGCTTGAAGGCGCACGGTCGCAAGGGCGGGCTCGAGGGCGTGCGGGTCGAGCACCTGGCCGCCTTGTGTTCCTGGACCGAGCCCGAGCTTCGCGGTGTCTTCCGCCTGCTCGACAACTACGCGACGCCGCCCAACCGCGAGGCCTGTCACGCGGGCGACTCGGACTATCTGCCCATCGGCCTGTGGCGCAGTCACGAGTTGCCGGACGGATTGACGAAGGAGCCCGACTTCTTCTTCGTTCCCGTCTCCCCTCCCGACGAGAACGGCAACTGCAGCTACGGGTCCGGTGTCTGGATGTCGCCGACCCTGGTGAAAGGTGCGAAGACCGTCGTCGCCGAGATCCAGGAGGACTTCATCCGAACGGGTGGCGAGAACTCGGTGCACGTCGACGAAATCGACTGGTTCGTCGAGGGGCAGGCGCCGCCGGCACTTCCTATCGCGCCGCCGAGCGACGAGGAGGTCTCCCAGGTGGAGGCGATCTGTACGACCGTGGCGGTCGAGCTCGTGAACGACGGCGATACCCTGCAGATGGGAGTCGGCACGGTCTCGGCCTCTCTCGGTCGCTTCCTCGACTTCCGCAACGACCTGGGCATCCAGACCGAGCTGGTCACGGGGGGCATCGCCGACCTGGTGGCGAACGGCAACGTGACCGGCGCCCGCAAGAGCGTGCACCCGGGCAAGGTGGTGGGAAGCGCGCTGGTCTCGATGCCGCGCGAAGAGCTGATGCAGATCCACGAGAACCCGGTCTTCGAGCTCTACGACTTCGGCTACACGGATGACCTGCGGCGGCTGATCCAGCTGGAGAACTTCGTGACGGTCAACAACGCGATGGTCGTCGACCTGACCGGCCAGGTCTCCGCCGAAGCCTTCGACCACCGGCCCTATACGGGCGTCGGCGGGCAGACGGTCTTCATGCTGGCGGGTGCCTACTCGCCTGGCGGCAAGTCGGTCTCCGTGGTGCCGTCGAGCTCGCTTCCCTCGAACGGCAGCGGCCGAGTCACCCGGATCGTTCCCGTCCTGGCTCCCGGCACGCCGGTGACCGTCCCGCGCACCTACGTCGACTACGTGGTCACGGAGTTCGGCGCCGTCGAGCTGCGCGGCAAGACGCTGCAGCAGCGCGCCCGCAGCCTGTGCGAGATCGCCCACCCGGACTTCCGCGACGAGCTCCAGGATCACGCCAAGCGCCTGTACGGCGCCTAGAACAGGTCGAGACGAGCTTCAGGTCTTCGGGCAGGATCGGCTCTCGGCGGCCGTCGCGTGGCCTCTCACTTCACCGTGATCGTGATCGGGTTCGAGACGACGGCATTCGTGTGTGGAACGTGGTTGCGGTCTCCGAGTACGAGTTGCAGGGTGTGCGGACCGGAGCTGAGTTCGAGGGTGACTTCCGTCTGCCCTCCGCCGAAGTGAACGTGGTGGTCGTCCGCCGGGATCGGCTTGTCGAGGTCTGGCGTCGGTGCGTCGATCACGATGTGGTGGTGACCCGTGTTGGGAACATCCACCCCCGCCGGTGCGACGCCCATGCCCCGGACCCCGAACACCACCGTCACCGGGCTCTTCACCGTGTCCCCGTCCTTCAGGTTGATGATGTAGGCCTCGGCATCGTCCGGCGCGTCCGTGCGCGGGAGCGCGCCGCCATCGGCCCATGCAAGCACGGCAATCGCGAACGAAGCGGCGACGAGAGTCGTGACTCGGAAAAAGGTCATCTTGTATTTCCCCCTGCTCAGTGGCGGATTTCGAAATCCGCGTAGCCGGCGCTCGGCAGTGATTTGATCTCGACCCCGGTGACGAACGCGCCCGATGGTCCCTGCCGGACGAACGCGAGCGCCTGATCGACGACCGACTCGGTGCCTTCGAGAACGACCTCTACCCGCGAGTCCGGCAGGTTCCTCACGTAGCCTCGAGCGCCCGCGGCCACGGCGGCCCGTTGCGTTGCCCAGCGGAAGCCGACCCCTTGAACCTTGCCGCTGATCCATGCGCGTACGCAGTGGTCTGCCATCCGCCCTCTGAGTCTAGGCCTTCTTCTCGCTGATCCGGTACGCGCAGCGACGTGCTTCGGCGAGGAGATGCTCGCTGCGCTCGACCTCGGCGTCCGGACCGATCACCTCGCGGAAGAGTTCGAGCTCGTCCCGGCAGAAACCCTGGCACAGCGTTGCGGCCGCACAGATCGGGCAGTGATTCTCGACCAGCAGGAAGCTGCCGTCCGGCTCCTGCGACCAATCCGCCATGTAGCCTTCCTCGCGACGCAGTTCGGAGAGGGCGGCGACTCGCACTGCCAGGGACGTGCCCTCGCCCGGGAGCTGCTGCCGATAACTCTGGCGCTGCTTGCCGGCGCGGGCGTGGATCAGGCGCTCCAGGCCTTCCTCGCCGAAGACGTCCTTCACCGCGGCGAGAAGTTCCACGGTGAGATCGGCGTGGCTGTCCGGAAAGCGTTCCGCCGCCCGCTGCGTGAGATCCCACACCCGGGCGGGGCGCCCCACTGCGCGGCGCTCCTCGATGTGCGTCACGAGGCCTTCGGTCTCGAGTGCCGCCAGGTGCTGACGGATGGCCATTGGGGTCACGTCGAGCCGCTTGGCAAGCACCGCAGCCGTGGCGGTGCCCCGCGTCTTCAATTGCAGCAGAACGCGATCGCGCGCGCGGGCCCGAGGATCGCTTTCTGCTGCCATGGAAGCAGGTTAGGAAATAGCTGTCGTTTCGCAAACGATCTCTTTCGAAAGTGACTCATCCGGGCCACTCACAGCGGGCCCGCTAGCTTTGCAGCCGTTGGCCGACCTTCACCTGAATCCCGACTTCACGGTTGCGCTCGCCCTGGTGGCTGGGGTGGTCGCCCAATCCCTGGCTCGCCACCTGCGTGTGCCTGGCATCGTCCTACTTCTGCTCGCCGGCGTGGGCCTCGGGCCCGACGGTCTCGGCTGGATCGATCCGCACTCCGTCGGCGGTGCCCTGGACGCCATTCTCGACGTCGCCGTCGCGGTGATCCTCTTCGAAGGCGGGTTGAACCTCGAGTTCTCTCGCTTGCGGCGCGTGCAGACGTCCGTCCGCCGGCTCGTCACGTCCGGCGGTTTGATCACGGTGCTCGGCGGCGCCCTGGCAGTTCGCACCCTGCTCGACTGGGACTGGACGCTCGCCATCCTCTTCGGCTCGCTCGTGATGGTGACCGGGCCGACCGTGATCGGTCCGCTCGTCACGGAACTGCGTCTCAAGTCGCGGGTCTCGACGGTGCTCGAGGCGGAGGGCGTGCTGATCGATCCGATCGGTGCGCTGTTTGCGATGCTGGTGCTGGCGCTCGTGCTGTCGCCGGATCTGGGCTCGGCGGCGAGTGCCGGGGGCGACCTGCTGATCCGGATCGGCTTCGGTGTCGTGAGCGGCGGCCTCGCAGGGTTGCTGCTGGCGGGTGTCCTTCGAGTGCGACGCCTGGTTCCCGAAGGCCTCGAGAACATCTTCACCCTGGCGGTCGTGCTGGTTCTCTTCCAGGGCTGTGAACAGGTGATCTCCCACAGCGGCATCCTGGCCGTCACGATCGCGGGTGCCGTCCTCGGCAACCTGCCGACACCCGTCTCGCGCGAGCTGCGCGAGTTCAAGGATCAGCTCACCGTGATGCTGATCGGTCTGCTCTTCGTGATG
This sequence comes from Myxococcota bacterium, assembly GCA_046583095.1. Taxonomy (GTDB): domain Bacteria; phylum Myxococcota_A; class UBA9160; order UBA9160; family UBA4427; genus JAJDAN01. The sequence goes on along the minus strand of JAYGDB010000190.1, from coordinate 3,718 downwards.
CTTGCCGCGGACGTTCGCTACGAGCACGTCGCGGCACTCGGAGTTTCGGGCCTACTGGTGGTGGCGGCCCTGGTATTCGTGGTGCGCCCGCTCGGTGTGTGGTTCTCGACGAAGGGGTCCGGTCTCGCAGGCCGGGAGCGGCTCTTCATCGCCTGGGTGGCGCCGCGGGGAATCGTCGCCGCCGCCATCGCATCCGTTGCCGCGAGCGCTCTCGAGAGCGAGGGCTTACCCGGTGGGGTCGAGTTGCGGGCGCTGGTGTTCCTGACGATCGCGGGCACCGTCCTGCTCGCCGGTCTTACCGCTGGGCCCGTGGCGCGCTTGCTCGGCGTTCGGATTCCGAACCGCGAGGGGGTCGCGATCCTCGGAGCCCACCGCCTCGGGCTCGCTCTCGCCGAAGAGATCCGCGCCGCCGGAGCGCCGGTCGTCTTCATCGACTCGAACCCCCAGAACTGCCGGCTTGTCGAGGAGTCCGGGTTCACGGTGATCTACGGCAACGCGCTGGAAGAGCGCATCCTTCAGCGCGCCCGTTTCGAAGAGGTGCGCGTCGCTGCCGGTCTCACAGCGAACCAGACCGTCAACGCGGTCTTCGTCGATCGTGCCCGTGATCTGTTCGATGTGCCCGAAGGGGTCGTCGCCGTGCAGCGCATCGACTCTGGCTTTGCGAAGGAACTCGTCGACAAGGAGCAGGCCATGGTGGCCTTCGACGGCGCCCATGACATGGGTCGCTGGGAGGTACGCGGTCGACGGGGATCCGTGACGATCGAGCACCGGCGCTATGTTGCCGACGCCGTCGCGGACCCGCCGGCGCCGGACGCCGACAGCCTCTCGACGATGGAAGAGGGATTCGTGCTGGTGGCTCTCAAGCGCGGCTCCCGGGTGGATCCGATGTCCACCGCCATCACGCCGAAGGAGGGGGACATCGCGACCGTTGCGATCTACGAGGTGGAGGGCGACGAGGCCCGCGGTCGCTTGGCGGCGCTCGGGTGGCTGCCGGTCGAGGAGGAGGAAGGGGGCGACGAGCCCGAAACTCAGGCCCCCGCCAAGTAGCTCCGCTCTTCGAGCGTTCCCAGGGCGAAGTGCTGGTAGCTGCCGCGGAAGAGGCTGCGGCATCGGGTCGAGTGTTCGAGGGCACGCGGACTCGGCGTGCGACGCACCTCCTGGCGAAAGCTGCCGCCCTCGAACAGACGGTAGTGGCCGAAGCCGCCGGGGTAGTCCTTGGGGTTGTTGACCTCGACGAACGGGAGCTTGCCGGTCGGCCCGTAGCGCCGGATGCGGTTGCGGTGCGTATGTCCGATCAGCATGCCCTTGACGTGGGGGGCGTCGGCGAGCAGGTCGAAGAGCGCGACCGAGTCGGCGGGATCCACGCCGATCGAGTTCGGGTAGCTGTCGCGGTGTTCGGGGGGAACCGGCTGGTGATGGCTGAAGAGGAGCGTCGGCTGCCCACGGCGCTGGCTCTCGGAGAGAGTCTCGGCCAGCCAGTCGCGGCGTTCCTGGCCGAACGATCCGTGGTGCTCGCCGGGAATCGTGGTGTCGAGCAGGACCAGCCGCCATCCCCCCAATTCGAAGCTTCGGGGTGCAGGCTGCGCGCCGAGGATCCCGTAGCCGTCGACCTCGACGTCGTTGTTTCGCTGCAGGTAATCGTGGTTTCCGAGGAACGGGTGGTGGGGCTTCTCGAAGGCCGCAAACGTGCGGGCCGCCGTCTCGAACTGCTCGGGTAGGCCGCGGTCGGCGATGTCGCCCTTGATGACCGTGCAGTCGACGTCGAGGCGATTGATCTCGGCGATGGCATCGGCGTTCATGAACTCCGCGTACGGGGCGTCGTAGTCCGCGTCGCAGACGACCGGGAATCCCGGTCCCGCCTTTCCGTATTCGTGGTCCTCCGTGAGCGTCCCGCCGATCCGGGCCTCGCCGAAATGCAGGTCGTTCAGGGTTGCGAACGAGGCCACCTCGGCGGCGGATGGGGCCTCGAGGGTGCGCGCCTTCTCGGGGAAGTAGCGGTTCTGCTCCGCGGAGGCGCCGCCCGAGGCGATCTCGATCGCGTACTCGGTCGCGGGCTCGAGGTCGTCGATGCGGACGAGCCGGGTACCGGGCTGCTTGCTGACCGCGCGGACGTCGCCGTTCAGGCGAATCGTCGCCTCGGCGTCGACGAGCGGGTCGCCTTCGGCCACGCCGAACGCGAGGGTGAGGGAGCTTTCGGTGACGCCGAAGATCTTCGGCTCGGAGATGGATCGGGTATCGGACATGCGGGCAGTATATCCTGTGTGGCATGGCTGCCGGCGCACAACTGACGCGCGTAGGTGTCTACGAGCGCACCGTACCCGTCTCGGCCGAGCGGGTATGGGAGAACGTGCGGGACTGGGAGCACCTTCCATGGCTGCACGCGAGCAGCTTCTCGAGCATCGAGTGCCTCGACGAGGGCGAGTGGGGGTGGCGGGCCCGGATCGCTGCGGCGGGTGCCGAGTTCACGCTGGAGCTCGTGATCGAGCCCGATGCGCCGAGGTACGTGTCCCGGACCCTCGACGGCGAGGGCGCTGGCACGGAGATCTGGACCGACGTGGACGCGAAGGGCGATCAGGAAACCCACGTCCAGGTCTCGTTCTGGCTGCCGGAAGTGCCCGCTGAAAGTGCCGCGCAGCTCGCTCGGGTCTTCGTGAATCTCTACACCGGGCTGTGGGACGAAGACGAGTCGATGATGGTTCGTCGCGCCGAAGAGCTCGCAGCCCGCCGCGGCCGCACGACCTCGGAGAAGCAACACGTGATCCTCGGTTCCCTCGCGGAGGTGCGGTCTCGCCTTCCTCTCGACGTTCGCTTCGGGGGCGAGCGCTTCCGGGTGGTCGAGCACGACGGGGCGCTGGTCGCACACGGCGCTGTCTGTCCGCATCGGCACGGACCGCTCGATGACGCACCGGTGCAAGACGGCAAGGTCGTGTGCCCGTGGCACGGCCACGTGTTCGACATCGTCTCCGGGAAGCAATGTTCGGGTGGGCGAATGCGCCTGGCGGAGCCACCGCGGGTGGAGGTCGACCCGGCAAGTCGGGAAGTTCGGCTGGTCCCGGACTAGGCGCGCGGCCCGACGCTCGGGTGCGCGCTCCCCTGCAGGCGAAGCGCCAGCTCGGCCCGTCAGAGCTCGGAGGGATGCCGCTCCTCCAGTGCTCGCGCCCAGTGCTCGCGCTCGGTTTCTCGCAGGCGCTGGACGTAGCGGGCGAGCTGTCCGCGCGTGTGGAACGGGCCTCCTTCCCGCATCACCGTCTGCATCGGATCCTCCGGCTGTGCCATTTCGTCATACCAGGCGTCGAGGCGGGTCGCGGCTTGTTCGATCACCCCGGAGTTCTCGCTGGCCAGGTCGGTGGTCTCGTGAGGATCCTTCGCGACGTCGAAGAGCATCCATTCCGGGAACGCGTGATAGCCGTCGTGGTAGGTGCGGATGCCGATCCAATCATCCCAGCGCACCGAGCGCTGGCACGTCCAGGCGGCTTGCGAAACGATGAGCTCATCCCGGCCTTCCTCGCGGCCCTCACGCAACGCCGGTGCGAAGCTCCGGCCGTCCCAGCTGCGGGGCACGCGTGCACCGAGCAGCTCGAGCACCGAAGCCGCGACGTCGAACTGGTAGTGGAAGCCGCGGTCGACTCGCCCGGCGTGGTCGTCGCCCAGCTCGGGCCAGCGCAGGATCATCGGAACCCGGGCCGTCAGCTCGTCTGCGGTCTGGTGATCGCCGTAG
>JAYGDB010000170.1:0-3057 GCA_046583095.1 Myxococcota bacterium | reverse complement strand
GCAGAGGGGATTCGAAAGGGATCCCATGCGGCTTTCTGTTCTTGGTTCAGTGCTTGCCAGCCTCGTCCTCGCCACCAGCGCCTCCGCGGTCACCATCGACTGGGTCCCGGTCCTGGATGCGGGTAATGCCGCGGACACCACCGGTTTCGGCGCTGTGACGTATTCCTATCGGATCTCGAAATACGAGATCAGCAACGCCCAGTACGCGGAGTTCCTGAATAGTGTGGCGGCCACGAACTCGCACGACCTCTACGACCCATCGATGGGCTCGAGCAGCGGAGGCATCACCCAGAGCGGCATATCCGGGAGTTTCAGCTACAGCGCAGTCACCGGGCGGGAAGACAGGCCCGTCAACTACGTCAACTGGGGCGCTTCCCTTCGCTTCACCAATTGGCTCCACAATGGTCAGCCGACGGGGCCCGCGGACTTTACGACGACGGAAGATGGCGCCTATCTACTCCTCGCATCGAGTCCGGGCCCGCGCAAGCCCGGGGCCACAGTCTTCGTGCCCAACGAGGACGAGTGGTACAAGGCGGCGTATTACGATGCGCTCTCCACGAGCTACTTCGACTACCCGGCGAACTCGAGCACGCAGCCCGTCTGCGGGGCAGGCGGGGCGACGCCGAATACGGCGAACTGCAACAACGTCGTGGGCAGTCTGACGTCCGTAGGCAGCTACACGAATTCGGCGAGCCCGTACGGGACCTTCGACCAGGGCGGGAACGTATCGGAGTGGAGCGAGACGATCACGCCCCCGTTTCAGGTCAGCAGGTGGGGCGGCGCTTTCGATGGAAGCGCAAGCGCTCTCGCCGCTTCGAGCCCACCCCTTTTCAACCCCACGATCGGATCCATCGACTCTGGTTTTCGCGTCGCGAGTCTCGCCGTCCCCGAGCCGACCACCGGCCTGCTGCTCGGGTTGGGGTTGCTGGGTGTTGCGGTTAGCCGGCGCGTCTAGGCGCTGCCCATCGCCCAATCCCCTCAGCTCTGCGTGAGAGGCTCGGCGGGGGCTGCTGGGCCGTGGATCGAAGGTTTTCAGAGCCGTGCCAAAGAGCTGTACTTCACAAACGCGAACTGCACTGGCCAAGCGTACTTTTCTGAGGGAGAAAGGCCGACCCTCGATGGCGGGCCGCGGACTCCCCCGGAGATTGGTCATAAGATCTATACTCGGGCGTGCCCTCAGAACGGCACTCCTGCGGATGGAGGAAGCTCATGTTGCTGAATCGGATGCTGTCCTGCTTACCCCTACTTGCTCTCGTTCTCGCGGCGCCGGCGTCGGGCTTCGGCGTGGACGTCTGCTTCAACGATCCCGCCAGCGTGGAATCGTCGGGTCAGAAGAAGCGCGATCCGTCGCTGATCCGCAACTGCATCGGTGTCTCCCGCTCCTGCCGCCGCGAGCCGCTGCCCGGCCCGGCCAAGGAAAACCGCTGCAAGGTGCAGGCGCTCGGCGATTCGCTCAGCGGGCTCTCGGGCAACAACGCGATCATCGGCGGACGCAGCCTGGTTCATAGCGACTCCACGTACATGATCGCGCAACTGCTGGGTTTCTCGCCCTGGCAGGCCTACCAGATCATGATCTATGACGAAGCTACGGATCAATCCGATTACCTGCCCTTCGACCAGGAGGGCCGCCAGATGCTGACCGACCAGGAGATCGAAGCCTGCTACGGGTCGAACCTGCTCGGAGATCGCACCTGCCTGGCCATTACGCCGAGGCTGACGGGAATCTACAAGTTCAACTCTGAGACGGGCGGCCAACTGCTCCACCTCCATGCACGCTTCTCGCGGGATAGCTCGCCTCCGCCCCCCATTCCCTTTCCTGCCGACTACCTGTCGAGCGAATTCGTCGAACACGAACCGCTGCTCGAGAACCTTCGAGCCTGGGCGTTCGACGAGAGACCCGAGGCTTGCGCGGCAGGGGTGGTCATCGACCCGACCGATTCGGGCTCGCCTTGCGTGGCGGATTCGGGTTCCCTGGTCAGCCCTATCAACTTCTTTTCGCCCGGTTTCGCCAAGCTGGCCATCAACTTTCGGACCACGCTCGGCGAGCTGATCATCGACGACTCGGGGGATGCGCCCGTACTTTCGAACGACACCAGTTTTTCCGCGTACATTCCGCATGACGTCCGGCTTGCGAAGTTCGGGATCTTCCTGCACAGCTATGCGGACCGGGCCTCCCACCACATGTGCACCGACGAATCCTATTTCTACGAGACCACCGACGAGGGCGACTACACTTCCTTTTTCGCTCCGGAACCCTGTGCCCAGGGCAACCATTTCCTCTGGCACACCTGGGAGCAGGGCGCCCGGCAGTCACGCATCGACGGCGCCGACTTCAGGACCATCGAGCCCGCGCTCGAAAGCGTATGGGACCTGCTCGAGCAGAGGGCGTCCCAACTCGGGGTCACTCCGGCGGCGCCCGTGGATCGTGACGCCGTCATCGCGGGGTTGGTCGAGGTACTCGGCGTCTACAAGCCGGAGCGACGCCTGAGGCGGATGGTGGGCCTGATGCAGCGCCAGGGCGTCCTGCCGCTTCCGGGCCATGGTGCGGTGGCCGACCTGGGCCTGGCCCAGTGGCTGACCCTGGCGGGGGCACCGCTGGCGGGGAATTAGCGACGCGAATTTTCGGCCCTCACCGGGGCGCTGTCAGCCCCCCGACTCGGCACAGGAGACGCTGCTGCCTGCGCCTCAGACCCAACAGCGTCAGCAACGCAGCCACGGCGAGCCTGCCGGGAACGGGTTCGGGTACCGACAGCAGCGCCGTTCTGGGAGTCGAAGTTCGCGACGCTCGGTGATCGATTCCATCCCGGAGCTTTCTACCGGACGTGAGACTCGTAGAAGGCAGAGTGGAAAGCGAAGATGCCCTCAGCATTCTTCGCACTCAAGAGCTTGAGTTGGAAGAACTCTCGAGACTCTTCTTTCGGCACATTCTTCGGCGCCAACTCGAAACCAAAACGTTGGTAGTACGCTGGATTGCCAGTGAGCACGCACCCCAGCGCACCACGCGCCGAGATCTCATCAAGCCCAGAGCGAATGAGTTGACTGCCGATGCCTTGGCTT
>JAYGDB010000104.1:0-36973 GCA_046583095.1 Myxococcota bacterium | reverse complement strand
GCCTTCGAGGGTTTCGAGGAACTCGAGAAGAACGACCGCAGTGCGGCCGTCACCACCCGTGTCCTCGACTGGATCGCCGCGCAGGAGGGGCCGTGGCTCGGCTTCGTTCACTACTTCGACCCGCACCAGCCCTACGCGCCTCCCGAGCCCTGGCGGACGCGCTGGCACGCCGGTCTGGCGCGCCCGCGGCCGGAGGGGACCTCCGACTACCTCTACTTCTTCGACGCTCCCGACAAGCAGGTTCCAGCGGACGTCCTCGCGTACTTGCGGGCTCTCTACGACGCCGAGATCCGCTTCCTGGACGTCGAACTCCAGCGGCTCTTCCGATCGCTCGCAGCGGAGCCGGAAGGCCCCGGCACACTCGTCGTGGTCACGTCGGACCACGGGGAGGAGTTCAAGGAGCACGGTGGGCTCTCCCACTCGCGACGTCTCCACGAGGAGTTGGTGCGCGTGCCGCTGATCTTCTGGTGGCCAGGTCGCATCTCGGGTGGGACGGTGGTGTCGCGTCCCGCCCAGACCGTCGACGTGCTCCCGACGTTGCTCGAATTGGCGCGGATCCCGCGACCGGAAGGGCTGGTGGGCCGGAGTCGGGCGGCTGAGATCCTGTCGTCGAGCCACCCGCCGGAGAACCGACTGGCCGCCGAGCCGGTGCTCGCACAGATCGGGGAGTCGCGCTGGGCGCTCACTGCTGAACTCGACGGCGGTCGCTTCAAGTACGTCTCTCGGGACGACGCGCCCGAGCGGCTCTTCGATCTTGCGACGGACCCGGGGGAGCGGCGAGATCTTCTCGACGAGCGTCCGGACGTCGTTGCGAAGCTTCGGGCTCTCGCCGCGGAGATCGGCGTCGGTGCGGCGTCCGGCTCGAGAGCCACGGCGCCCGGGCTCGAGCCGGTCTCGGAGGCGGTTCGGGAACGGCTGCGCGAACTCGGTTACGTGGAGGAGGCGGAAGCAGCCCGGTAGGCTCAGTCGGGTGATTCTCTGCTCGGCGTCTCTGGAGCCCAGCCCTGGTCGTGGGGGGCCATGAAGATCAACGACAGCTTCATGGACTGGTGGAGCCAGACCCCGTCCTGCTTCACGTATTCGTCGTCTTCGTAGCCCGACATCCACATGGCACGGCCGCGGCGACTCGTGCACGGTGCCAGGATGTCCCAGGTTCCCGTTGCGCGATCCCCCATCACCTCGATGCGCGGCTTGACGAAGTAGTGCCACGAGAACTTCAGCGCCGGCTCGAGAAATCTCTTGCGGATCGCCTCGCTCCCCCGGCAGACTCCGAGTCCCGCGCCCCCGTCCCAGGTAGCGTCCTCGCTGAACAGGGCAGTCACCGCGTCCGCGATCCGCTCGAGTTCTTCCGGCGCGACGATACCCTCCTCGCCGTAGCGACTGTCGAGAAGCTGTCCGTAGCGCGACTTGAGGTTGTGGATGGCCTGGACGGCTTCGACCTCGGCGAGTCGCGCCTCCAGGAGCTCGATTCGCCGCTGCAGCGTTTCCGTTTCCGACACGTCAGGCCCCGTGGAGGAGTGCCCCGGCCGGCTCCGGGAGAGCCGCCCTCGGGCCCTCCGCGTCGAGGGTCTCGGGCAGTGAGAAGGGTTCGGGATTGACGAACAGCAGGCCGAGCTTCATCCAGGGGCTCCGGAGCCGATGGGCTGCCGGCGATTCTACCGTTCGTCTATCATCCTGCGAACCACCAGCGCAGGGAGCCCCCATGGCCGATTCGAAGGACCTGAAGAAGATCGAGAAGGCACTCGGCAAGATCGGTCAGCAACAAGAAGAAATCCTCGCCCGTCTCGATCGGCTGGAAGCCGGGAGCGGGTCCAATGAGTCGATGTCGCAGGAGGCCCTGATCTCCTTCCTCGATCAGTTCCGCGCCGGCGAGGCGCTGGGTGAGGCTTCCCTGGGTGCCTGGATCGAGGTCTCGGACGTCGCATGCGTGAAGGGTGGGCTCCGAACGGTCCAGCAGCGGGAGGGCATGCACGCGCGCCTGCTCGAGGCGCGGCTGAAGGAGCTAGGCGCGACTCCGACTTTCGAGGTGCCCCAGGCGGTCTACGACCAGACGATGCAGAGCGCCGGCGATCCCAACAAGTCGGATCCGGAAAAGGTCGCGGACTTCGTGAAGCAGTTTCCGGATGTCGATGCAGCCATCCAGCCGATCCTGGACATCGCCGACAAGCTCGATCACGATCCGGAGACGCAGTTCATGCTCCGGACCATCGCCCAGGACGAGCGGTCGACCCTCGAATTTCTCCAGGACGCCTGCCAGCTCCTCAACGGGTAATCGAGCGCCGCGACGCTTCGGTCAGTCTCCCGAGGGCTTCTTCGGCATCGCGAACAGCCCGCTCCCGGACTCGCTTCGCGTGGCGACGTCGATCATGTCCGAGTCGCTCTCGGTAGCGTCGCCCAGGCGGGCCCGCTGCGCGTAGCCTCGCAGCTGGGTCTTCGTCATGTAGACGGCCATCTCGGGCTTGCTTGCGAGGTTGTTGGCCAGCGCGTCCACCGTGGCGTCCAGCTCGGCGGCGGGGACGGCTCGGTGAGCCATTCCCCAGTCCAGGGCCTTGCGGCCGTCGACATCCTCACACAGCAGGAGCACCTCGCGAGCGCGGGCCGCTCCCAGTTCGTGGATCAGCCGCGGTGTGGCTCCCCACGTGAGCGGGACGCCAAGCTCCACCTCCGGCACCCGGAAGAGGGCATCCTCGGCAGCGACCCGAAAGTCGCACGACAGGGCGAAGCAGCAGCCGCCGCCGACGGCGTGTCCGTGGACCCGGGCGATGGTGATCACCTCGCAGTCTTCGATCGCCAAGCAGGCGCGGCGTCCGAGCTGGGCGACCCAGCGCTTTTCACGATCGGTCTTGGCAGGAGCCAACTCCTGGCCGGCCACCGGAGGCTTGCGGTCGGCGCCCGCGCAGAAGCTCCGACCTCGTCCGCCGAGAACCACGACCCGGGTCTGGTAGTCGTTCTCGAGGGCCGAAAAGAGGTCGCCTACCTCGCGCAACATCAGCGGGTTGATGGCGTTCAAGCGCTCGGGGCGCGCGAGCCAGACCCGCAAGATGGGCCCTTCGCGTTCGATCTCGAGCGTCTGGAAGTCCGTCAGCTCAGGCCTCACCAAAGCCGTAGAGTTCGCCGGCGTTCCCGCCGAAGATCTTCTGCTTCTTCAGTTCGTCGATGCCGCCTGCCATCTCGTTGATGACATGCTTGGAGTGCGGGAAGTCGTTGCCGTGATGGGGAAAGTCGCTGCACCACATCATGGTCTCCACGCCCACCGCGTCGCAGTTCTGAACGCCATAGCGATCCTGGATGAAGCCGACCTTCCAGTTCGACGCATAGTACTCGCTCGGTAGCTTGTCTCCGAGGTCGATCTCGCACCAGTAGCGATTGCGCTTGTAGCGGTCGTCCATCTCCTGGAGCAGGTAGGGGACCCAGCCCGCGCCGACCTCGCCGCCGACCATGGTGAGGCCCGGATAGCGGCAGAAGACCTGGTTGAAGATCATGTCGGCGATCAGCACGGGCATGCGGGACATCACCGAAGCCAGCATCACCAGCTGCGGCGCGCCGCCCTTCTTGGCGGCCACTCTCTTGGTGGGCTGTTTTGCGGGGACGAGGCCGATATGGACGTGCACCGGCATCTCCAGTTCTTCGGCTGCTGCCCAGAACGGGTCGTCCTTTTCGGAAATGAGGTTTTCGCCGCTGGGCCAGGTGGCGAGCCCGACGCCGACTGCCCCGGCCTTCTTGGCCTGCTGGAGCATCGCGACGGCGTCGTCCGTGCAGGTGCCGGGCATCTGCCAGATCGCACCGAGTCGCTGCGGGTCGTGGTCGGCGAACTCTGTGATGAAATCGTTGTAGGCCTGCATGCCAGCCAACTGGAATTCGTTGTCCCCGATCGTCATGAAGTAGATCATCGTGCGCTGCGGCGGGAAGAGGACCGCTGCGTGGATGCCGTCCTCGTCCAGGATCTCGAGGCGTCCCTTGGCCTCGTAGATGCCGGGGTGCATGTCTTCGTAGCGCGTTCCGGTCCAGCGGAGATCGCGGGGGCTTACCTCTTTCGCGGCGACCAGGCCCAGGGCCTCGACGTGCTCACCGAGCAGCCAGCCGTCGCCTCCTTCTTCGTCCTTGACCAGCTTCGGCGCGCGGTCCTGGTACTTGCTGGGCAGGTACTTCTCCCACAGGTTCGGGGGCTCGATGACGTGCTGGTCACAGTCGATGATGCCGTAGTCCATGCTGTGTTCCTCCTGTTCGAGCAGGTCGGTCGAACCCAGGCGCCCACTTCTCGACGCTCGCCGGTCGTCATCCCCAGGTCACGAGAGCCCCTCTAGAAGCCTAGAACGGCATAGTTGACGTTCCGTCAACTATACCGCAGCGAGTCATCCAACCCAAGCTTCCTCGCTTTCGAAGAGAGTTTCCGGCGCCGGCCGCTAGCGTCCCTCGAACACCGGGGTCTTCTTCGCAACGAAGGCCGCGGTCGCGTTCCGGTGATCTTCGGTGAAGCCCGTGTGGACGTGGTGGGTGGCCTCGAGGTCCATGCAATCGCCCATGTCACCGCCCACCGCCCGGTTCAGATTCTCCTTCATGTAGCGGTACGCGATGCTGGGCCCGCTGGCGAGGCGTCTTGCCAGCTCCATCGTCTTCTCTTCCAGGCTGCTCTCCGACACGACCTGGTTGATCAGACCGAGTTGCTCGGCCTGCTTGGCGTCGATCCGGTCCGAGAGAAAGTAGAGTTCACGCGCCTTGGCGCTGCCGACCAGCTGCGTGAGGAAGAAGGTGCCTCCGTAGTCGCCACTGAAGCCGACCTTTGCGAAGGCAGTGACGAGGATCGCGTTCTCGCTGGCAATCCGCAGATCGCAGGCGAGGGCGAGGGAGAGCCCGGCGCCGGCGGCCGCGCCCGGGAGCGATGCGATCGTGGGTTTCGGCATCGAGTAGAGCTTGCCCGCGGTAGCGCGTTGGCTGAGGCGCTGGGCGGCAATGGCCTCGTCGAGGGTCGTCCTGCGGCCGCCGTCCTGGCCCGTGTTGCGCTCGTTCATTCCCTTGACGTCGCCGCCCGCACAGAAGGCGCCTCCGGCACCGGTGAGAACGACGCAGCGCACGTCCGGTGAGGCTTCGGCATCGCGAAGGGCGGCGGCCATCGCGGCGTTCATCGCACCCGACATCGCGTTGCGCCGCTTCGGCCGGTTCATCGTGAGGATCGCGACGCCGTCCTCGACGCGTGCGTGGAGGTCGTCGGTGCCCGTGTCGATCGTGCGTGTTCCGCTCATGCCTGCTCCTATCCGCTGGGGTCTCTTCGAACCGGGGGGAGTTTAGGGGTCAGTATACTGCCGGAATCGTCCGTCCGAGCAGCGGTGGAGAGAGATGGGAGGCGGCTGCAGGGACGAGCAAGAGGGGGGTCTCTAGATGCGGATTCTGGCAATCGCGCTCGCTGTCTGGGTGGGCCAGTGTACGGTGGCGCTGGCCGACTCCGTCGAACTCGTCAGCGGCGAGAAGCTCGAGGGCGAGATCCTCGAACGCAACGCCGACTACGTCGAAATGGATCATCCCATCCTCGGCCGGATCAAGATCCCCAGCGAAGACATCGAGCCGGCCGAGGAGCCGAAGCCCGGTCTCTTCGGCACGACCTTTCTCGAGGGATGGAACAAGGCGCTGTCGGCAGGACTCTCGGGCTCGGACGGCAAGTCGAACGAGATGAGTGCCAACGCCGACCTGATCCTGAAGCGAGAAGTCGAGCGGCATCGGTCGAGCTACGTGGCTCGCTTCAACTTCGACCGCGGCGATGGTGAGACATCCGAGGACCGGTTCTTCACGAAATACGTGCATGACTTCCTGTTCTCGGATGCCGATTTCTTCGTATTCCTGGCGGGTTCGTATCTGCTGGATACGCAGTTGGATTGGCTGCACCGACTGAGTGGTGAGACCGGTGTCGGCCATCGGATCTTCGAGACGGACGAGTGGGACGTGCTCGCCAGGCTCGGTGGCGGAGCCAGTCGAACGCTGGACGATCGACGGGGCCCGTCATCCACTGCCGACAACCCGCTGCGGACCGAGCTGAATGGGCTGGTCGGGCTGGAAGCCACCTGGAGTTACCTGGAAGGCCAGAGCCTCTCGCTGAACAGCCTGTACCTTCACGATTTGTCCGACCTCTCGGGGCTCAGAAGCGAGAGTAGGGCCGAATGGAAGATCGATATCGGTGTCGTCCAGGGACTCGGCTTCAAGCTCGGTACGAGTTTTATCTACGACAGCCACGAGCAAGGCACGCTGCGCAGAGATCTACGCTACTACGCGAACATCGGCTACGACTTCTGAGTCCGACGCTCACGCACCCGCGCGACGGAATCTGGCCTGAAGTCGAGTAATCTAACATGGCCGTCACATCTGCTTGGCAGTCCTCATCCTGCTTGCCCAGAGTTGCCGCGTTCGCCGACGGTTCGAACCCACGACGAGGAAATCAACCGATGCAACCCCGCAGCATTCGAAGGCCCTTCCGCGCCGCAGCGATCGTCGCGCTTCTCGCTTGCCTGGCGCTCGCAGGGGCCGCGGGAGCAGAGGGCGACGAGGGCTGGACGATCGAGTACAGCAACGGTCTGAGCTTCGACAAGAACGACGGCCAGGCGAGCTTCAAACTCGGAGGCCGCATCCACGCCGACTTCGCGACGATCGCTGTAGAGCGCGCGCTCGACGCGCTCTTTCCCGGAGGAGATGGCCAGGGGGTCGAGCTTCGGCGGGCTTACCTGTACATGTCTGGTGAGCTTTACGAGCGCGTCATCTGGAAGTCGCAGTTCGATTTCGCGGGCAGCGAGGTCAACGCCAAGGACGTCTACATCGGCGTGAAGGGGCTGGGCTTCCTCGGCACCGCAAAAGTGGGCCACTTCAAGGAGCCCTACAGCCTCGAGGAGTTGACCAGCGACAATTACATCACCTTCATGGAGCGAGCGCTGCCGTCGATCTTCAATCCTTCCCGGAACTTCGGCCTGGGCTTCTCGAATGCGATCTCGGACCAGCGAATGACCTGGGCGGCCGGCGTGTTTGCAGACACGGACGGCGGCGCCGAAGCCTTCTCGACCCGCAATCGCTTCAACATCACGGGTCGGGTCACCGGGCTTCCGGTCTACGCCGACGAGGGAAGACGGCTGGTCCACCTGGGCGTCGCGGGTGGGTTTCAGGTCCGTGACGATACGGAGCAGCGCATCCGGCAGCGCCCGGAAATCCACCTGGCGCAGCGCTACCTCGACACACGCAACTTCCACACCGACGGCAACCGGCTGCTGGGGGTCGAGGTGGCGGCTGTCTGCGGCCCGCTGCACCTGGCGTCCGAGTGGAAGCAGTCGTGGATCGACCAGGTCGGCGGCAAGAACCTGAACGTCTGGGGCACCTACGTGTCCGGGGGTTGGTTCCTCACGGGCGAGAGCCGGCCCTACAAGAAGTCGAGTGGCACCTGGTCGCGGGTGAAGCCTGCGAACCCCTTCGATCCCGATGCTGGGAAGTGGGGTGCCCTCGAGTTGGCCGCCCGTTTTTCGTACCTCAATCTCAACAGCCATAACGTGAGAGGGGGGCGGGAGGCCAACGTCAGCGTGGGGCTGAACTGGTACCTGTATTCGAATGTTCGCCTGATGGCGAACTACGTCTACGCGAATGTCATGAGCACCGGCGGCGAGAGTTTCGGAACCGGCGAGGGCAAGCTGCACGGGGTGCAGGCACGGGCCCAGATCGAATTCTAGTTGGCTATCCCGCTCGGCGGCCGGACGTGTCACACTGTGGCCTGTCTCTGACGGAGTCCCCCGATTGCCGACCCCCCGACCGTTTCGCTTCGGTGTTCAAAGCTTCAATGCCAGCTCGGGCAAGGAGTGGCGCGAACGCGCCCAGCGCTGCGAGGCCCTCGGCTATTCGGCGTTGCACCTGGCGGATCACTTCATCGGCCCCGGTCCGGCCCTCGAAGCCACCAACCACCCCCTGCAGGAGCTGGCGGCCGTTCCCGCGATGGCGGTGGCCGCCGAGGCGACGGATCGGCTTCGGATCGGCTGTCGCGTCTTCTGCATCGACTATCGCCACCCGGTGATGCTCGCGAAGGAAGCGGCCACCCTGGATTTCTTCTCGGAGGGGCGTCTCGAACTGGGGCTCGGTGCGGGCTGGCTGCAGGGCGAGTACGAGGCCGCCGGAATCGACTTCGATCCGGCACCGGTGCGGATCGATCGCCTGGCCGAGACCGTGCAGGTCATCAAGGCGCTGATGGGGGACGGACAGCCGAGCTTCCAGGGCGAGCACATTCGGATCGAGGGCTTCGAAGGGGTGCCGAAGCCCGTCCAGAAGCCCCATCCCCCGATCATGATCGGGGGCGGCAGCAAGCGTGTTCTCTCCCTCGCAGCTCGAGAAGCCGACATCGTGAGCTTCAACTTCAACAACCGCGCAGGGGTGATCGGGCCCGACGGCGTCCGAAGCGCCACCGAGGAGCTGACGGCCAAGAAGGTCGGCTGGGTCCGCGAGGCCGCTGGGGGGCGGGCGGACGAGCTCGAATTCGAGGTGGGCGCGTACTTCACGTTCGTGACCGACGACGCGGCTGGCATGGCCGCGGGAATGGGTGGGGCCTTCGGGCTCTCGCCGGAGGAGATGGTGTGCCACCCGCACGCGTTGATCGGAACCGTGGATGCGATCTGCGAGGAGCTCGAGCGAAGGCGCGAGACCCTCGGCATCTCGTACGTCACGGTGGGCGACAACGTGATGGAGGCGTTCGCGCCGGTCGTTGCGAAGCTCTCGTAGAGACGAAAGGAGACAGCATGGATCTCGGACTCCAGGGCAAGAAGGCGATCGTGACCGGCGCCAGTCGCGGCATCGGGCGCTGCATCGCCAACGCACTCGCCGACGAGGGTGTGGATCTCGCGATCTGCTCGCGTAGCGCCGAGGGACTCGAAGAAGCCCGGAAGGATCTCGAGGGACGGGGCGTGCGCGTCGTCGCCCAGGTGCTCGACGTTGGAGACGGTGACGCGCTCAGGGAGTGGATCGGCGCCGCTGCGAACGAACTCGGCGGTCTCGACATCCTGGTCTCGAATCCCAGCGGTGGCAACGGGACGGACGAGAAGTCCTGGAAGGCGAACTTCGAGGTCGACCTGATGGGCGCCGTGCGCAGCGTCGATGCGGCCACGCCGCATCTCGCGAAGTCTGAGGCGGCGAGTGTCGTATTCATCGGCACCACCGCGGCCGTGGAGACCTTCATGGGCCCGACCTCCTACAACGCCATCAAGGCGGCGCTCATCACGCACGCGAACGGCCTGTCCCAGGCCCTCGGCCCCCAGGGCATTCGCGTGAACGTCGTGTCCCCCGGCCCGATCTATTTCGAGGGCGGGGCCTGGGACACCATCAAGCAGCACATGAAGCCCATGTACGAGAGCACCGTCGCGGCCTGTCCGAACGGTCGACTCGGAACTCCCGAAGAGGTCGCCAACGCCGTGACCTTCCTGGTGAGCCCGGCCGCGAGCCTGATCAGCGGGGTGAACCTCGTGACCGACGGCGGCTTCACGAAGCGGGTGAATTTCTAGGCATGCCGATCGAGGCCTTCCTCGTCTGCGGCGGCAAGTACCACGACATGGACCACGCCCGCCTGGAACTCCTGAAACACCTGGCCGAGCACGAAGACGTCCGCACCCGGGTGGCCGAGGACTACCGCGATACCGAGGCGATCGCGGCGGCCGATTTCCTCGTCACCTACACGTGCGACGTCCGCCCCAGCGAGGCCGAGCAGAAGGTGCTCGCGGAGTTCGTCTCCGGGGGAGGGCGCTGGTTTGCACTGCACGGCACGAATGCGCTGCTCGACTTCGACGGGACGCCTCCGTTCCAGACGCCGCGCTCGCATCCGCTGCTGATGGAGACGCTCGGTAGCCAGTTCCTCGGGCACCCGCCCATCGCACCCTATACCGTGACTGCCTGCTCGGACGATCCCCTGGTCGAGGGCATCGAGCCCTTCGAGGCCGACGACGAGCTCTACCTGTGCGAGTACCACCCGCCGCTCGAACCGCTTCTCGAGACGAGGTTCACCGGCAAGGCGCCCGGCTTCGCCGAGGAGGACTGGCCGGACGACGAGCCGCGCTGGGTGATGTATCGCAAACCGGTGGGGGAGGGCGCCGTCCTCTACCTCACGCTCGGTCACTGCCGCGGCCACTACGACATGCGCCCCCTGATGGATTATTACCCCCAGGTGGAGCGAGGCGCCTGGGAGCTCCCGGTCTTTCACGAGTTGGTGCGTCGCGGTCTCTCGTGGGCGATGACGCTCTCGCCGTCGGAGACGTGACGCCCAGCCGGGGAAGCATCGTCCTCACGGGCGGTGGCACGGCGGGGCACGTGACGCCGAATCTCGCGCTGCTGCCGGCGCTGCGGGCCCGCGGCTTCGAGTCCGTATACGTCGGCTCCGTGAGCGGAATCGAGCGTCGCCTCGCTGAAGAGGCCGGGCTCACCTATCACGCTGTGCAGACCGGGAAGCTGCGTCGCTATGCGAGCCTCGAGAACTTCCTCGACCCGCTTCGCATCCTGGTCGGCCTCGTGCAGGCGACGTTGCTGTTGGCTCGGCTGCGCCCGTCGGTGGTGTTCTCCAAGGGCGGCTTCGTCGGAGTGCCCGTGGTGGTGGCGGCCTGGTTGAATCGTATCCCGGTGGTCGTCCACGAGTCGGATCTCACCCCGGGTCTCGCGAATCGCCTGTCATTTCCGTTTGCCAAACGCATCTGTCTTTCGTTTCGCGAGACCGAGCAGCGCTTGTCCCGGCGCGACGTCGTCTACACCGGATCACCAGTTCGCCAGTCCCTGATCGCAGGCGACCGCGGGAAAGGACAACGGGAGTTCGGCCTCGATCCCGCGCGCCGGACGATCCTCGTTTTCGGCGGCAGCCAGGGCGCCCAGGCCATCAACACCCAGGTCCGGGCCGCGTTGCCTTCCCTGCCGGAAGATCTGCAGGTTCTCCACGTGTGTGGTGCCGGCAACCTGGAGAGTGATCTCGAGGGTCGCGAGGGCTACCGACAGTACGAGTACCTGGACGCCGACTTCGGCGACGCCTTCGCGTGTGCGGACGTGGTCGTTTCCCGCGCTGGCGCCAACTCCCTGGCGGAGCTGATCGCCCTTCGAAAGCCGGCGGTGGTGATCCCCTTGCCCACGGCCGCGAGCCGGGGCGACCAGCTCGACAATGCCCGCCTCTTCGCCGACAAGGGTTACGGCCTCGTCCTCGTGCAGGCCGATCTCACCCCCGAGTCCTTGCTCGAGAGCGTGCAGGCTGCGCTCGAGGGAGCGGCGGATTTCGCGGAAGCGATGGATCGCGACGAGTCCCACGATCCGATCGAGCGCATCGCGGACCTGCTCGTCGAACAAGCTTCCTGAGAGGTCGATTCGCGCGGCTCCTCGGTCTCTCCCGTTCTAGCTGCCGGATTCGCGGGCGCGGAGTTCGGCCCGGATGTGCGCGTATGCGTCTTCGTCGAGGCGGAAGCGAGAGACGAGCAGCGCGCCGATCATGTAGCAGACGAACGGGAAGGCGCCGTAGAGGCAGCGAAGCGCGAATTTCACCTCCTCGGTTTGCTCGACGTTCGGCTCGAAGCCGCTCAGCTGCAGCACGTATCCAGTGAGCATCAACGTGACGCCGTAGGCCGACTTGAAGACGAAGTTCCAGGCCGAGAAGTAGGCTCCCTCCTTGCGCTCTCCGGTCTGGTATTCGTCGTAGTCGATCACGTCTGCCTGGATCGAGGGCGCGATGGTTCCTCCCGCACCGGCGGCGACTCCGGCGGTCAGGGCCAGGATGCTGATCTGGAAGACGTCCCCCTCGTCCAGGAAGAACATCCCACCGAACGAGCATGCGGTGAGCACCAGGGCGCCCAGCCACAGTCTCTTCTTCCCGATGCGCCGAGAGATCGGGATCCACAGCGGAACGAATGCGACCGACGGGACCATGTAACAGAGAATGAACAGGGGGGCGAGATTCGCACTGCCCACGATGTACTCGGACACGTAGAGGGTGAGGATGCCGATGGTCGCGCCGCCGAGGTTCTCGATCCCGGTTACGGCCAGCAGCAGCCGGGCATGCGGGTTCTTCCAGACGTCGGCGAAGGCCGCGAAGGGTTTCTTGGCGCCCCGCCCCTGGAATTCCGGCCGCTCGCGGAGCCGGATGGAGGCGAGCCCGATGAGCACGGCGGTGAAGAGGGCCACGCCGAGGCCGAGCTGTCCGGCGGTATCGCGCGACGCCTCGGTAGAGATGCCTTCGGCCCGGATCAGCAGGGTCATCCCGGCGAGTGCGAGGATCGAGCCTAGGGTCCAGCCGATGTGTCGGATGCCGAAGATGCGGCTGCGGTCGTGGTAGTCCGCCGTCAACTCGGCACCCAGGGACATGTGCGGAACGATGAAGAGTGTCATCGCCGAGTAGAAGCCGAAGACGCCGATCGCCATCCAGGTCGTGAGTCCCGCGGCCGACAGGGCCTCGGGGGGACTCCAGAGCATCCAATAGGCCAGCCCGATCGGGAGCATCGAGACGAAGATCCACGGGCGCCTGCGCCCGCTGCGGTGGCTCGTGCGGTCGCTGAGATAGCCGGCGATCGGATCCGAGATGGCGTCCCAGATGCGCGACAGGCCGAAGATGGTGCCCATCGCCGCCGGCGCGATCAGCAGCACGTCAGTCGCAAACTTCATCAGGTAGAGGCCGACGAGGAGGAACATGAAGCCGCAGCCCACGGTCGGCAGGCAATAGGTGAGGATCACCGACAGCGGAAGACGCTCGGAGTTCGAATGGGGGCGCGCGGCGTCGCCCTCGATGTTCTGCAATTCGTCTCCCCGGGCCGGGGGTTCTACGAAAGCCGAGACGTTACCGGCTCGCCCGGGCGACGCATAGTGCCACCGCCGCGTCGCCCTCGACGTTCGCCATCGTGCGGACGGTGTCGAGGATGCGGTCGATGGCGAGCAGCAGGGCCACGGCTTCGAGCGGGAGGCCGACGGCCTCCAGCACTACCACCATCGTGACCATCCCTGCGGATGGGATGCCCGGTGCTCCGATTGCCGAGACCATCGAGATCGCGAAGACCACGAGCTGGCTGGCGAGGCCGAGTTCGATGCCGTAGATGTTGGCGACGAAAATAGCCGCGATTGCCTCGTAGAGCGCGGTGCCGTCCATGTTGACCGTCGCGCCCAGCGGCAGCACGAAGCTCGCGATCTCTGGCGGCACATCGAGATCCTCTTCGACGCAGCGGGTCGTGACCGGCAACGTCGCGGCGCTCGAGCTGGTCGAGAACGCCACCACCAGGGCGGGTTGGATGCCGCGCAGGAACGCGAGCGGTGACATCCCGCCCAGGAAGCGGACGACGAGTGGAAGGCTGATCGCCGCATGGGTGAAGGTGGCCGCGAAGACCACCGCGGAGAACGCGCCCAGGTGTCGTGCCAGCTCCGCAAAGCCGGTCGCAGCGACCAGGTTTCCGAGCAGCGCGAGGATGCCGATCGGCGCCAAGCGTACGAACCAGCCGATCATCCGCATGACGGCGGCGTTCGCGGCACCGAGCACGTCCACGAGCGGCCTCGCGCGCTCGCCGAGCTGGAGAAGCGCGAGCCCGAGCATCACCGCAAAGGCGACGATGGGCAGGATGCGGCCTTCCGCGAGGGCCGCGACGGGATTCGAGATCGCGCTGGAAACGATTCGCACGAGAGAGTCGGAGAGTGCGAGGTCGGATGGGGTCGGCGATGCCGGCGCGTTCGCGATCGCCGCCTGGAAGAAAGCGGTTTGCCGCAGGTCGCTTCCGGCTCCCGGTTCGAACAGGTTGACGAAGACGAGCCCTGTGGCGACGGCGATCGCCATGGTTCCCAGGTAGAGGGCCAGGGTTCGGGATCCGATGCGACCGAAGTCCCTCGCCTGCGACATGCCGGCGATGCCGTGCGCGATCGAGAGCAGGATCATCGGTGCGATCAACATCTTCAGGAGCGCAATGAAGAGCCGCCCCACGATCTGGATCTGCTCGATCTCGCCGCCCGGCCACGTGCCGAGGGCGATACCGATGACGCTGGCGCCAGCGATCTGCAGATTCGCGGAGAGCTTCGTCCCGAAGACGACGAGCAGCATCGCGGCGAGGCCGAACGCGTAGGCCGGGCCGGCGAAGCCCAGCAGCAGGAGCACCGCGAAGGCGAAGGCCGCGCCGCCCGCCGCCAGTCCGATGCGGGAAAGCTGCATGGCGCGGGGTTCGCTAGATCCCGGTTACGCTGCCGCGGGAGTTGATCTTCGTGATTACCTGGGCCATGAGCTCCTCGATCGGAAACGCGAGGTACCAGTCCGGCACCTTGTCGTGCACCACCGAGGTGGTCCCGACGAGTCCGAAGTGCCAGCCCTCTTCCGCGGCCCGGTTCGCGAGCGCGCCCATCCGGTCCCACGCCGGTCCTGTCAGGAGCGGGTGAGCGCAGGCGACGGTGATGTCGCGCGCGCCGTGGTTCTTCAGTTCCTCGACGGCGGCCACGACGGACCCGGCCGTGTCGATGATGTCGTCCACCAGCAGGACGTCGCGATCGACCACCTGCCCGATCAGGGTGGAGCGTACGACCGTGTTGGGGCTCGAGTAGTCACGCTCCTTCGAGAGGGCAGCGAGATCGGCCTCGAGGCGCTCCGCGTACCAACGCGCCCTTTCCATCCCTCCGACGTCTGGAGCCACGACGACATCTCCTCCGATGTCGCGCTCCTTCATCCACTTCACCATGTGCTTCGTGAGGTAGATGGTTTCGAGGGTCGTCTGGCTCGCGTCGAACATGCCGGCGATCGCGTCGTTGTGGATCTCTACCGTGAGGACCCGGTGCGCCCCGGCGGCGGAGAGCATGCGTGCGAAGAGACCGGCGCTGATGCCTTCGCGCGTGCGTCCCTTGCGCTTGTCCTGTCGGGCGCCCGGGTAGTAGGGCAGCACCGCAGTGACGAACATCGCGTCCGAGAGCTTGGCGGCCTCGACGGCGTGCAGCAGCATCACGAAGCGGTCGTAGACGGAGAGATCGTCCTGGTCGCCAATGCAGGACTGGAACACGTACGCGTCGCAGCCACGGATGTTGGCGTCGATCACGAGCTTGCCTTCGTGGCAGGCGAACCACGACTCCTGGGTCGGGACCAGGGGCAGGTTCAACATCTGGGCGACACCGGTCGCGAACGAGCGACCGGATTCGCAGGTCAGGAGGCAGAGGGGTGCAATCGGAGTCGGCATGGGGCCGCATCATAGCAAGCGCGGTGCAGCGGCCTATGGCTGGGCGAGACTACGTTCGAAATCCGGGCCCTGCGAGCGGATCGGCGTGAGAGCGGTGGCTTCCGGGGCGCCGCAGCGCTGGGGTGCTCCCCCCGATCGAGATCAGCGGAAGCGAGGAGGTCGATGGCCGTGAAGGCGTTGACCGCCTGCGGGTCCTCAGGGGTCTTGGATCGAGTTCAGCTGCGCCGGGTAGATCGGCCAGAGCTCTTCGCGCAGGTCTGTCGTGAAGCCGAAAGTCGACTCGGGCGAAGCTCGCTCGGCTACTCGCCGCTAATCGCCTCGAGCTCGCGTTGCCGCGTCTCGGGGAAGAGTACGAGGAATCCAGTCGACACCAGTGCTAGTAGCGAGATCGACGCCACAGCGAGCCCCTGTTGCTCGTCGAGCACGCTCATCAGGTAGCTGTACAAGAACAGGCTCGATGCTGCGCCGAGGGTTTCGACGCTGAGGAGCAGCCCGCTTGCGGTGGCGCGTTGGCTGGTGGGAAAGACCTCGTTGGTCAGTCCGCGGACGACGACGCCGGAGGCCATGCTCGTGAAGACCATCGCGACCCAGGCCACCGGGACCGCCCAGCCGGGCCCCAGGTAGAAGGCCGCTGCCGTGAGCGGGAAGACGCCGAGCACGGCGGCGCCGATTGCGCGGCGTCCGAAGCGGTCTCCGAGCCGCCCCGCGATGGGACTCCCCACGATCCCGAACGCACCGCAGAAGAAGAGCATTGCCGCGTACTCCCCGTTCGACCAACCCCGCACGGTGAGCACGAATTCGGCGGTGAGCTGGAAGGCCGTTGCATGACCCGCCGTCGAGAGGAAGCCCAGCGCGATCACGCCCGCAGCATGTCGCCGGTTCGCACGAAGGAGCTCGAGCACGGGCTTCAGGGCCCCGGTCATCACCTGGCTCGCAGAGAGTCGGCCGAGTTGCCGGGCACGCTCTTTGAAGCGCGCCGTCTCGGGGATCTGCCGCCGCAACACCGGAAGCAGCAGCAGGGGGGCCAGCCCCAACGCGTACATGCCCCTCCATCCGTACGGAATCGAGTCGATGAACGCGAAGAGCAAGGCGCTTACTCCGAAGCCAAACGAGGCAACGGCCCCCAGGATGCCGATCCCCCATCCCCGATGCGCGGCGGGAAGCTCCTCGGTGACGATCACATACGCGATTGCCGAAGCCGTGATCATGAAGCTGCGGCTCAGCACCTGGCACAGGATGAATTGCTCGGCTGTCTGGCTGAAGGCAGTGATGAAGGTGCCGATCGAGAGGCCGATGATGGAGACGAGGAAGAGCCGCCGCCGCCCGATGCGGTCCGCGAAGGGCACGATGAAAAAGGCGGGCAACGTGCCGAGCCGGATGGCCCCGGTGAACCAGCCCAGGTCGGTCTTGTCGAGGCCGAAGTCCTCCGCGAGGTACTTGAGGACGTTGGTGAGCAGCGCGTAGTCGTAGTTTTCGAAGAACATCGCGAGCGCGACGAAGCCGAGCAGGTTCAGCTGCGTGTGCTCGACGCCTTTGGGAACGGATCCGAGAAAGGGCGGTATCCACCAGGGATTGCGGCTTCGTTCGGGCCGAGCGGGTTCCGGGCTCGGCGACGACGGCTCGGACATCGCCCGTGAGGATAACCGAGGCAGGGCTCGCCTCGACCGGAATCTGCGCCTGCCAGGCTGCCCTCGAATGAGGCTTCCGCGTTTCGTGCGGGAAGGGTTAGGATGGAGCTGACGACCGGAGGGGGTTGGCGGTGGCGGAAGCAGGCGCAGCGCTCACGGAGCTGAGCGACGAGATGCGGGCGGCGATCGGACACGCAGGCCCGAGCGTTCGCTACGAGGTGACCGCCCAGGGGATCCGCACCTTTGCGCGCGCTGTCGGCTACCCGGACCCCGTCTACTACTCGCAGGAAGTCGCCCACTCCCGCGGACATCGGGCGCTGCCGGCGCCGCCGGGCTTTCTCGGCATGCCCGTCCACGATCCGGCGGCTCGCGCCCCGAGGCCGGCCTTCCGCTCGCCCTTCAAGCGGGCTCTGAACGGCGGGACCGAGATCGAGCCCCTCGAGACCGTGTACTCGGGAGATGAACTGGATGCAGTTTCGACTCTGACGGACCTGCGGCTCAGGGAGGGACGCATGGGACCCATGCTGATCCGGACCTCCGAAACCGTCTACACCCGCCGCGCCGACGCGGTCGTTGTGGCACGCACGCGCGGTACGGGGATCTCGTACTGATGGAACAACGATTCTGGGACGACGCCGAAGAGTCCCTCGAGATCGGTCTCAACGAAGAGATGAGTTCCCAGCGACTGGTGGTCTGGGCATCGGCATCGGGTGACTACTACCCGATCCACTATGACGACGGCTTCGCGAAGCAGAACGGGTTGCCCGGGATCATCGTCCACGGGGCGCTAAAGGGAATGCTCGTGGGGCGCCTCCTCGACGAACTCGTCGGCGACGAGGGCCGCATCGTCCGCTGGAAGGTCTCCTACCGGGGGATGGACGAGGCGCGCCGCGATCTTCGGGTCTGGGCGCGGGTTACGAAGAAGTACACAGAAGACGGCGAGGGCCGTCTCGATTTGGACGTCGGCGTGCTCGGTGCCGGGAGTCAGGAGACGACGCCCGGTACCGCGACGGTGGCGCTGCCGCGGCGTTGAGCTGGAAACGGAGCATCTGTTGAAGACGGCAATCGGTGTTGGAGGCGCCGCGTCGGGACGACGACGCGACTGGGAGAACGTAGTCACCTTCGCGATCGAGGCCGAGAAGCTCGGCGTCGATGTCGCATGGTCCGCCGAGGCATGGGGGCAGGATGCGGTGTCGCCGCTCGCGTTCCTCGCCGCACGCACCTCGCGGCTGAAGCTCGGCACCGGAATCATGCAGATCAGCGCCCGGGCACCCTCGATGACCGCGATGACTGCGCTCACCATGGCGGCGATCTCGAACGATCGGTTCGTGCTCGGCCTGGGAGCGAGCGGGCCGCAGGTGGTCGAGGGATTGCACGGCGTTCCGTTTGCGAAGCCCGTTGCCCGGATGCGCGAGACCATCCAGATCATTCGCAAGGCGTTTGCGGGTGAGAAGATCGCCCATCAGGGCGAGCACTTCGCCCTCCCCCGACCGGGAGGAGAGGGCAAGGCCCTGCGTCTCTCCCAGCCGGCGAACCCCGACATTCCGATCTACCTCGCGACCCTCACGCCGCGAAGCCTCGAACTGACCGGCGAGTTGGCGGATGGTTGGATCGGAACCTCGTTCAGCCCCGAGAGCGCCGATTCCTTCTTTCCGTTCATCGAGGCGGGTGCGAAGAAGTCCGGGCGCTCGCTTGCAGATCTCGATCTGCAGGTCGGTGGCTCCGTCGCCTTCGGGGACGATGTGGCCCGCTCGATGAAGAGCCGCAAACAGGGTCTCGCCTTCACGCTGGGCGCCATGGGATCCGCCCGCCACAACTTCTACAACGCTGCCTTCCGGCGTGGAGAGTTCGCCGACGTTGCGGTCGAGAGCCAGCGGCTCTGGCTCGACGGCAAGCGAGAGCAGGCCGCCGAGCGGATCCCGGATGAAATGGTGCTCAAGACCGGCCTGCTCGGAGATGAGGCCACGGTTCGCGAACGCATCCGTAGTTACGCCACCTCGGGTGTGACGACCTTGATGCTACAACCGGCCGGGGAGAACATGAGCGACCGGCTCGACACCCTGGCTCGTGCGATCGACTTGGTCCGCGCCGAGGCAGGCGAGCCCGCAGATACCGGACCGAGGTGAGGCTTTCACGAAGATGGATGTGAACTCGGCAATGGAAGTTCTCGTCGCTGCCAGCGTCGGGCTTGTCTCCAACTGGGGACTGAGCGTCGTTGGCGCCATCGCGGTCCTGATCATCGGTCGTTGGGTGGCCGGCCTTGTTCGTAAGAGCGTTACCCGGGGCCTCGAGAAGGCAAGCATCGACACCGCTCTGATTCCGTTCCTTTCGAGCTTGACCTACTACGCGGTGCTGGCGGTCGTCGTCATCGCTGTGCTGACGCTGTTCGGGATCGAGACGACCTCCCTGATCGCGGTGCTCGGTGCTGCCAGCCTGGCCGTTGGCCTGGCCCTGCAGGGCACGCTCTCGAACTTCGCCGCGGGCGCGATGCTGCTGGTCTTCCGGCCCTTCCGGCCGGGAGATTTCGTCCAGGTTGCAGGTGAGAGCGGATCGGTCGCCGAAGTCGGAATCTTTACGACCTTGCTCAATACTGGCGACAACATCCGTATCGTGATTCCGAATGCCGCGATCTACGGAGCCACGATCAAGAACTACTCGGCAAATGAGAATCGCCGAATCGACATGGTCATGGGCATCTCCTACGACGACGATATCGGCCAGGCGCTCGACGTCATCACGCGTGTCGTTACGAGCGACGCGCGGGCGCTCGTGGACCCCGCCCCGACCATCGGAGTGGCCGAACTGGCCGAGTCCTCGGTGAACATCGCCGTGCGCCCCTGGTGCGCGCGGTCCGACTACTGGGATCTCAAGTGTGACCTGTTGCGCGAGCTGAAGGAGCAGCTCGAGGCGGCCGGCTGCTCGATCCCGTATCCGCAGCACGACGTACACGTGATCCCGGATGACGACGCCGCTGCATAGCCATTGCGGCGCTTCCGAACCGGCCTCGACGCCGTCGGAACCGTTCTGAATCGGGAGAAGCACCCAGATGAGTACTACTCGCGAGCTGATCTTGGCCCGCCAGGACGACCCGAATACGGCGATCCTGTTCGAGGACGAGCGCTGGACCTACGTGGAGTACGTGGCTGCCTGCGCGGAGCGCGCCGCGCTGCTCCTCGAGCGCCGGGAGGACGGGCCCCTGCACGTGGGCGTGCTGCTCGACAACGTGCCTGAGTTTCCGATTTGGCTGGGCGCTGCGGCCCTGGCCGGCGCAGTCGTCGTGGGCATCAATCCCACCCGCCGCGGGGCAGAACTCGCGCGCGACATCCGCCACACCGATTGTCAGTGGCTCGTCACCGAGAGCGCGTATCGGCCGCTTCTCGAAGGCCTCGAGCACGGCGTCGCAGCAGACCGGGTGCTCGACGTCGATTCCGATGGCTATCGCGAAGCCCTATCGCCTCACCGGGGCGCGGCGGTTCCCGACGTAGAGGTGGACGCCGGCGACATCTTCCTGCTGTTGTTTACCTCCGGGACGAGTGGCGCACCCAAGGCGGTCATCTGCACGCACCGCAAGTTGATTCTCGTTGCTCAAAGCATCGCCGGCGTCGCGAGCCTCGATCAGGACACGGTCTCCTACCAGGTCATGCCTCTCTTCCATTCGAATGGCCTCTTCACGGGCTTCGCGCCCACGCTCCTCGTCGGGGCCGCGGCGGCCTTGCGCCGGCGCTTCTCGGCCTCGGGATTCATCGAAGACGTGCGTCGCTTCGAGGCGACCTACTTCAACTACGTCGGCAAGCCCCTCACGTACATTCTCGCGACTCCGGAACTCCCGGACGACGGCGACAACACCCTACGCTCGGTGTTCGGCAACGAGGCGGCGGATCTCGACATCAGGCGCTTCTCCGAGCGCTTCGGCGTGCCCGTCACGGACGGTTACGGCTCGACCGAGACCGGCGCGTCCATCTCGCGGACCGACGACATGCCGGCGGGTGCACTGGGCATGGCCGCCGAGGGAACCCTGGTCCTCGATTCCGAGACGGGCAGCGAGTGTCCGCGGGCGGAGTTCGACGACGACGGTCGCTTGCTGAACGCCGAGGAGGCGATCGGCGAGATCGTGAATACCACGGGGCCCGCGCTCTTCGAGGGCTACTACAACAACGACGAGGCGAACGCCGCGCGCATGAAGGGCGGCATGTACTGGACGGGTGATCTCGCCTATCGCGACAAGGACGGGTTCTTCTACTTCGCGGGCCGCGACTTCGAGTGGCTCCGGGTGGACGGCGAGAATTTCGCGGCCGCTCCGGTCGAGCGGATCCTGAGCCGCTTCCCGGGAGTGATCCTCGCCGCCGTCTACGCGGTGCCCGATGTTGAGGTCGGCGATCAGGTGATGGCTGCCCTCGAGTTGGCGAACCCGGACGCATTCGACGCGGACGCCTTCGCGGCGTTCCTTGCTGCCCAGAACGATCTCGGCACGAAGTGGGCGCCGCGCTACGTCCGGCTCTCCAAGTCACTGCCGATCACCCAGACCAGCAAGGTGCAGAAGCGGCTCCTGCGTCCCGAGCGCTGGGAGTGTGGCGAGCCGGTGTTGTGGTCACCCAAGAGGGACGAGGCCTACCGGCGAATCACCCAGACCGACATCGCCGAGATCCGGCGGGCCTTCGAGGCCCGAGGCCGGAGCAACCTGCTCTAGTGCCGCTGCGCCGCTAGCTCCAGTAGCGCTCACGCACCTTTTTGCGTTGGATCTTGCCGGCATCGCCGCGCGGGAGGGTCGGGTCGAAGTCGACGCTTCTCGGGCACTTGAAGCTCGCCAAGCGGTCGCGGCAGAACGCGATCAACTCTGCGGCCAGGGCTTCCGACGGCTCCAGGCCGAGCGCGAGTTGCACGACTGCCTTGACCTCCTCGCCCCGCTCTTCGTTGGGGACGCCGACGCAGGCGGCGTCTGCGACGGACGGATGCATCAGAAGTACCGCGTCCACCTCGGCGGGGTAGATGTTGACACCGGCGGAGATGATCAACTCCGACGTGCGTCCCGTGAGGAAGAGGTAGCCATCCTCGTCGAGATAGCCGTGATCCCCGAGCGTGAAGCGGTCTCCCCGGTACGCGCTCGCTGTCTTCTCGGCATCCTTGAAGTACTCGAAGGCGCCTTGTTCGGGGCGATTGAAGTAGACGGTTCCCACCTCGCCCACCCCCAGGTTTTGACCGTCGTCGTCGAGGATCTCGACCACGCGTCCCGGGTTCGGCGGACCCACGCTGCCGGGTTTCTCGAGCCACTGCTCGGGCGAGATGAAGGTGCCCCCGCCTTCGGTGGCCGCGTAGTACTCGAAGAGCTTTGGGCCGAGCCAGTCCATCATCGCTTGCTTGATGTGTACGGGTGTCGGCGCGGCGCCGTGCAGCACGTAGCGAAGCGACGAGATGTCGTAACGATCCTTCACGTCCTGGGGAAGGGCGAGGAGCCGGTGGAACATCGTGGCCACCATGTGGGTGTGGGTCACCCGGTGCTTCTCGATCAGCCGCAGGCTGTCCTCGGCGTCCCAGCGATCCATCAGCACGACCGTGATGCCACGTTGAAGCGGCACGTGGAGGTTCGTCTGCAAGGGTGCGGCGTGGTACAGCGGGCCGGTGCAGAGCACGATTGACTCGTCGCGCACCATCGGCTCGCGGCTCGGCGCAGTCGCGGTCTCGGGTGCTGGGATCTCGCGTCGATAGACGCCCTTCGGGCGCCCGGTCGTCCCGGAGGTGTAGAGCATCGTTCCACCCCGCACGGGATCCGAGAGATCCGCACCGGACTCCGGAGCGAGCGAATCCCGGTAGGACTCGAAGCCCGGGATGTCTTTTCCGATCGTGAGTCGAAGCGAGGCTTTGGGTGCTGCGGCGGCAGCTGCGTGGGCCACCTCCGCCACGCGGTCGCCCTCGGCGATGAAGGCTCGGGCTTCGCAATCGTCCACGATGTAGCCGGCATCGTCGGCCTGCAGGTGAAAATTGAGGCAAGTCATCCGCAGGCCGGCGCGCAGGCAGGCCGCGTAGACCTCGGCGAACTCCGGACGATTGCTGCACATGAGCGCAACGGCGTCGCCCTCGGCCAGCCCGCGCATCCGCAGTGCGCGGGCGAGTTGGTTCGCCCGGGCGTTCAGTTCGCCGAAGCTGAGGTTGCCCCGATCCGACAGGATTGCCGGACGCCCGGGGCTGTGGGCGGCCGTGAACGCGATCAGCATGCCCGCTGCCAGCGCATCTCGGGGGGTCTCGAAGACAGCCGGCTGCCCGGCGCTCATGCGCACATTCTACCCTCCGCGGGTGCGACGGGGGGGGCGAATCGAGAGGGCCCCGAACCCGAGACAGAGCAGAAGTCCGGTGCCGGGTTCGGGAAGGCTCAGGATCGCATCGGCCAGGGCCGCGGCGATCTTCGCGTGGCCAGCGGCGTTCGGGTGGATGTCTCCGACCGAGAAGTCGAGAGCCGGATCGAGGAGTTCGTGGAGGTCGGGTCCGCACAGCACCCCGAGGGTGTCCGCACAGATGAGAGCGATCTCCTCGCGGTAGCCGGCGAGCAACGTCGCCGCGGGGGGCGAAACGTTGCCCCGCGGTGGGGTCATCAGGATCACGTCCGACACGCCCCCTGCGAAGATCCCGTCGACGATCTCTCGCATCAGGTCCTCGTAGTCGCCGAGGGGTGTGGGCTGGTCGAGGAAGAAGCCCACGGAGTCGTTGGTGCCGAGCAGGATGGTCACGATGTCGGCGGGAAACTCAGGCGTCGCGAGTTCGTCGAAGAGGTTATCCGCGCTGCTGCAGATGCCCGGGCAGGGGGTGTTCGGTGCCCAATAGAACGCGGAGGTTCCGCTCATCGAGGCATTCACGATGTCGTGGCTGCCGGCGAGGTCGGCGGCGAGGATCTCCGCGTAGGCCGGTGCGGCTGGCCCGCTCACGATTCCGAACGTGATCGAGTCGCCCAGCAACAGGGTCCGAATCGGCACGGCGGCGGCCGGGCCGGCCAGAACCAGGCTGACGACGACGGCGAGACTGAAAAGACGAGGGAACTGCACGAGGGTAGGTGGCAGGCCGCCCCTCGGCATGTCAGAACTTGCAGGTCGTCGTCTCTCCAGGCGTTAGAATCCCGCTTGGGAGGCGCAGGCAATGGGCAAGCTGAGCGGCAAGGTCGCACTCATCACGGGTGCCAGTCGGGGGATCGGTCAGGAGATCGCCGAACTCTTTGCTCGCGAAGGCGCGCGGGTAGCGTGCGCGGCGCGTACGGTGGAAGAGGGCGGCCACAAGCTCTTCGAGGGATCCCTCGCGCGGACGGTCGAGAACATCCTCGAGGCGGGGGGCGAGTCGGCCGCGGTTCCCTGCGACGTCTCGGAATACGAGAACTGCCGTGCCGCGGTCGCCGAGGTCGAGAAGGTCCTCGGTCCCATCGACGTCCTCGTCAACAATGCGGCGCTCACCTACTTCATCCCGATTGCCGACTACCCGATCGGCAAGTGGCACCGTTCGTTCAGTGTGAACTTGCACGCGCCGTTCTATCTCTCGCAGCTCGTGCTGCCCGCGATGATCGAGCGAGGGGCGGGCGCGATCGTGAACATTTCGAGCGGGGCCGCCATCGGTCCCGGGCGCGCCCCCTACCCCGATCCCGTTCGACGCTTCAGGGGTGGCACGCTCTACGGTGCCGAGAAGGCGGCCCTCGAACGCTTCAGCCAGGGACTCGCCACCGAGGTCTACGACGACGGGATCTCGGTCACCTGCGTGAGTCCCTCCCAGGTGGTGGCGACCCCGGGCACCGTGCACCACAAGCTCGTCGACGGAATGGACGATCCCCGGGCCGAGCCGCCGGAGTACATGGCAAAGGCCGCGCTCCTGCTCGCCACGGAACCGCTCGAGAAGGTGGCCGGGCGCGTCACCTACAGCCAGGAGATCCTGAAGGAGTTCGGCTGGATCGAGGACGCCCAGGGGACCGGAGTCGATCGCAAGGGGTCGGGCTACTCGCAGATCTAGCGGCCTGTCGAGATCATCGGATCAGGAGCGCTGGAATACCAGGCTGCGCGACGCGATGAAGTTCACCGCCATGCCCGCCGCGATGCCGATCGCCTGCGGGAGCACCAGCAGCGGAAAGGTGAAGAACGCCATCAGACCGAGGAGCACGACCGCGTTCACCGCGAGCCCCACCAGAGACGAGAGGACGAACTTCCAGTAGCGAGCCCAGGCGAGACGTCCGTCGCCCTGGGTCGCGAAGGTCCACAGCTCGTTGAGCGCGTAGTTTTGGCTGACGGCCACGGCAAAGCAGACCAGCAACCCGAGCAGCGCTGCCAGTCCCAAGAGATCCACCAGGACGAAGAAGAGCGCGAGGTTCGTGAGGGTCCCGAGGCCGCCGACGATTCCGAAACGGATCAGCTGGACCAGGCCCGGGGCCAGCCCCTCGAGCCGGCCCCTCATAGCAGCGGCCGGACCTCCGCGGCGAAGCGCTCGAGTTGCTCGTCGCGATCGCTCATCGGCCCCACGAGGTCGAGGATCACATGTCGCAGGCCCGCCTCGCGGAAGGCGTGAATGCGCTCGGCGACGTCTTCCGCTCGGCCGAGGGCCGAGTAGCGATCGGCCGCCTTGCGAAAGTCCATCGCGTAACGGCGAGAGAGGTGGGTAGTCGCGTTCTCGAGCGCCTCCTCACGGGTGTCATCGAGGCGCATGAAGAGGAGGTGCCCGGTGTCGAAGCGCTCGAGCGAGCGGCCGGCGGCATCGGCCGCCTTCGCGATGCTTTCGAGGCCGGCGCGATACATGTCCGGGGTCACGACATAGGACACCCAGCCGTCCGCCATCCGCCCCATTCGATCGAGGGCACCGGGCGAGCGCCCGCCGCACCAGATGGGGGGCCCGTCGGGCTGGGGGGAGGCGGGGAGGAGTTGCGTCTCCGGAAACGGATAGAAGCGCCCGCTCCCGGTGACCTTTTCGCCGCGAACCAGATTGCGTACCAGCGGGATCGCCTCGGAGAGACGTGCGCCGCGCTCCGTTACGGGCACCCCGCAGGCCATGTACTCGCCCGGAAACTCCCCGCCCACACCCACGCCGAAGATCAGGCGGCCGCCGCAGAGCGTGTCCAACGTGGCGATCTGCTTGGCGGTGGGGACCGGGTGTCGCAACGGCAGCAGGTAGACGCTCGTCCCCAGCTGTACGCGAGTCGAGAAGGCCGCCAGCTGGGCGAGCTGGAGGAGGGGGTCGAGAATCGGAATCGCGAACGCCACGTGATCGCCCACCCACAAGGAGTCGTACCCGAGGCGGTCGGCCAGCTCGGCCGTCGCGCGGGCCGCCGCTGCGTTGGGAGCGCCGGTGATGAACCCGGTCCGGAGAACGTCGGCGAGGGGCAGGTCACTCATTCGCTGAGAAACTCCAGGACCGTCGCGATCTTCCCACTCAATCGCATGATAAGGAGTCTAGCTCCGCCCCTGGCTCGCCAATCAGCCCTTCTCGCTCTCCGCTGCCTTCGACTCCTCGACGATCTTCGCCGAGAGCTTTGAAGGCACCACGTCGTAGTGGGAGAACTCGAGGTGGAACTCGCCCTTGCCGCCGGTGAGGCTGGTCAGGGTGCTCGCGTACTCGAGCATTTCGGCCATCGGCACCTTCGCGATCACTACGTTGGAGCTGCCCCGCGTCTCGGTCGTCTGGACGACACCGCGCCGGCTCGAAATGTCGCCCATGATGTCGCCGACCGACTCGTCGGGCACGGCGATCTCGGCCTTCATGTAGGGCTCGAGGAGTACCGGCTTTGCCTCGCTGACGGCTGTCTTCATGCCGAACGAGCCTGCCAACTTGAAGGCCATCTCGTTCGAGTCCACGGAGTGGTACTTGCCGTCCACGCAGCGGACCTTTACGTCGACGATCGGATAGCCCGCGAGGGGTCCGCGCCCGAGAGCCTCGATGACTCCCTTTTCGACAGCTGGGATGAGCCCGCGCGGGATCTTGCCGCCAACGATCTTGTCCTCGAATTCGAAGCCCGACGCGCGAGGCAGCGGCTCGAGGTCGAGGTAGCAGACTGCGTACATGCCGGCGCCGCCCGACTGCTTCTTGAGCTTGCCCTCGACGTGCTGCACGGCCCTCGTGACCGTCTCGCGGTAGGGCACCTTTGGGGTCTTGAGGGTGATCTTCACGTCGAACATGCGGGCTAGCTTCTTGACCGTGGTGCGGATGTGGAGTTCGCCCATGCCCGTCAGCAGAAATTCGCCGGTGGTGGCCTCGCGGCCGACGTGCAGCGAGGGATCCTCTTCGCGCAACCGATGCAGCGAGGAGAAGACCTTGTCTTCGTCCTTCTGGGTCGCCGCTTCGATCGCGTAGGAGATGACGCCCTGGGGCACGTTCAGCTCCTTGAGCCGGACGCCTCCCTTCTCGGCGGTCAGCACGTTGCCGGTGTGGGTGGCCTTCAGCTTGGCGACGGCCACGATGTCGCCGGGGCCTGCCTCCGGCACCTCGATGTGCTTGTCGCCCTGCAAACTGAGGAGCTTTGCGACACGGACCTTCTCGTCCGCGGTCGCGTTGAGGATTCCGCTGTCGGGCTTGAGTGTTCCGGACACCACGCGCAGTGCCGAGAGCGTGCCCGCATAGCGATCGATGATGGTCTTCATGACGACGCCGGTGAAGACGCCGTCGGCGCTGGCGGAGACAGTGGTTTCTTCGCCGTCGGTCAGCTTCGCGGCGGGCCAGTCGCCGCGCTCGACGGGAGACGGCAAGAGTTCCATCAGGTCTCGGAGCAGCAGTTCGATGCCGACCTCCTTGGTGGCGGAGCCGCACAGGACCGGCATGAGCTGCCCGTTCTTCGCTCCCTGCACCAGGCCCACCCGGATCTCTTCCTCCGAGAGCTCCCCTTCTTCCAGGTACTTCTCGAGCAGCGTGTCGTCGCTCTCGGCGACGGCCTCCGCCAGCTGCTCCTGGCGGCTGGCGGCCTCGTCCGCGTACTCCTCGGGGATGTCACCGCTGCCCGAGGCGGTGACGGCCTTCATGTGGAGCACGTCGATGACGCCACTCAAGGACTCGTTCTCGCCCATCGGGAACGTGACGATGGCGGGCGTGAGACCCAGGCCGCTCATCGAGTCGATGGCGCCCGCGAAGTTCGCGCGCTCCCGGTCCACACCGTTCACGAACGCAAGCACCGAGACGTTCGACTCGCGAGCCGCGGCGAGCATCTTCTCGCTGCCGGCCTTGACGCCGTCGACGGCGGAGAGCACCAGCACGGCGCCGTCCAGGGCCTGCAGGGCGACAATGCCGTCGCCCTGGAAGTTCCGGTCGCCTGGGGTGTCCACCAGGGTGAGGTGATTGTCTTTCCAATCGAACCCGTAGATGTGGGCGGAGATGGAGGCGATGTGCCCGTCCTGCTCTTCGGGCAGGTAGTTGAGGGCCGATGTGCCTTCATCGACCTTGCCGAGCTCGTGGGTGGCGCCTGCCGCGTGCAGAAGGGCCTCGCCGACAGACGTCTTGCCATCACCCGCGTGACCGATCAGCGCAAAGTTGCGGGTGTTCTGGCTTTCCACGTTCTGCATGGGGGGTCTCCTCCAGATCGGGATGCAGACTGGTTGGGGTAGAGAGAATGCGCTTTTTCCGTCCGTCTTGCGAGGGGTTGCGGCAGGCCGCCTGTTCGGCGGGATGGCTGGTTGAAGCGAGGTCCGCGAGGCGGCGAAGTCGACACGAAGTGGCGGTTGGAGAGTGCCGAGGACCTGGCTGCCCTCTCGCCGCCGGCTCGGGTACCGCAGGGATGGGAGACCCGGAAGGTCGCATCGATCCGGTGGGGCAAGAGGTGACTTCAGAACTGGATCGCGGCGGACCCGACGGGCTACCATGCACGCGTCACTCTCGGGGGGGAGAGGCGATCATGGCGCGCAAGTCGGTTCGCAAGAAGAAGACAGCCAAGAAGAAGAGCGCGAAGCGCAGGCCCGCGAAGAAGCCCGGCCGGAAGAAGGCCGCGAAGAAGAAGTCCGGCCGGAAGAAGGTCGCGAAGAAGAAGTCCGTTCGGAAGAAGGTCGCGAAGAAGAAGTCCGTCCCGAAGAAGGCCGCGAAGAAGAACGCGGGCAAGAAGCGGGTTGCTCGGGCGCCGGTCCAGCACGCAGATGCGGAGGATCAGGCCAAGCAGCAGCGGCAGATCTCGGTCTCCGAGTTCTTCGCGAAGAACAGCCACCTGCTGGGGTTCGACAACCCGTCGAAGGCACTCCTCACGACCGTCAAAGAAGGCGTCGACAACTCCCTCGATGCTTGCGAGGAGGCCGGCATCCTGCCGGATATCGGCGTTGAGATCGAGCAGCTCGAGGAGTCGCGCTTTCGGATCGCGATCCAGGACAATGGTCCGGGAATCGTCCGCGCCCAGGTGCCGAAGATCTTCGGCCGGCTGCTCTACGGATCGAAGTTCCACCGCCTGCGCCAGAGTCGCGGTCAGCAGGGGATCGGGATCAGCGCGGCAGGGATGTACGGCCTGCTCACGACGGGGCGCCCCGTCCGGATCACGACTCGAACCGGGCGCAAAAAGGACGCCCACCGCTTCCAGTTGATCATCGACACCCAGAAGAACGAGCCGCGCGTCTCCGTCGACCGGGTCGTGAAGTGGCCCATCCACCACGGCACGCGGGTGGAGATCGAACTCAAGGCCAACTACCGCGGGGGGCAGCACTCCGTCGACTCCTATATCCGGCAGATCTCCCTCGCGAACCCGCACGCCAAGATCACCTACACGCCGCCCGACTCGTCGGAGAAGATCGACTTCCCCCGTGTTTCGAAGGAGCTACCGCCCCCGACCCAGGAGGTCAAGCCGCACCCTTACGGCGTCGAGTTGGGCGTCCTGATGCAGATGTTGCGGGACACGAAGGCGCGCAACGTCAAGACGTGTCTGTCCGGAGACTTCGCCCGGGTTTCGGCGCGCACCGCAGAGGAGATCTGCAAGCTCGCCGGCGTGAGCCCGACGCGTCGACCCCGGGAGGCGCGGCGGAGCGAGGCGGAGAAGCTCCACAAGGCGATTCAGAAGACGAAGATCATGAACCCGTCCGCCGACTGTATCGCACCCATTGGTGAGACCTTGATCCTGCGCGCCCTCAAGGCCGAGGTCGAGGCGGATTTCTATGCCTCGGTGACGCGTCGGCCGGCGGTCTATCGGGGGAATCCCTTTCTGATTGAAGTGGGCCTCGCCTACGGTGGCGACATGGGCATCGAGGCGCCCATCTCACTCTTCCGCTACGCCAACCGGGTTCCCCTCCAGTACCAGCAGGGCGCTTGCGCGATCACGAAGGCCGCAATCGCGACGGACTGGCGCTCCTACCAGCTGCAGCAGCCCCGTGGCGCGCTTCCCGTAGGGCCCGCGCTGGTCATGGTGCACATGGCGAGTGTATGGGTGCCCTTTACCTCCGAGAGCAAGGAGGCGATCGCCCACTATCCCGAGATCATCAAAGAGATCCGGCTCGGGCTGCAGGAGTGCGGGCGCCGGGTGGCCACGCACATCCGGAAGGGGCGGCGCGCAGCCGACGAGGCGAAGAAGCGCGCGTACATCGAGCAGTACATTCCGCAGGTTGCTCTCGGTCTCGAGCACATCCTGGGCCTGAACGAGAAGCAGCGAAACAAGATCGTGAAAAACCTGAGCGGCGTCCTCGAGAAGAGTCGGAAGCTGTAGGGAGAAGTACCGTGGCCGGACGAAAGAAGAAGGTCGTCGCCAGGAAAAAGAGCGCGAAGAAGGCACCCGTCCGCAAGAAGGCCCCGGCAAGGAAGGCGGCGAAAAAGAAGACTGCCAAGAGAAAGACAAGCAAGAAGAAGACCGCGCGAAAGCGCTCGGGAAGGAAGAGAACGGCCCTCAAGGGCAAGCGCTCCAAGGCGACGAAGAAGGTCGACGACCTTACCTTGAAGCTCATCCATGATCAGGCTCGCATGGTCCACCGGGACATCCTCAAGCTGCGGAAGCCCGACCTCCAGTTCCCCGTTCGCTCCCTCAGCAACGTCTCCTATTCCCCGAAGCGCGGCTACTTCGAGATCGGCAAGCAGGTGAAGCAGCGGACGCTCACCGTGAACACGGTGCGCAACTTCGCCCAGACCCTGCGCATGATGGGGCTGTCGAAAGACCTCGTGGAGGCCAACGATTTCGCGACGAAGAGGGATGCCTACTACCAGAGCAAGAACTGGGAGGAGGCCAAGTTCGACGAACAGTCCGAATCGGACACGGTGATGGACGACATCGAGGCGATGTTCTCGGTGCAGAAGATTTCTCGGGAGCAGCTTCGCTTCGTCCCCGACGAGGGCTACAACGGTGCCGTCGCCGGCCGCCTCGTTGTGCTCGATCCCGACCGGGACACGGGGCGCGTGGAGCGCATCGATTGCACGCGCTTCGGTTCGGGCGCTTACTCGATCCCCTCGAGCGTCGAAGCGCTGCGCTTCGAGACGAAGGCGAAGTTCATCCTGGCGATCGAGACGGGTGGCATATTCCAGCGGCTCCAGAGCCAC
Source organism: Myxococcota bacterium (assembly GCA_046583095.1). Taxonomy (GTDB): domain Bacteria; phylum Myxococcota_A; class UBA9160; order UBA9160; family UBA4427; genus JAJDAN01. Next base: position 5,763 of record JAYGDB010000104.1, on the reverse strand, counting down.
AAGTTCTGGCAGGCGCGCAACTGCATCCTCGTCAACATGGCCGGGGTTCCGTCCCGGGCCTGTCGCCGCTTCATTCGGAAGCTCTCGGACGACCGCAAGCTGCCGGTGTACGCCTTCGTCGATTGCGACCCCTACGGCATCTCGAACATCTACCGGACCCTGAAGGTGGGGTCGGGCAACGCCGCCCATCTCTCGCGCTTCTTCTGTGTCCCGCAGGCGAGCTACCTGGGCGTGACACCCCAGGACATCATCGACTATCAATTGCCCACCCACCCCTTGCAGGACGTCGACGTGAAGCGCGCGAAGGACGCCCTGAAGAACGACCCCTTTTTCAAGAGCAACAAGCCTTGGCAGAAGGCCATCGAGCAGTTGCTCTCGATGGGGGTGCGCGCGGAGCAGCAGTCCCTCGCCATGTGGGGGCTGAACTACGTGATCGAGGAGTACCTGCCCGCGAAGCTGCGCAATCCCAGGGCCTTTCTGCCGTGATCGGGAAGGTCGGCCTGGACACCATCCAGGCCGCTGCGGTCCAGATCCGTCCCTACGTGGTGCGCACGCCCTTGCTCCGGGTGGAGCACGGTGACGCAGAGCTGTTGCTGAAGCCCGAGTCGCTCCAGGTTACCGGGGCCTTCAAGATCCGGGGCGCCTTCAACAAGATGCTGCGCGTTCCGGATGATTGCCCGGGCGTGGTCGCCCACTCGTCGGGCAACCACGCCCAGGCGGTCGCGCGTGCTGCACGGATTCTGGGGCTGCACGCGGTGATCGTGATGCCTCGCGACGCGCCGCCGGGGAAGCGCGCCCGGACCCTGGCCGACGGTGCGGAGGTGATCGAGGTCGGACCCGACAGCACGGAGCGCGCCGAACGGGCCCGGAACCTGGCGCGCGAGCGCGAGTTGGTTGCCGTTCCGCCATTTGATGACGCCCGGATCGCCGACGGGGCTGGAACCTGCGCGCTCGAGATGATCGAAGATGCCGGCTCCATCGATCGCTTCTATGCGCCCATTGGCGGCGGCGGGCTGATGGCGGGTTGCTCGGTTGCCGTGAAGGCGTTGTGCCCGGATACCGAGATCGTGGGCGTCGAGCCCGAGGGTGCCGACGCCGCCCGGCGTAGCCTTGCCGCCGGGGAGCGCGTGTCGGTGCCGCCACCGACGACCATCGCGGACGGGTTGCGACTGCGCACACCCGGCGAGTTGACCTGGCCACTGCTTCAGAAGAACGTCTCGCGGATTGAAGTGGTCAGCGACGAAGAGATGCTGGAGGCGATGGCGTGGTCGCTCACGGAACTGCGCCTGGTGCTCGAGCCGTCGGGCGCCGCATCCTTGGCACTGGCCCTGCGGGAAGGGCAAGGACGTTGCGGCGTGGTGCTCAGCGGCGGCAACGTGGACCCGACGCTGCTGGCTGAAGTCGTCGCGAGGACGAAGCGCGCCTGACGCCCTATCATGACTGAGCGCGCACACCCGATGATGGAGACCTGAATGCGGTTCGGAATATTCTACGAACACCAACTCCCGCGCCCCTGGGATCGAGGCGCCGAGTTGAAGCTCTTCCAGGACGCGCTCGAGCAGTGCGAGTTCGCGGACAAGATGGGCCTCGACTACGTGTGGGAGGTCGAGCACCACTTCCTCGAGGAGTACTCGCACTCGAGCGCCCCGGAGGTGTTCCTGGCCGCAGTGTCTCAGCGCACGAAGAACATCCGATTGGGTCACGGGATCATCCAGACTGCGCCCCAATACAACCACCCCGCCCGAACCGCAGAGCGTGTCGCCACCCTGGACCTCGTGTCGAACGGTCGCGTGGACTTCGGCTCCGGCGAGTCTTCCTCCACCGCGGAGCTGGGAGGCTTCAACATCGACCCGATGGACAAGCGCGAGGCGTGGGAGGAAGGGCTGAACGTTGCGATTCGCTGCATGACGGAGGAGCCGTTCACAGGCCACGAGGGCAAGCACTGCCAGGTGCCGCCGCGCAACGTCGTTCCGAAGCCGGTCCAGGATCCGCACCCGCCGCTGTGGGTGGCCTGCTCTCGCCGTGAAACGATCATGCTCGCGGCCCAGAAGGGCCTCGGGGCGCTCACCTTTGCGTTCATCGATCCCGAAGAGGCCAAGAACTGGGTGCGCGACTACCGCAAGACCCTCGCGGAGGAGTGCGTGCCGATCGGCAAGGCCGTGAACCACGACATCGCCTGCGTGACCAGCATGATGGTGCACCCCGACGAGCGGACGGCCATCGCTCGCGGGCTCGAGGGGGGCAACTTCTTCGGCTACTCGCTGGCCCACTTCTACATCTTCGGTTCTCACGTTCCCGGTACCACGAACGTCTGGGATGAGTTTCAACTCCGGCGCAAGGACATGGGATATTCGCCGGAAGTGGCGGCGGCTCTCGAGCAGGAACGGCTCGGCGCGAAGGTGGCGGCGGGCGGAGGGGACGGCGGCCTGCGCGGCGCCATCGGAACGCCGGATCAGCTGCGCGACTACCTGCGACGTTACGAAGAGGCCGGTGTCGACCAGATCATCTTCATCCAGCAGGCCGGCCGGAATCAGCACGAGCACATCATGGAGAGCCTCGAACTCTTCGGCAACGAGGTGCTGCCCGAGTTCAAGGACCGGGACGAGAAGCAACGGGCCCAAAAGGCCGTGGAGCTGGAGCGAGCCGTCGACGCCGCGATGTCCAGGAAGGTCGATGATGCACCGCCGATGCCCGAGGGCTACGTGATGGATGCCATGGCGAAGGCTGTCGTGAAGAAGTTCGGCGGCGAAGAAATGCTCGAAAAGGTGGCCGACGGGAGCGCGCGCGGCGAAGGCTTGGCGGACCAACTCCCCGGCGAGGAGAAGATCTCCGACTCGGTCGCCTAGCGGGCAGGGCGGGAACGAGATGAGCGCCGCAACGACCGATTTTGTCGTCATCGGAGGCGGGATCGCCGGCGCGTCAGCCGCCTACGAACTGCAGGCGCGGGGCAGCACGCGCCTGCTCGAGCGAGAGCCGCTCGCCGGGCAGCACACGACCGGTCGCTCCGCAGCCTTTCTCGTCGAGAGCTACGGCAAGCCGATCGTGCAGCAGCTCACGCGAGCGACTCGCCGCTTTCTGGACTCGCTGCCGGACGATTTCGCGCGGAACCCGATTCTCCATCCGCGGCCGTCCCTGACGATTGCCCGCGAGGACCAGCACCAGCGCCTCGTCGAGACCGTCAAGCTCGCCGCCGAGGCAGGCGTGCACCGCGAGGAGGTGGATGTCCGCACCGCCGAGGCGATGTGTCCGGTGCTGCGCTCTGGTTACCTGGCCGCCGCGGTCGTCGATCCGGACGACCAGGGGATCGATGTGGGCGGGCTCCTGGATGGGTATCTGCGCGGGTTTCGAGCCCGGGGCGGCGTTGTTTCCACCGATGCCGAAGTGACTGGACTGAGCCAGGTGGGGGCAGCGTGGGAGGTTCGTTGTGGCGGTGAGCGTTTCGCGACGAAGGTCGTGGTGAACGCAGCCGGTGCCTGGGGAGAGCATGTCGGTGCGTTGGCGGGCGCGCGTCCGATCGGGCTGCGTCCACTTCGGCGAACCGCGATCACCTTCGACCCGCCGGCCGGGATGGACATCCGCGGCTGGCCCTGCGTGATCGACGCCGACGAGGATTTCTACCTCAAGCCCGAGGGCGTGCAGTTGCTGGCGTCGCCCTGCGACGAGGAGCCCAGCGAGCCCTGTGACGCCGTCCCCGACGACCTGGGAATCGCACTCGCAGCCGAGCGCGTGCAGCGTGCGACGACCCTCGCGCTGCGACATATCAACCGCAGCTGGGCAGGGCTGCGGAGCTTCGTGGCGGACCGCGGACCGGTGATCGGCATGGATGCCGGGCGTCCGGGCTTCTTCTGGCTGGTGGGGCAGGGCGGCTTCGGCATTATGACCTCGGCGGCGGCGGCTCGCGCGACGGCCGGGCTGATCGTCGATGGTGATCTGCCCGGGGAGCTCCGCAGCTACGGGCTCGAGGCCTCGGATCTTTCGCCCGAGCGATCGGGTCTCGGGCGCGAGCACTGACACGCGTGCCTTCAGGGGTGGATTGCCGCCCCGTGTCGGTCATCATCAAGATCCGTCGGGAGTCGCTGGACCGCGCCGGTTTCTCGCCTCGCGCTAAGGTCGCGGCATGTCCGAAGATCCTGTGTCCGCCGCATCGGATTCGAGCGAGTCCCGAAATTTTGTACTGCTCGCAGTGCAGCAGCTCGTCGTCCGTGTCGGCTGGCTCTTCAAGACCGAGAGCGTGATTATGCCCGCGTTCCTGGACAGCATCGCCGGTCCGGGCTGGATCCGCGGAATCCTGCCGGTGCTCAACCGCTTCGGGCAGGGGGTGCCGTCGTTCGTGCTGGCCGGAGCCGTGCAGAGCACGCCTCTCAAGAAACGGCTTCTCGCACTCTCGGGGCTGGCGATGGCCGTGCCGTTCTTCGTGCTCGCCTTTACGAGCGACGTCGGAGGCGCGGGCCTGGGATGGCCGAGCTTTCTGGCCCTGTACCTGCTCTTCTGGTGCTTCGCCGGCCTGAACCTGCTCGCGATCGGCACCCTACAGGGGAAACTGATCCGACCCGAGCGGCGCGGGAGGCTGATCACTGCGAGCATCGTCGGAGGTGTGGTCCCCGCAGTCGGTTTTGCCTGGTGGCTCCTCCCCGGCTGGCTCGAGGGACCCAGCCCCGACTATGGCCGGATCTTCCTGTTCACCGCCTCGTGTCTCGCACTGGCGGCTCTCGTAGCGCTGCCACTCCGCGAGAAGCGCGACGAAGCGCTGGCGGTCTCGAGGAGCCTGGGAGAGCAGGTGCGAGGGGCGTGGGAGATCCTGAAGAGCCAGCCCGACTTCCGCCGGGCCGTGATGGTCGCGGCGATCTTCAGCTCTTCGATCATGATCTTTCCGCACTACCAGGCGCTGGCCCGGGAGCATTTCGGCCTCGAGGGCATCCACTGGATGACTTGGGTGGTGGCCCAGAACGTCTCGATGGGTGTCATGAGCCTGGTGGTTGGCCCGGCGGCCGACCGGCTCGGAAACCGGATCGTCCTGCGCGTCCTGATCTTCGCCTCGGCGGGGATCCCCCTCTTCGCGATCGGTCTGACCTACCTAGATCCCGATACGGCAACGGGCCTGTTCGTGTGGGTGTTCGCGGGCATTGGCCTCGTGCCTCTCGGCTTTCGGGTGATCACGAATTACCTGCTCGAGATCAGTCCGGATGACGATCACGCTCGCTACCTATCCATCTCCCAGCTCTGCACCGCCGCGTCGTTTCTGGCTTCGCCGTTGTTCGGCCTGCTGATCGACGTCACGAGCTTCGAAGTCGTCTTCGTGCTCGAGGCTGTTCTGCTCGCGCTGGGCGGCGTGCTGACCTTCCGGCTCGTGGAGCCGCGCCGGATGCGAACCCGGGCGCCCGATGCCGGGGCCTAGTCTTTCTTCTTGTTGCGTGCGCCGAAGACTCTGCGTCCCTCGACCGCCGGGCGGAAGGACTGCTCGATCAACTTGAAGGCATCGTCCAGATCCCACGGCGTGGGGGATGCGATCTCGCGGACGACCTCGGGGTTGTTGTAGAGCGAGATGCGGTAGCCGGATGCGCCGATCACCCGACCATTCAGCCAGTCCGATTCCTCGCTCGCGAGGTAGACGACGGGAGGCGCGATGTTGTCGGGCGACCTTCGGGGGTCCTCCGACCCGAGGGCGAGGCCCCGCTCGCGGGCGCCCGGGATCGTCGCCGTCATGCGTGTCGCGGCGCCCGGAGCGATCGCGTTGGCGGTGACGCCGTAGGGTCCCAGCGAGTT
>JAYGDB010000019.1:0-1588 GCA_046583095.1 Myxococcota bacterium | reverse complement strand
TCGAGGCTCGGAATCTCGGCGGGCAGTTCGCTGCGCGCGAGGCTCGGGATCGGAACCCCGCGTACATCGCCATCGTGGTCGAGGACGGCGACGCCATCCGCGCTGAGCCAGACGTCCGACTCGAGGCCCCCTGCGCCCATTTCGAGGGCCAGCGCGAAGGCTTCGAGGGTGTTCTCGGGGGCGTGGGCGCGAGCCCCGCGATGGGCGAAACCGATGGGCACTCGACGCCTCCCGAAGTGCGGGAACCGAATGAGTGTGCCACACCTAGACACCGTCGAGATCTGAATTTCCTTCACGGTCACGAGTCGTGCCGCGAGCTAGAGTCGGGGGCCCAACCCAGGAGCCCCCGGCATGCCCCTCAGCCCGATGGACGAGTTCCTCGCGCACCAGACCTGCGAAACCTTCGACCACGTCTTCACGAGCGATCGCAACTTCTACGATCGCTACTACTTCAACATGCACCCCTCGAGCGACGAGCTGTTCCTGGTCACCGGGATGGGCCAGTACCCGAACCTCGGAACCATGGATGCGTTCGTGTCGGTCTCCCACGGCGATCAGCTCTACGTGGTGCGCGCATCTCGCGAACTCGGCTCCGACCGCTTGAACACCCAGGTGGGCCCGCTCGGCGTCGAAATCGTCGAGGGTCTCAAGAAGATCCGCGTCTTCTGTGAGCCCAACGAATGGGGGCTCGCCTTCGACCTCACCTTCGACGGCAGCGTCCCTGCGATCGAGGAGCCGAAGACCTTCCTGCGCCACCCGCATGGGCGGGTTCACATGGAGACCTCGCGCTACTCCCAGGTGGGCAGCTGGAGCGGCACCCTCGAGGTGGCCGGCGAGCGCTTCGACGTGACGCCGGATCGCTGGCAGGGCGTGCGCGACCACTCCTGGGGCGTGCGCGGCGTCGGTGAACCCGAGCCTCCCGGCATCCGGGTCAAGCAGGCCGCCCAGGGGATCGGCTTCTACCACGTCTGGATGCCCATCCAGCTCGATGACGGCCTGCTCAAGTTCTTCGTAGAAGAAGACATGCATGGAAACCGGACGATCGAGGAGTCGGTCCGCATCCCGAGCTTCGAAGCAGGCGGAGAGCCCGAGTTGATGGGCTCTCCCAAGTTCGAGTACCGCTACCGGTCGGGCACCCGCGAGATCGAGGGTGTGACCGTCGAAGTCGAGGATCCCAGCGGAAAGCTCCTCACCATCGAGGCAACGCCGCTGCGAACCCTGTACCTGGCGGCGGGCTCGGGTTACATCCCGCAGCCGGACTGGACGCTCGGGATGTACCAGGGCGAACTCAAGGTCGAGGGCCTGACCTACGACGTCTCGACCCCGGAAGCCCGGGCGCAGTACGGTCCGCTCTACGAAACCCTGTCGCGCTACGAACTGAGCTCGGGCCAGGTCGGATACGGCTTGCTCGAGAACCTCTGCGTGGGCACCTACCACCCCCACGGCTTCGACAACCCGGGAGCCGTCGCACCCTGAGGCGAACCCTCTAGGGCTGCTGAACCTCGTCGCTACCGGCCGGAAGCCGGAAGCGCATGAGATCCTCGCCCAGCACGACGTTCACCTTGCCCTCGTCGTCGACGCCGCGCAT
>JAYGDB010000212.1:0-15907 GCA_046583095.1 Myxococcota bacterium | reverse complement strand
AACTACGCGCGAGAACGCGGCGCCGAGGTGCTGGCCCTCACCGTCCCCCAGCCGATCACGGTTCGCATCAACCTGCACGCCGGTTTCATTTTCGATGCCCTGTATGGCTGGGCGGGTCTCTTCCAGATGCCGATCGAAGAGCGCAAGGCCTTCCTGCGTGATCCGGCGAACCGCGCCGAGCTGGAAACCAACGCGCAGGACGAACGATCGGGCCTGCTGCGCGCCCTCGCTGTCTGGGAGAATCTCACTCTCGACCAGGTGCACTGCGAGGAGAATCAGCCGTATCTCGGCCGGCGCATCGGCGAGATCGCCGGAGAACTCGGCAAGACGCCCTTCGACACGATGCTCGACATCGCGCTGGCCGATGATCTGCTCACGTCGTTCATGCCGCCGTCCAGCGGCGACGACGCGGCCAGTTGGCAACTGCGCGGCCAGACCTGGCTCGACGACCGCACGGTGATCGGCGCCTCGGACGCCGGCGCACACCTCGACATGATCGACACGTTCGCGTTCTCCACCCAGGTGCTCGGCAACGGCGTTCGCAGGCACGGCCTGCTCGCCATCGAGCAGGCCGTACAGCAACTCACGGATGTCCCGGCCCGGCTCTACGGACTGAAGCAGCGCGGGCGCCTCGAAGAGGGATGGCACGCCGACCTCGTCGTCTTCGACGAAGCAACCGTCGACTGCGGCCCGACCTACACGCGCTTCGACCTGCCCGCTGGCGCCGGACGCCTGTATGCCGACGCCGAGGGCATCGAGCACGTCTTCGTGAACGGCATCGAGATCGTGCGCGGCGGCGAAGATACGGGGCGCCGCCCCGGAACGATTTTTCGCTCGGGGCGAGACACGGAGACGGTCAGCGTCCCGATTGCTCGCGCCTGAGGCGAAACGGCCGGCGCCTCAACCCAAGCGCAGCACCTCACCGGGCAGCGCACCGGTGTGCTTGCCGTCTTCGAGCAGTACCTCGCCGTTCACGACGACATTGCGGTAGCCCTCGGCATCCACCACGTAGCGCTCGGTGTTGCCCGGGAAGTCGCAGGCCACGCGTGAGTCGCCCGCCGCAAGGGCGTCCCGATCGATCACGAGCAGATCGGCGAACGCGCCCTCGCGCAGAACCCCGCGCCCCTCGATGCCGTGCACGGTCGCGGGCATCAGGGTGTTGCGCCAGATTGCCTGCTCCAGGCTGAGCGGGTCCGGAACCCAATCCGTCAGAAGGCGGGTCGTGTAGTCGGCTCCGACGAAGGAGGCCAGGTGGGCTCCGCCGTCGCTCGAACCGGGCATCACGATGGGATCGGCGACGGCCGTGCGCACCACGTGCTCGATGAATTCCCGAGCGGCGTCGCTCTGCCGGGTCTGCCAGCCGGTGCGAAGCTCCTCCTCGAGGCTCACGTCCAGGAAGGCGTCGAGGGGGCTGACGCCCCGCTCTTCCGCCAACTCGGCGACGCTGCGACCCACCCAATCGGCGTGGGCCGGGTCGGTGACGGTCTCCACCTCGAGGCCATCCCAACCAAAGCTCACCGCGCGGCTGCCCGGAGAGTCGAATTCTGCACGCAGCCCCTCGCGAACTGCGGGATCACGCAACTTCTCGAGGCGCTCGACGCTCGGGAGGGTCAGGACACGTCGCCACTCCGGCATCTCGTCGAACACGAACGTGTCATCGAGGCGCAGGTGCAACTCGAGTCGATTCGTCGTGAACATCGGGTGCAGCCGGATGCCTTGCGCGAATGCCTCGTTGCAGAACTCGAGGGTCTTCTGCCAGCCCATCGGATGATCGGGGCTCGGAACCAGGATGTTCAGCTCGATCGGCCTTCCGGATACTCGATACAGGTCGCGAAGGAGCTGCCGGTCTGCCTCGTCGTACCCCTCGTTGAACGAACGCGGGATGATCTCGATGGCGCCGCGATCGAACTCCGCGAGAACCGACGCAAGCTCGAGGATCTCCTGGGCCGATGCGTGGTTCGAGGGTACCTCGCGCCCGTCCTCGCCCACGTGGAGGTCGATCTGCGAAGTGGAGAAACCAACCGCACCCTCGGCCATCGCCTGGCGAACCAGGGCCTTCATCTCCAAGATCTCTTCCGGCGTCGCCTGGCGCTCCGAAGCGGCGTCCCCCATCACCCAGCGTCGAACCGCACAGTGGCCGACATAGCTCCCCACGTTGATACCGAGGCGTCCGTCGAAGCGCTTCCAGTAGTCCGCGAAGCTCCCGCCCGCAAACCGGAGCCCGGCTGCGAGTGCGGAGCGCGACATCCCCTCCACCCGGCTCAGCATGCCGGCGAGCCAGTCGACGTCCTCGGGCTTCGCGGGTGCGAGGGTGAAACCGCAGTTTCCCGCCAGCGCGGACGTAACGCCGTGCCAACACGAAGGGGTCGCCAGCGGATCCCAGTCGAGTTGCACGTCGTAGTGGGTGTGGACGTCGATGAAGCCGGGCGTCACGAGCAGCCCGTCCGCGTCGATCTCGCGCTCGCCGGGGTCCGTAACCCGGCCAATGCGGGCGATTCGGCCATCCCTCACAGCGACATCCGCGGTGAAGCCTCGCATGCCCGTTCCGTCGACGACGCTGCCACCCCTGACGACCAGATCCCACTTCATTCGTCGGCTCCTCGACTGCTTCCCAGGGGATTGCCGTCCCCGCGGTAACGCTCCATGTCGGCCGGCTCGTAGGAGATGAATTCGACCAGGTTCTCGTCCGGGTCACGGACGTAAACGCTCACACCGTCCTCGGCGCGTCCGCCTCGGCGCACCACCGGGCCCTCGATCACCTCCACGCTCTCGCGCTTCAGTAGATCGAGCAGCGTATCGGTGCCGCCGGACCAGGCGAAGCAGACGTCCCCGCAGCCCGCCTCGGCGGTGGGCCCGCGCAGGTACTCGGGACGGCCGCGCATCGCGATCAACTGCTCGGGATGGACGTTGATCTTGTTCGCTCCGCAGGTGATCGAGAAGAGTGGGAAGGTTCCGGCCCGCCACTCTTCGAGGTACTCGGTCCCGAAGCCGAGCTTCAGGTAGAACGCGACGAGCCGCTCGGCGTCCTCGGTCGGCAGGGCAATGTGATCGAAGCCGGTCACCGGCATGCGCCTATGCTACACCCGACTGCCCCCGCCTGGAGAGCCCCAATGTTGCCCCGCTGGCTACTGCTCTACCTCGTGGGGATCATCGCGCTCACCCTGTTTCCGTTCCTTCCCTCGCTGTGTGAATCTGGGGGCTGGGTGCTGCGCAAGGGCCTGGTCGACATCGTCGCGAATCTCCTCGCCTTCGTGCCGATCGGGCTGGCCCTCCGCCGCCTGCCGCCGCTTCGCGCCCTGGTCCTCGCCATCGCGCTTTCGCTCACGATCGAGTTGTGTCAGGCATACCTGCCGCGCCAACAGGACGTCACCGACCTCATCTCCAACGCGCTCGGTGCCTTCCTCGGACATCGCCTCGGTGTCGCCTGGGCGACGCGCTGGCAGGGGCCGCTGTTGCGGCCGGTAACCCGCCGGATCCTGTTGTGGACGGCAACCGCGGCGCTGCTGATCGGCGCTCTCGCAGAAGCCTTCGTCGCCCCCGCCAACGATTTCTCGAACTGGGCGGGTCTCCCGCTCGTCATCGGCAACTCGGTCCAGGGCAACCGCTCCTGGGTAGGCGAGATCTCGGAGATCGCCATCTTCGACCGCGCCCTCGACGCCGACGACACCCCGCGGAGCCCCGCCGACCCCGCGGCAGCGGCATTCTGGGCCGAGGGCGGCCCGATCCTGTGGCTGCACTTCGGCGGTGAGAATCCGTCGGGACGCGTCGATGGGCCGTCGGGTCCAGTTCGTTACCTACCCGAGGTCGACCGCTCCACTGCCCGCACGCAGGCAGGCCTCCAGCTCTTGCCGAGCGGCATCGCGCTCGAGGGCTGGGTGTCCGATCACGTCGTAGGACAGTTGAAGGGCTCCGGCGAAGTCACGCTGGACGTCCACTTGCGGGCCGCGGCCACACATCAGTACGGGCCAGCTCAGATCGTCTCAGTGGGAAACGGGCGCGGCTCTCGCAACTTGATCCTCGCGCAGCAGGGCTCGGGCCTCACCGCTCGACTCCGCACACCGGCCAACGGGGGCAACAGCACCAAGCCCGAGACAGCAACGCGGCCGGGAGTCATCACGCGAGAGCCCCAGCACATCCGGCTCGCTTACGATGGCTCCTGGGCCACGATCCACGTCGACGGTAGCTGCGAAGGCTCGAGCCACATCGCGCTCGCGAGCGCACTCCCGATGATGGGTCCGTTCCTCGGCCTCACCCTCGTCCTGTGCACCGCACTGTCGGCCCTGGCGCTGGCGTCGTTCTCGAGCAGTCGCCGGCGTCGCCTTGTACTCGCGGCGCTCGGGGGATGCGGCGCGTGGACCCTGCTCTGGGCCTCGGGCACCTGGAACTACCTGGGCGACTACACCCTGATCGCCTTCCTTATCGGCGCATTCGCTCTCCTCTCCACGCTGCCGCTCCTGCTGCGGCCCCGATGAGCAGCGTCTCTCGAAATCCGGCCCTGCTCTGCGCGTTCAGCGCGATCCAGATGTCGCTCTTCCCGATGGCGGTCATCACCATCTTCTGGATGCACGACATCGGTCTGTCGATGACCGAGATCTTCCTGCTGCAGGCCATCTTCGCTGGCACGATGGGCCTGTTCGAGTTCCCCTCCGGCATGCTTGCCGACCGGATCGGCTACCGGCCGAGCCTGGTGCTCGCATCGGCGATCAACCTGGTGGGTTGGCTCGTCTACCTCTTCTCACCGGGTTTCTGGACGATCGCCGCCGCGGAGATCCTGCTGGGAGTCGGCTTGTCGCTGATCTCAGGTACCGACTCCGCGATGCTCTACGAATCCCTGGTCGACAGCGGCGATGAGGCACGCTTCGCGACGTGGCAGGGTCGCTCCCGCTTCTTCGGGCAAGCGGCCGAGGGCTCGGCCGCTCTGTTCGCGGGCGTGCTGTACGCAATCTCGCCCCGCGCACCCTTCGTGCTGGAGGTACTCATCTGGGGAGTTGGGCTGTTGGTCGCGCTGCGTCTCGTCGAGCCGAGTCGCCATCGGCCCGTCGTCGCCAACGCCTTCCGACACATGGCCGGCATCTTCGCCCGCATCGCACGCGGCGCGCCGCGGCTTCGGGCCGTCATGTTCTTGACCGTCGCGCTGGGGATGACGTCCTTCATTCCCGTTTGGATCATCCAGATCTACACCCAGCACGCGGGCGTCGCGATCTCGTGGCTGGGTCCGATCTGGGCAGTCGCCAACTACATCGTCGCCCTGGGCGCTCTCGCGAGCGCGCGGCTTGGCGAGAGGCTGGGCCTGATGCCCGGCCTTCTGCTGTGCATCGCCCTCGCGGCCTTCGGCTACATGGGCCTCGGCGTCACAACGGCCTGGTGGGGTTTCGCGTTCTACTTCTTGATCACGCTGATGCGCGGTCTCAACGGCCCGATCCTCAACCACGAGGAGCAGCGGCTCATCCCTTCGAGCGATCGGGCGGCCTTCATCTCGGCGCGCAGTTTCGCATTCCGCGTGGTGTTCGTCCTGATCGCCCCACTGGTCGGCATGTCGTTGGATCGCGCCGGCGAGCACATCGTGCTGCTGTGGGCCGGCCCGGTCGTGATCGCGGTTGGACTGGTGGGCTGGATGTGGCTCCTGCGAACACCGCAGCCCATCGAAGAGCACGCCACCTGACAGCAGTGGCCTCGCCATCGCCTATCTTGGTGCCTCGCGGCTGACGAGGAGGACCCCGGTATGCTCAAGCTCTACGACTTCCTCGAATCGGGAAACGGCTACAAGGTTCGCCTGCTGCTGAGCCAGCTCGAGATCCCCTTCGAGCGAATCGAACTCGACATCACCCGCGGCGAGAGCCGCAGCGACGAGTTCCTGGCCCGCAATCCCAACGGCCGCATCCCGACCCTCGAGCTCGAGGACGGCACCTGCCTGGCCGAATCCAACGCGATCCAGTGGTACCTCGCCGATGGGACGGACTTCCTTCCGAAGGATCCGCTCGAACGCGCGCAGGTTCTGCAGTGGATGTTCTTCGAGCAGTACAGCCACGAGCCCTTCATCGCTGTCGTTCGCCACTGGATCCACCAAGGGCTCGACTCCGGGCGGGAGGCCGAGGTGACGGAGAAGCGCGAGCGGGGATACGAAGCGCTGTCGGTGATGGAGGGCCACCTACATCTCCGCGACTTCTTCGTGGGCGGCCGCTACTCGATCGCGGACATCGCGCTGTACGCCTACACGCACGTTGCCCACGAGGGCGGCTTCGATCTCGCAGCCTACCCCGCAGTCAACGCGTGGCTCGAGCGCGTGCGCGCACAGCCGAACCACATCTCGATCCGCCAGGAGGCGTGAAGAAACCGGCTGCTACTCGCCTGCCTCGGTTACGTGCAACGTCAACCCCTCGACGGACTTCACGCGTACCGTCGCGCCGACTTCCGCGGGATCGCTGCCTGCTTCGAGACACGCGGCCCACAGCTCGGGACCGATCCGAACGGTTCCGGCCAGATCCAGCCGGTTGATGACGACTGCGGTGGCACCCATGAGAGACGCCACCCCACTGGGATCCGACGGCTCGTAGGCTCGACGGACGAACGGGAAGAGCACGACCTCCTTGACGAGCCACAGAGCCAACAAGAGCCAGCCGACGTTCGCGCTGAAAACGTTCAGTGCCACGAGCACCAACAGGGCCGCGCCTACGAGCACGAGTTCGGGCAACTGAAAGAGAACGTACCGCGGCAGGACGACGCGCAGACCCGACCTCACGCTGCATCGCTCCAGGTCGGTCTCAGTGTACAGAGGTCCCGGGCCGGGATCCCACCAGCGCGCGAACGGCTTCCTCGATGCCATCGACACTCAGGTGAAACATCGGGAAGAACCGCTGGATGATCCGGCACGTCTGGCTGTGACCCCAGATCTTGGGCGGATCGGGGTTGAGCCAGACGGTGCGGTCGAAGTAATTCGAAATACGGACCAGCCAGTCGACCCCACGCGTCTCCGACTCGTAGCGGGGGTTGATGTTGCCACGCGGGTTCATGAGCTCGGCAGGGTGCATGGCTGCATCGCCGACGATCAGGACCCTCCAACGCTCGTCGAGGACTCGGAACAACTCGCCCGTGGGCACCGGCTCGCCGGCATAGAGTCGCGCGGTCTTGCCCAGCGTGTCGTAGATGCAGTTGTGGAAGTAGTAGGCCCTGAAATCGCGCAAGCCGCGCTCCTCGTGGAGCGCGGTGACGAGCCGACTGACAGGCGCATGGTAGGGATCCATCGTGCCGCCGACGTCCATCAGCAGCAGCAGGCGCATGTTGTTGCGCTTATCCTGGCTAAAGACGACCTCGATGTCGCCCCCGTTCTTGCAGGTCTCGTTGACGCTTTCGTCGATATCCAGGTGGTCGTAGGGGCCCGAGCGGGTCAGGTGCCGGAGGCGCTTGAGGGCAACCTTGGTCTGGCGAAGGTCGAGCGTGGAGTCGGTGCGATAGTCCTCGAAACGGCGATCCTCGGCGACCTTCATCGCGGATCGCGAACGGCTCTCGCCACCCACCCGGATGCCCGTCGGGTGCTCGCCGCCGTGGCCGAACGGCGAATGACCACCCGTCCCCACCCAGCGTCCTCCGCCGTCGTGGCGCTCATCCTGCTGGTCGAGGGTCTCGAGGAACTTCCGCATCAGCTCGTCGGCGTCGAGCCGCTCCAGCTGGGCACGCTGCTCGTCGGTGAGGCCGTCGAATTGCTTGGGGTCGTTGAGCCACTGCTCGAGCTCGTCGGAGAGGCTGAGCTCTCCCTCGACGCCGTGGAAGACACTGGCGAATACACGATCGAAGGCATCGAAGTAGATCTCGCTCTTCACGAGGGTGGCCCGCGAGAGGTGATAGAACGAGAGCAGGTTCGAGCCGTGCAATCCTCTCTCGAGGGCGGTCATCAGCATCCGCCACTCCTGAATGGAGACCGGGACGCCTTCCTTGCGCAAGCCGTAGAAGAGATCGAGGAACATCGGATCGCCCAGTTATTGGTTGTACTTCGGGCCGAGATCGCTCCACTGGTCCGGAAGCTTCCCGTCCTGCTCTACGTAGTCCGCGAGCGCATCGGTGTCCTGCTCGTTCTTGAGAAGCGAGCCGAGGAAGGGAATGTGACTCTCGAGCTGCTGGGACGAGACGCCCGACCGCAGCAGCGCTGCGATCCAGTCGATCAGCTCGGAGGTCGAGGGCTTCTTGCGCAGATCGTTCTGACCTCGAAGCCAGTAGAACTTGATCAGTACCTGGTCGAGCAACTGCGTGTCGAGGTTGGGATGGTGGACATCCACGATCTGCTTCATCAGGGAGACATCCGGAAACTCGATGAAGTGGAAGACGCAACGCCGCAAGAAGGCGTCCGGAAGCTCCTTCTCGTTGTTGGACGTGATGATGACGACCGGCCGCTGCTTCGCGGCAATCTCGTCCCCCGTCTCCATCACCGTAAAGCGCATCTCGTCGAGCTCGAGGAGGATGTCGTTCGGAAACTCGAGATCCGCCTTGTCGATCTCGTCGATCAGAAGCACGTGGCGGTTGGGGGCCGCGAACACCCGCCCCAGGGGTCCCAGCTTGATGTAGTTGCGAATGTCCGACACCTCGCCCTCGCCAAAGCGGGCGTCGTTGAGCCGCTGCAGGGTGTCGTAGACGTAGAGGCCCTCGCCGGCCTTCGAGGTGGACTTGATGTGCCAGGACTCCATGGGCAGGCCCAGACCCTGCGCGACATGCAGGGCGAGGAGGGTCTTGCCGGTGCCCGGCTCGCCCTTGATCAGCAGGGGACGCTCGAGCGCGATGGAGCAATTCACCGCCTCGACGAGCGCGGGAGACACGATGTAGCCCTCGGTACCGGTGAACTGGTTGAACTCCGTTTCAGTAGCCGCGGACATTGAGCGATCCTTCTTCGGGGCCGCAGGGGGCCCTTACGAGAGAGGCGGAAGCAGGCTGGGGTGTCGAAGACCGGCTGATGGTGGCGCGAAGGGGGCGGCGCCGCAAATCTGCCACATCGGTACTCTCTGGCAGCATGCGACTCCTCCTGAAGACGATCGGCTTGCTGCTGGCGGCAGGTACAATTCTCGCGGTCAGCGTGCTCTCCTCGGGCTACCTGCAGATCCGACGCATCACCCCGCCCCTGCCGAGCGTCGACGAAATCCTCGAACCCGGCCGCCAGGCAGACCTCCCGATCCGCCTCAGCTGGATCAACACCGCGAGCCAACGGATGCCACGCTCGGGAGTGCTCGAACCCAAGCTCGACCCGAACCCGAACGCCGAGTACACGATGAGCTTCCCGGCCTTCGTGGCGGAGTGGCAGGATGGACGTGTCTTCCTGATCGATCTGGGCATGGACGCAGCAGCCGCGATCGATTTCGGGCTTCCGAGCGAGATCGTCGCGGGTGCGGATCCGATCGAGCCCCACGGCTCAGCGTCCTCGAAACTCGGAGAGAGTCGATCTCGCGTCGCGGGCATCGGCTTCACCCACATGCACACCGACCACACGTCCGGCGTGATCAATCTCTGCCGCGACCTGGGCGCCCTGGCGCTCGCGGCCGAGCCGCTGCGGGTGTTCCAGCACCACTACCAGATCGCTGAGGTCAACCACACAACGCGCGGCGCGAGGGGCCAGCTCCAGTCGGCAGAGTGCATCGAGTCGCACGACCTGGGCTCGGGCTCCGGGCTACTTCCGATCCCCGGCTTCCCGGGTGTCTTCGCAATTCCGGTGGGCGGTCACACGCCGGGCAGCACGATCTACGTCGTTCAGCTCCGCGTGCTCCCGGAGGAGAGCGCCGGCCATTACGACGACGTCAAGACCTGGGTGATCACCGGCGACGTCGTCAACCACTACCAGGGCATCGAGCTCGGGCTCCCGAAGCCACGGCTCTACAGCCTGCTCGTGGTGCCCGAGAACGACGAGCAACTCTCCAAGGTCCGTAGCTTCCTGAACAGCCTGTCGAGAAAACCCGGCGTCGAGCTGCTCGTCCCACACGACCGGAACCAAATCGAGAGTACGGGACTGCCGGCCTACTAGGAGCGCGGCTCGAGAATCGAGTCCCGGCTCGGCAAGCCACGAGCCACCGGCTAGGGTCGCTCGTGCACCAGGAGGCTCTTCGTCTCATCGAAGAGCACGGTGATCTTTCCAACGCCGGCAATCGCCTGAACGACGCCCATCCCCAGGGTGGGATGAGAGATGCGGTCCCCGGGCGTATAGCTCTCGCGAATTCCGTAATCTCGCTGCGGACGAGACAGATCCGCCTCGACGATGGCGTTCTCGTCGCTCGCCTTCGGGCGGCGCTTCGGCTTCGGCTTCAACTTGCCGGCACGCGCCTCCCAGGCCGGTCCGATCGAAGGCGAACCGGTGATCACCGGGCCCGTATCGCCATACTCCCAGCCGGGATCCTCCTCCACCTGGATTCCGAGGTAGCGGATCTCGACGCCCGTCACCTCGGAAACCTCGCGGCCAATCCGTTCGAGTTCCCGGATCCAACCTGCGCCCTTCTGCGCTTCGCGCTTCCGGCAGATCTCCCAGTAGCGCGAGCCACCGAGCAGGATCAATACAGGCGCCTCCTCGGAGACCTCCCGACCCGTGGCCTCGGTTACCTCCTCGGCGATGGCAGCGCGATTCGAGTCCACGATGGCGGCCAGGGCGAGACCGTCGAGGAGCGCGCGCAGGGGCGTGTCTCCGGTTCCTCCGCGCGTCGCGGACGGAGGCACGAACTTCACGACGACGACCGCGAGGCGACCGTCGGGCAGCAAACCGAGCAGATCGAGCTTGCCGATGCCCTTGTTGGGATCCGCGTCTCCGAGACTCTTGTCGACCGCCGCCGTGGCGACGGGCAGCTGGTAGTCCAAGAGCAACAGCCGGCCGCCGTCCGACAGTTCGAGGCCGGCTTCGCCTTCCTCGGCCGCTTCGGTGGCCTTGCTGGCACCCAACAGGGCCATCGCCAGGTGCTCGGGATCCTTGCCGTTTCGACGTCCGGTGGGGGCTTTCGGGTGGGATCCGAAGTACTTCTTGCCCGCCTCCTTGCGCCGAGGAGCGTTGGCGACTTCCTCCTTGTACAGCTTGTCGAGCGACTCCCCGGTGAGGGCTGCAGCAGCCTCGCGGAAGCCCTTCGCTTGCTTGACATCACGGGAGTTAGCGAGAGCAATGAGGGGATGACGTTCCAACCGTTTCTCCTGGGCTTCGAGGCAAGTGGGACCCGTAGAGCATACCGCTCCCAGGCGACGAGGGGAGTGCCTTGCTAACTGCCACTTCGGGCTCCGGAGCTTCGAGAAGCGGGGAGAGACAATTGGCCTGCCCTCCGGTAGCGCTCTGCGGGTGCCCCTCGACGACTTCCCACTGCGGGATTTCTCGACCCCGGAGTGGCAGGCGATCCTCGCCCGCCATCCCGGACGTTGAGGTTGTGCTACCTCCGGAAGCGTGACTGAAACCCTCGACGATCTCCTCCAGGTTCTCGATCTGGAAGCGATCGACTTCAACATCTTCCGCGGAAAAAATGAACCCACGCAATACGGGCGGCTCTTCGGCGGGCAGGTCGCCGCCCAGGCACTGGTTGCTGCCGGACGAACCGTCGACGCCCTGCCCGCGCACTCTCTTCACGGCTACTTCCTTCGACCCGGCGACCCATCCGTTCCCGTCGTCTACACGGTGGACCGCATTCGAGACGGACGGTCGTTCGTCACGCGTCGTGTCGTGGGGCAGCAGCGCGGCAAGGCCATCTTCAACATGGCTGCCTCGTTCCACGAGCCCGAGTTCAGCTATGAGCATCAGAACCCGATGCCCGAGGCGCCCGACCCCGAAGAAGTGCCGACCTGGACCGAGCGCATGCAGGAGGTGTGGGACAGCCTGCCGGAAGAGATGAAGAAAGTGACACCGAGCCCGCGGCCCATCGACATCCGGCACGTGCAGGCCCCGACCTACCTGGGTGGAGCGTCCTCCCTCGGCCCGGCCCTGGTCTGGATGAAGGCGGACGGACGACTCGCAGACGATCCCTTGCTGCATCAGTGCGTGCTCACCTACGGGACGGACATCTCGCTCCTCGACAACATCCTTCGGCCCCACGGCCGCCTCGGGAAGCTGGGCCCGATGATGGTCGCGAGCATCGACCATGCCGTGTGGTTCCATCGTCCGCTGCGGGCCGATGAGTGGCTGCTGTACGTACAGGAGAGCCCGACGGCATTTGGAGCGAGGGGATTTGCGCGGGGGACTCTCTATACACGGGACGGGAGGCTCGTCGCTTCCACCACCCAGGAGGGTCTGATGCGTCCCGTCAAGGAGGCCGAGGATCGGACACAGTGACCGCCCAGGCCCAGCCCGACTGGGACATGACTCCCTACTTCGACGAGTTCGACGGGGACGCGTACCGCGCCTTCCGTCGGGAACTCGAGGCGGACGTTGCCAGCCTGCAACAGGAGTCGCGCGAACTCGGCGCGATCGCCGCAGAATCGCTCCACGCGTGGGTCTCACTCCTCTCGCGACTCGAGGACCTGACCTCCCGAACCAACCACCTCGGCGGATACCTCGGATGCCTCAGTGCCGCCGACACGCGCAACGAAGCGATCACCCGGGAGAACGCTTCCGCCGCGGCAGCACGCGCCGAGTACGAGAAGCTCTTCATCACGGTGCGAGCGGCAATCGGTGCCTGCGGCGACGAGCCTTTCGAAACACTCCTCGCAGCGCCAGAGCTCGCGGGCGTGGGACACTTCCTGTCGCGACTACGAGAGAGCGCTCAGCGACGGATGGAACCCGCGCTCGAAGGACTGCAAGCCGACCTCGCCGTCACGGGCATTGGCGCCTGGGGCCGCTTGTACGACCAGATCTCGGGTCGCCTCGAGTTCGATCTGCAGGTTCCCGGCCGTCCGCCGAAACAGACTCCGGTCGCCGTCACGCGCAGTCTGCTCGAGGATCCCGATCCCGAGGTCCGCCGTGCGGCGCTCCACGGCTCGAACGCGGCTTGGGAATCCGTCGGTGACGTCACCGCCGCCTGCCTGAACGCAATCGCCGGAACGCGACTCGCCCTCTACGAGCGCCGCGGCATCTCCGACTTCCTCGAACCCGCGCTCTTCGACGCTGCGATCACGCGGCGCACCCTCGACACCCTCCTCGGGACCGTCGAGAAGCGCGCCGAGGTCGCTCGCTCCTACCTGCGCCGCAAGGCCGCCATCCTCGGGCGCGAGAAGCTCGGCTTCCAGGACCTGATGGCTCCCTTGCCGCTGGAGAGCCATGCGCGGATCCCGTGGCCCGAAGGACAGGAACGCGTGCGCGACAGCTTCGACCGCTTCTATCCCGCGCTGGCCGCATTCGCCGCTGACGCATTCGACGGGCGCTGGATTGACTGGTCGCCGCGAGCCGGCAAGCGGCCCGGCGGGTTCTGCTCGACTTCGAGTTGGATCAACCAGTCGCGTGTCTTCATCACGTACAACGAGACCCTGGGCGACCTCTCGACCCTGGCCCACGAGCTGGGCCACGCCTTCCACGGCAAGCTGATGGCGGACATGCGCCCGTGGTCGCGCCGGTATCCGATGACACTCGCCGAGACGGCCTCGACATTCGCGGAGCAGCTCGTCATCGACGCGGTACTCGAGGACCCCGACGCTCCCGCCGAGCAGCGGGCCCTGCTCCTCGACTCGCGCATGCAGGACGCCGCGACATTCCTGCTCAACATCCCGATGCGCTTCTACTTCGAGGAGTCGCTGTACGACGAGCGCAAGTCCGGCGAGATCTCGGTATCGCGGATGCAAGAGCTGATGCTCGCAGCGCAGAAACGCTGCTACGGCGACGCGCTCGCCGAGGACGAGCTGGATCCCTGGTTCTGGGCCTCGAAGCTCCACTTCTACATCACGGGGATCTCGTTCTACAACTTTCCCTACACCTTCGGGTACCTCTTCAGCATGGGGATCTTCTCGCGCGCCAAGCAGGAAGGACCGGGATTCCTACCGCGCTACGAGGCGCTGCTCCGACGCACCGGCAGCGATACTGCGGAGGGGGTCGCCCGGGAGGCCCTGGGCACCGACCTCGAGCGACCGGACTTCTGGAGTACGTCGCTCGATCTGATCGATCTCGACTTCCAGGCTTGGCTGGAAGCACTGACGCCACTCTCGCTGGATGTCGACTAGGGGCAAGCAGGTGCCCGGCCCGGGATCCCGCGCAGCCGACGGGCCGGTCGGCTGGCCGATATGGGTATAGATATAGGTGTAGATAAAGAAACAGCCCGCCCTGCCCTGGGGATCGGCCTGTCTCACCCCTGCTGCGGGTACCGAAGCGCCTATTGCTGCGGCGAGGAGTCGTTCTCTTCCCGGTAGCTGGCGAGCCGGTACTGGATCGTACGGCACGAAATACCGAGAATCGCCGCGGCCTTGGCGGTAGACCCCCCGACCGCCTCGAGGGTGCGCAGAATCGCGACGCGCTCGATGTCGCTCATGGAGCTGCCGGGGATCAGCGCGTCGGGGAGATCCGCCGAGTCGCCTGCAAGCAGCGGAGAGAGCTGCTCCGGCCCGATCCAGCGAACGTCGGTCGTCAAGACCGCTCGCTCGATGGTGTTCTCGAGCTCGCGAACGTTGCCGGGCCAACTGTGACCCGTCAGGACGGCGAGCCCGGAGGGTGTGAAGCCATCGACCTGGCGATCGTACTTCCGGGCCATTCGCAAGAGCGCTGCGTGAGCGAGCATCTCGACGTCCGTCCCGCGCCTGCGCAGCGGCGGCACTTCGATGTTCACGATGTTCAGGCGGTAGTACAGATCCTCCCGGAAGAGACCCTCCCTCACCAATTCGCGCGGGTCTCTATTGGTGGCCGTGATCATGCGCACATCCACGCGGATCGTCTCGTTGCCGCCCACCCGCTCGAATTCGCGCTCCTGGAGGAAGCGGAGCAGCTTGACCTGGATCCCGGGCGTAAGGTCACAGATTTCGTCCAGGAACAGGGTGCCGCCGTCGGCCTGCATGAAGCGCCCCTCGCGGCGGCTGACGGCCCCGGTGAACGCTCCCCGCTCGTGGCCAAATAGCTCCGACTCCAGGATCGACTCGGCTAGCGCCGAGCAGTTGAGCTTCACGAACGGCTCAGCCACTCGCAGGCTCTGCTCGTACAGGGCCGTTGCCACCAGTTCCTTGCCGGTACCGGTCTCGCCTGACACGAGCACTGTGGCCGATGTCGGCGCTACCTGCTCGATCAGCTGGCGCACACGACAGATCGACGGATGGTCGCCGAGGATCGCGCTCGTTCTCGTACTCTCTACAATGGAGGGTTGCCACTCATCATTCAACATCAACTGAACGTCCTTCCGCCTCATCGAGTGTTCTCGCCTGCTGTGGTCCTCCTGAGTCGCCTCCCTGTCCCAGACTCTCGAGTCTTACCTTCTGGTCCGAGGAAGCGCAGGCCTGCGCGAACGCCCTTGCCTAGGTCTTGCCTAGAACTTGCGTCTTATAGAAGGATTATCATCCGTCCCTGAAGATCAGATGAAGAAGCCGTCGGCCCCGGCACACGAAGTCACCGGCTACGACTCCGCCGGCACCCAGAGGCTCGTCCCCAGCTACCCAACTCCCGCGCGTAGTAGCGCGACTCGCTGCGCATCCGTTGCACGTCAGTCCGGTCCGGCCGCCCTGCGGAACTGCTGGGATTCAATCTCGCCGATCGCGAGCAGGGGTTGCCGAATAGGCGGCCCCAAGGGGGAGAGCGCGACTGATTTCGCGAAGCAATCCGCCACTGCGCGATGAATCCGCCACAGCTCGAATCTTCGACCCGGCTCGACTTTCATATTGTCTTCATGTTCTTTCGTTAGCCTTGCGTTTCTCCACTTCCGTCGGGTGAAGTACCGACCGAATGAGCAACAGAGATGAACCGGGCAGGAACAATGAAGGAAACTGAAATGATGCGAACAATCAAACTGGTGAGCCTTGCTGCTCTCTTTCTCCTATTCGTGTCGCCTGCCTTCGCAGGAGACGCGAA
>JAYGDB010000176.1:0-2423 GCA_046583095.1 Myxococcota bacterium | reverse complement strand
CAGTGCACAGTCTTTCAAGATGACTCGCTGCCACGACCAAGAGAGAACCATCGCTAGCAACGAAGACTGGGCAAGACCGGCCTCGCTCGGCCAAGCCGCTCCTATACTCAGGCATTGCTGGAGCGACAGCGGCCCGAAGTCCCGCAGTCGATTCCTGAGAGCTGAGCAACTCGTACAGATCTCGTGCTAGCACTCAAGCCGCCTAACGGATTGGCGTTCAGCCGCATGGCCGGCCGCCGTGGCCCGCCCGGAGACACCAAGTTGATTGCCAAACATTACCAAAGGTTTAATGGAATCCCGCGGAACCATGTCGGCTGCAACGCCGTGTTAGGCGGAGACCGGACGTGCAGCCTCTCTCAGCGCCGCGGGGAGTTCGGCTCGGATCTTCGCCCAAACGTCGGACTCCTGGGTGGAGCGGACGCACGGACGAAAGCCCAGGGATAGATAAAGGCAGATCGCCGGGCGGTTTAGCGCGGACGTAGAGAGATAGGCTCGGGCGTACCCGAGCTGCCCGAGCCGACGGACGACCTCGCCGGTGAGCCAGCCGGCGAGGCCGCGCCGCTGGTACTCCGGGATGACCGCGACCCAGTGGACGCGGCCGACTCGAGAGTCTCGGGCTGGCCCGGGGAACCAGCCCGTGGCGGTGCCCACGGCGCACCCACCGGGCTCGGTCACATAGATCTGGCGTACCGCGAGTGCGTCACGCTGCCCCCCGAACTCGGTTTCGAAGAGATCCGGTGCGACCGGGTCGTAGACGCCTGTGGCCGAGTGAATCGCGAGCCACAGATGATCATCGGAGTGCTGATACGAGCGGAGGCTGAAGCCAGCCGGCATAGAAGGGCTTGCGATTCCCTCGATCGAGGCTTCCAGCTCGAGTTCGATCATCGCCGCCTAACGGACATGCGGTTCAGCTGCGCCCTACAGCGCTGACCGCCAGCGCTGGGGCACGGCGCCCGCCGCCAGAACGGTACCACGGGTCGATTGGAACGAGCTGTTGGGCATCGGCTGCAACCGCTTGCTAGACAGCGCTATGCTGGACTCATGGATCTCGACGCCGGGCGTCAGACAGATTGGGCGTTCGCCGGAAGGAGCGGACCGACGGTCGGCCGCTGAGAGCTGAGAAAAGAAGTGAGTCGCTGGAAGCTTCCTTGCCCCTCGAGGTGGGCCGCGCTTCCCGGCACCCGACGAACCAATACCTCCACGTACGAGTAGGGCTGTGAACGACCCGGGCCAGAACACGCGCACACAGACGCCGAGCGAGAACCCGCGACCCGCGCCGGAGCGCGGGCGTTGGCTGAGCGAGCCGCTCAGGGGCCTCTTCGACGATCGGGCACAGCGCGGCTTCCTCGACGCCGTAGCACTGATCGCCGCGGTCCTCTTGACGGGCGAAGGCCTGTATATCTGGTACGCCGACAAACCCATCGGCTCGGTGGAGCAGATCGCCCTGTTTGTGGGTCTCGTGGGTTTCCTTTCGGTCCCCTTGGTCGTGCGGACAACCGATTCCGCGGCCTCTGGCGCTCTGATCGTGTTGGTCGCGCTCGCGGGGCTCATCGTGGTGCCCGCCTACTACCAGGGCGGCACGTCGGCGCTCTTCACCATGTGGTTCCTGCTCGTCCCCCTACTCGGCGGGATCCTCCTGGGGCAGCGGATCGCGCTGGCAATGGGCCTGCTCGGCGTAGCGGTGATGACGGGCCTGTTTACACTCGAAAGCCTCGGCAAACTTCCCGACTCGTCGGGCGCGATGGATCCCGTCCCCGCCTGGCTCAATCTCGTCTCTGCCATCGGCTTCTCGGCGCTGCTCGGCGCGATCGCTGCAAAGAAACTCGTCACCTTCGCCGACCGCCTCCAAGCCGCAACGCTGGCCGATGCTGCGAAGGCGCGCGCCCTCGAAGGGGTCGCACGGGTGGGAAGCGACGGCCGCTTTCAGACGGTGAACCTCGCGTTCGCCGCCATGCACGGGCGCGATGTGGAAGACCTCGTAGGTTCGGCTGCCGACGACTGGATCGTCGAAGAAGACAGGGAACAAGTCGTAGGGGCTGTCGCTGATCTGGCCCAGAGGGGAAGGCAGGACGTCACCGTGCGCGGACAGAAGGCCGACGGCTCTTCGTTCTTCGCAAACCTCTTCCTTGTCGCGATTCCGAACGAAGAACCCGGAGAGCACTACCGTTTTGCCCGAGACGTGACGCGGCAACGCGCGCTGACCGCACAACTCACGCAATCGATGAAGATGGACGCCATCGGGCGCCTGGCCGGTGGCATTGCCCACGACTTCAACAATCTCCTGATGACGATCCTCGCGGCGAGCGACCGCTTGAAGGTTCCCGTCTCGGGGCTTCCGGACCCGAATCCTGGACCCGAATACCTGGGCTGGATCAACACGGCAGCACAACGCGGAGCGTCGCTCACCCGACAGCTCCTGGATT
>JAYGDB010000131.1:0-3315 GCA_046583095.1 Myxococcota bacterium | reverse complement strand
TCCGGTCAGACGGTCCAGCGAATCCGTGCCGTTGGTGGGAACCGCAGCGAAGGTCCAACTATCGTAGACCCCGAAGGCAACCGTGTCTCCGGCTGGGCTGAAGAACGGAACGCTTCCGGATGGGATGATTGCATCGGGCGTCGGCGCGCCGTCTAGATCGGCGAAGCCCTGAGTCGCGAGTAGATAGAACTTGTTGGAGGTCGGCGGGGTGACGGAGCCCTGGCCGAACACGAAGCTCTGGGTGTTGCTCGAGATCGAGCCGTTTCCGACGTTGACCTCACCGGCGCCACCCGCAGCCTCCCAGAGTTCGACGAACTGGATCGTGCCGTCGGCGTTGCTGAACACCTCGTTCACGTCCCAGGTGTGGATGCCCGCTAGCGCGGGCCCCGCGTGGCAGGTGGCCCAGAGGCCGAGAGCGAAGGCCAGCCTGCGAATCGAAATAGGCCTTGCCGATACCGGCCCGCTCATACTCGGGTCCAGCAAGCCAAGCAGAAGCCACATCCGTCGCATGCCCGTGCCCTCCTAGGACAAGGAAACCCGGGAAGGAGGTGGACGTTTTTTCGTGGTGGTGGCGGGGAAAACGGAGAAAATCCGCCGTATCGGTATGTGGTGCCCCAGGAGCGGTTGTGGCAGAAAAATCTCCGACTCTTCCCTCACCCGAGGGGCTCCGGGTACGCCTCTCGAGCCGCTGGATTGCCGCTAGAATCGCGCCTCGGGGCAACGGTGCAGCCCGGTCATCCGCAGGGGGATCAGAGAATGCGCAGCATCCCGTTCTACTTCGACTATTCCTGACCTTGGGCCTACTTCGGCAGTTGCCGAGTCAGGCAGTACTTCGAGGATCTCGACGTCGAGATCGACTTCATGCCGGTCAACCTGCGCAAGTTGATCGAACCGCCCGAGGGTGAGACCAAGCCCGGCCCGCGGCCGAAGCTCGGGCCCCGCAAGACGGCCGACTACCAGGCCAGCGTGGCGCACTGGGCCGAGCTGTGTGGCGCAAAGATGTCGCCGGAAGCTCGCAACTTCATGAAGAGCGATACCCGCCTCGCGTTGCGTGCAGCCCTGGTCGCCAAGGACGAGGGCCGCTTCTTCGAGTTCCACGATCCGATGTACCGAGCGCGCTGGGCCGATCCGCGCGACCCCTCGGATCCTGCGGTGGTCCACTCGCTGCTGGATGCGGCGGGCCTCGATGCGGACGCCTGTCTGGCGCGCGCCCAGTCCGACGAGCTGGTCGAGCGCCTCGACCGCGATACCCAGGAGGCCGTCGAACGCGGGGTCTTCGGGTTGCCCACGATCTTCGTCGGGGACGAGATGTTCTGGGGCAACGACCGCTTCGAGCTGGTTCGCCATTACCTGACGATCTAGCCGGACGGGCGCGTTCGTCGATCCGGAAGCCGGCGGGTGCTCGCTAGGTCGAGTCCCCGGTTGCTCGCCAGTGGTACTCGACATCCGGCGAGCTCTCGGGCGGGCCGCTGGTGCCGAAGCGGGCGGCGCGAAAGCCGTGCTTCTCGTAGAACGCGCAGGCCGAGACGTTTTGCTGGTGGGTGTGAAGCTCGATGGCCTGCGGGGAGAGCTCCCTTGCTTTCGCGAGCAGCGCTTCGCCCACGCCGGCCCGCTGGGCGGTCGGGTGCACGTAGAAGAGGTTGAGGTAACTCCCCTCGATTGCGAGGAGGCCGACGATCTTCGCATCGGACTCCGCCAGCCAGATGTCGTACTTCGGTGCGATGTGCTCGCAGAAGTAGCTCGTGAGGTCCGCGACCGTGTAGGCCTGCTCGGTGGGCAGGTACGGGTAGGCGTGGACCCGCGTCTCGTGCCACATCCGGATCAGTGCGGCTTCGTCGCTCGGCGTGTAGGGGCGGAGCTTCAAATCAGCGGCCGCGGACGAGGTCGATGATCTTGTCGGCGCGGTCGATCCGGTCGTGGGTGCCTTCCTGGATGCGTTGGGTGCGGCTCTCGAGATCGACCATGCGGCGGTTGATCCACGAGGCGGCCAGATCGAAGCGATTGGGATCGGCCTCGGCCTGCTTCAGCAACTCGGCGCCCACGATCACGCTGATCACTACCTCTGCGAGAGAGCGCGCCGACATCAGCGCGTAGGCGAAGTCGGCCATCAGCGCGCTCGAGGCATCGAGGATGAGCTTCATGCCGTGGCGCACCTTGTCGGCGTACTCGCGCAGCTCGGCGCTCTCGAACGACGCAAGCTCCGCCTCGAGAGCCTCGAAGACGGCCGCCAACGCTCCCTTGCCGATCTCCTTCAGCGCGAACGAGACCTGGATCTCGGAGGTGCCCTCGTAGATCGTCGTGATGATGGCGTCGTTGTGGAGCTTCCCCACCTCGGATTCGGCCATGAAGCCGATGCCGCCGTGCACCTGGATGGCCATGCGGGTCACGTGGTCTGCGGTCTCGGTGGCCATGTACTTGGCGAGTGGCGTCAGCAGGCGGATGCGCGTGTCGTTCGCCTGGCGGTGCGCCTCCATCTCGACCCGCTCGGCTTGCGAGAACTCGTCGCTCTCGGCCGAGCGCATCAGTGCCTTCTCGAGCGCTCGGTTCGCGTCGAGCAGCCGGCAGGCGCGGTAGAGGAGGGCGCGGCTTCCCTCCACGTCGATCGTCATGCGCGCCAGCATGTTCTTCATCAGGGGCTGCTCGGCGATCGGCACGTCGAACTGCACGCGCTCGCCCGCGTAGCGGACGGCCGCCTCCAGAGCGGCCTCCGCGATGCCGACTCCCTGCGCGGCGACGCCCAGGCGCGCGTTGTTCATCAGCGTGAGCATGGCCTTGAAGCCCTCGCCCTGGGTGCCCACGAGGAAGCACTCGGCGTCGTCGAAGCGGATCGCCGCTGTCGGCGAGCCGTGGATGCCGAGCTTGTGCTCGAGGCGCTCCACGTGCAGTCCGTTCTTGCTGCCGTCGGGCAGGGTGCGCGGGCAGAGATACAGCGAAAGGCCGCGCGTCGTGCCCTTCGACTCCTCGAAGCTGCTGTCGTCGCGGGCCAGCACCAGGTGGATCTCGCAGCCGCCGTTCGTGATGAAGATCTTTTCGCCGTCGAGGAAGTAGCGGCCGTCCCGCTCGCTCGCACGCGTCGTGATGGCGCCCAGGTCCGAGCCAGCCTGGGACTCCGTGAGATCCATCGCGCCCATTACCTCGCCCGAGGCGAAGCGCGGCAGGTACTGCTGCTTGAGTTCTTCACTCGCGTACATCTGGATGTCTTCGGAGACGCCCGCCTGCAGGCCGATCAGCGTCATCAGGCCCGCGTCGGCCCGGGCGACCATCTGGATGATGATGTTCTCGATGGTGGCGGGCAGCTCGAAACCGCCGTACTTC
>JAYGDB010000007.1:0-4609 GCA_046583095.1 Myxococcota bacterium | reverse complement strand
GTGACGCGCCGAGCAGGATGGCGACCGCATCGGGCCCCATGGCGTCGAGCACACGCTGGCGTCGTTCGGCGAACACGGCCGCAGTCTATCGCCTTTCGAGTTGCACCGGTCTGCCGGGTCACGTCATCTCAGCGTCGCCGTCGGCGTCGAGATACCTGTCCCGGGCGTGTTCGAGGTAGCCTCCCGCGACGGCCGCCCGGAGCCCGCATCCGCGTCGAGCGAAGCCGCCGAAGTGAAGCTCTACGTGTGCGGCGCGCGCGCCGAAGCGGGCGGTCTCGTGCCCCGATCGGGCCTCCGGTGCGTGTGATTCTGCGGCGGACCGGCTTGGCCGAGCCGAACCGGGGCTGCCCGAAGCAGCGCATTCCTCCGGCATGGCGCCGAACCTGGTGCAGTCGCGTGCGGTCTTCGGTGCATCCGGGAAGCGATGGCCGCGCGTTTCGCTTGCGCGGGCCGAGCAGTCCCGTCAGAGCGCAATCCGATGCGGCGGTGCCACATCGAGAGGCACGGGGCTAGCCGCAGCTAGACCCCCAGTTCGAAACGGGTTTCGCGGCCGCGGCTCGGTCGCCGCCCGGCCGACCGCGTAGAACGCACTCGTCGGATGCGTTCGCGGTTGGGCATGCGTGGCATGGAAGTCCTTGAACCTACGTCGGTTTCCGCCTCAGCCAGGTTGGCACGGAAGCTGCTCTGACAGACACCATCTGATCTGGCTTGGTCGACTCGAATGCTAACGGGCGCGTTCATCCGAGGCGGTCAAACAAAGCCCGGGATCTGGGAGTCACCCACGAGGCGCTTTCCCCCAGAACAGCACCCCCTAGTTTTCCCAGACCCGGGTGCCAGATCGAGAAGCAGACCCCTTGGCCGAGCGCATCGGGCCGGGGGGTTTCGCGCTGGGGTTCCCTGGCGCTAGCCCTACGAGGCCTTGGGCCTGTCGGCTTGGCGGGATTCCCGCTTTTTCTTCCGCCGTCTCCGATTCTTCCCTTCCGCTGGCGAGGCGTCGGCGGCGCTCTTCGAGGTCGGGCCCTTCGCGGCGGGTCCTGCCGTCGAGGTCTCTTCGGCGTGGTCGTCTCGGTGGACCATCGCGACGACCTCCTTGCCGAACTCCTTTACGAACCAGCCCTTGAGTTCGTCGACTTCTTTGAGGTCCGCGGCCTGTGTGGGATTCTTCCACGCGATGGCCTCTAGGGAGGAGTTCGGGCACAGGACGCCCGGGTCGAGTTCGAGTTCCTGCGCACGCGCGGCACGCCACCGCTTCAGACGGTTGACGAGACGCTCCGTCTTGCGATCGATTCGCCTGCGGCCGTTCGAGGGCGGTTTCGGCACGGGCAAGCGGGGCGAACTGCGGCCCTTCTTGACCGCTTCGAGGATGTCCCGGCCCATTCGCCGCACGATGAGGTCGGTGATGCCCTTAACGCCGTTCAGGTCCGAGAGGTGTTTCGGTTTGGTCTCCGCCAGCTCGAGCAGCGTGCGGTTCCCGAGAACCTTGAAGGTGGGGCGGTCGATTTCGCGACCCCGCTTGTCTCGCATCAGATAGAGCTCGTGAAGCACCCCGAGTGCCTTCGGGTCGAGCTTCTTCGCTCCCTTGATTCGGATGTGCCCGTCCTGGTCGAACTCGCGCTCCGGCCACTCACGCTGGGTCAGGGTTTCGAACTCTTCCTGCGCCCACGTGAGTCGGCCCGCGTGCTGCAGCGCCTTCTCGAGCTTGTTCGTGAGGCGGACCAGGTACAGCACGTCGCCCGCTGCGTACTTCAGCTGCTTGTCGGTGAGCGGACGACGCGACCAGTCCGAGCGCTGCTCGTCCTTGGGAACCTTGATGCCGTAGTGGTGCTCGATGAGCGCGGCGAGACCGATCGCCGGATAGCCGAGCAGCTGGGCGCTCACCATCGTGTCGTAGAGGTTCGAGAACGTGAAGCCGCAGTCGCGCTTGAGGACGAAGATGTCGTACTCGGCTGCATGGAAGATCTTGCGGATCTTGGACGAAGCAAACACCGGCCCAAGAGGAGCGAGCTCTGCCGGGCCGCCTAGTGCGAGCGGGTCGATGAGGTAACAGCTCTTGCGGGTGGCGATCTGGACCAGGCAGGTCTTGTCGAAGTAGTGGTAGAAGCTATCGGCTTCGGTATCGACCGCGATGACGTCCTCTTTAGCGAGGGCTTTCGCGAGAGCTTTGAGATCGCTCAGGCGGTCGATGATTTCAAAGTCAGCCAACCCGACCTCAGTCTCGTGGGGTCTGAGAAAATTCCCAGTTTGCGGGGGGTTGCAGCGTCCCAGGGAGTCGGGCGAAGCGATTGCGATCCTAGCCCACAACGCTGGGGCTGGCCCGAGGGGTCCTCAGGGCCCTCCTGGGCTTCCCGCGGGTGAGGCGGCTACGATCCTGCGATGATGCGGCCGGGTCTCGGTATCTCGACGATGCTCGATCCCGAGGCGGCGGCCGAAGAGGCGTGCCGGCAGGCCCTCTTGCGCGTTGGAGCTGGCGAGGTCGCCGTCGCGCTGGTGGTGGCTTCTACGGCCCACGGGAACTCGCTCTCGAGGGTAGCCATGCGGTGTTCCGACATCCTTGGCTCGCGAGTTGTGGTCGGCGGCGCGGTGGAGGGCATCGTTGCAGCCGGCGTCGAGGTGAGCTCGTATCCGGCCGTCATGGTGCTCGCCCTCGCGGGTGTCGAGGCGGCGTCCTTCCTGGTGCGGGACCTACACGGGGAGTCGGGTCGGGCGGGCGAGGAGATTGCGGCCCGAGTGGGCGGGGTTCTCGCGGCCGACGATCTGGTCGTGGTGATGCTGGACTCGCTCGACCTCGGGGCGCCGGGACTGGTAGCGGGTCTCGGCGAGCATCTTGGGCCGGCCACCATCCTGGGCACGGCGGCCGGTCACACGCCTCGTGGCTCGAGCGTCCTGTGGCACGATGGAGACATCTCGAGCGAAGGCGTGGCAGGCTTCGTGCTGCGGGGGGTGCGTCCGCGGCTGGCGATCGCCCAGAGCGGGCGGGCCGTGACGCCCGTGCTTTCGGTCACTCGCGCCCGGGGAAACTGGGTGCTCGGTCTCGACGGCCGCCCGGCGTTGGACGTGTATCTAGAGACCGCTCGGAATGCCGGTCTGGATCCGGGTGCTGGGGGTGCGCCGGCCCTGCTGGTCGGGCTCTGTGGGCGCAGCGGGCCGGAAACGCTGCGGGTACGGAACGTGGTTGGCCTGGATCACGATCGTGCGGCGTTCTCGGTCCCAGAGCCGATGGCCTCCGGCCAGCGGCTGGCCCTCGTCCGGCTCGATGCCGACGCCGCCCGAGACGGGTTCGTCGAGCAACTGGACAGCCTTCGCGATCCGCTGCCCGCCTTCGGGTTGTACTTCAACTGTCGGGCACGCGGGGCTTCTCTGTTCGGGGAGGCGGGGGTCGAGGCCATGTGTATTGCGAACGCGTTCGCAGATCGTCCGATTGCGGGCCTCGTCGGTCCCTTCCAGCTGGCGCCGCAGCGAAAGGGTGAGGACCCCGTAGTGATGACCTACGCGGGAGCACTCGCGTTGATCGACGATGTCGGCTAAAGTGTTCCATCTATAGAGACAGAATTCCTATAATCGGAACAACAATTCTCCGCCAGTACGACTGGGCGGAAGCCAGCCCAGGGCCCCGTCCGGCGTCCGTCCAACAGTCCGTCCAACAAAAGGCGCCGTCATGGCAACCACTTCGCCCGATGCCAGCCAAGCTGGGACCGTCGAGAAAGCCGTCGATATCCTGTTTCACCTGCATGGGTCGCTCGAGTCGCAGGGTGTGACTGCAATCGCCCGTGATCTCGGTCTCGCCAAGTCGAGTACCCACCGGCTGCTGACCACGCTCCGGCGTCGGGGCCTCGTCGAACAGGACGAGGGGGGCCGCTACCGACCGGGCATCGGTCTGGTTGCCCTCGGTCTGGGTGCGCTCGAGCGTGAGCCGGTGGTTGCTGCCGCCCGCCCGGTGCTCGAATCCGAAGCCGAGAGCCTGGGCGAGACGTTCTTCCTGGTGAGCCTTCGGGCCCAGGAGATCGTCATCCTCGACAAGGTCGAGGGGACGGGCTTCCTGCGAGCCGCGCCCCGCATCGGGTCGTCGGTTCCTGTGCACGCGACCGCGGTTGGCAAGCTCTACCTCGCGTTTGCGTCGGGTCTGTTGAGCTTTCCGGGCGGGACGCTCGAGGCCTTCACGTCGCGTACCGCAATCGACGCGGGTGCGCTTCGTGCCGCCGTTGCAGAGACGAAGCTGCGTCGCTGGGCGTCGAACCGGGACGAGTGGATCCCCGGCCTGTCGGTGCTGGCCGCGCCGGTGCTCTCGGGCGAACGGATGCTGGCGGCCGTGGCTCTGGCGATGCCCTCGCCGCGTCTCGAAGAGTTCGGCGAGGAAGCGCTGGCGCGCAGAGTCGTCGCGGCGGGGCTTCGGATTGCTTCCCGGCTCGAAGGCAGGGGCCAGTGAAGGTCTGGATCGGCGGACGGGTGGTGGACGCGAGCGAGGCGAGTATCCCGCTGACCGATCACGGGCTCCTGTACGGGGACGGCATCTTCGAGGGCATCCGGATCTACGACCGCCAGGTCTTCCGGCTGGACGACCACCTGGCGCGCTTCGCCGCGGGGACCCGCGCGATCGGGCTCGAGCTTCCGC